>DASYUW010000195.1:0-23004 GCA_036000845.1 Burkholderiales bacterium
GAGAAAGCTGCGCCGGGACAGTCTCTGTGCCGAGGTGCGGGCCAGCCGCTCGATCGAGTTATCGAAGAAACCGAAGACGCTTTTCCTGGATGACATATGGTGCCTCCTCGCAGCTCTTGAGTTCGTCTATGCCGATATTGCCTTCAGGTGCTTTCCGCGACTTCTTTGCCTTTTGCGACATAACCCTTGGCCCGCAGGTAGGCCTGAATCGAGCCATACCCGGTTTCCTTGGCGATCGCCAGGCTTTCCAGATGCTCGCGGCTGTTCACGAGCCCCTTGGCGCGGATCACGCCCTCTTCATCTATAAGAATAGCGTACGGCAGCTTGCCTACCTGGAACGCCATGCCGACCTGCGGCGAGTTCATGTACGTGACCTCCTGCAGCCCGTGCTGCTCGATCATTTGTTGCTGCTCCGCGAGATCGCCGTCGCCGACCAGGGCGACATCCAGTTTCTCGCCGCCGGCAAAGGACTTGGCGATCGGCAGCAGCTTCTTGCACACCGGGCAGGTCGGCGAGACGAACAGCAGCAGGCGCGACAGCCCGGCGGGATGCGGCCCGCCCAGATCCACCAGCCTGCCCTGCAGATCATTGACCGAGATCTTGGGCGCCATGTCGCCCACTTCCGGCCCGCGGTCGGTCATCAGCGCGCCCATCGGAGCGACGCGTTCGTGCAGCACGCCTACCTGGCGGATCAGGCCGAACACCATCAGGCCGAGCGCGAGCACCACGATCCACAGCAGCACGTTGGAAATCAGCAGCGCTTCGTTGCTCATTTCAATTCCTCGAAGCCAGCGGCTTGCGGAAGCCGGCGTCGTAGCGCGTCACCGGCTTGCGGGTGAGCACGCCAACCGAGTAGTAGCCGAGGAACAGCATCAGGCTGGCCGCGATCACCAGGAACACGTCGAAGCTACCGGTGGCGCGGCCGCCAGCTGGCAACCACAACAGCGCGGCGCCGGCGGCCAGCAACAAATTGCGGCCCACCAGCCAAGCGCTGATGGTCTGCCTGAATCCCGACTTGAAGCAACCGCAGTCGATCTCGGTGCGGCCGCGCGCCAGGTTGATTGCCATCGCTAGCGCGAACATCACCAGGAGCCCAATCGCCAGTACTGCGCCGGCATGCCGCGTCGCCGGCAGGACGACGCCGATACCGGCGGCGAGTTCCGCAAACGGCAGCAACACAGCGAAAGCCGGCACCGCCGCCGCGGGAAGCAGGCGATAGCTGGTGACCACGCCCTGGAATTCGTCACGCGCCGTCAGTTTGGCCGCGCCGCCCTGGAGAAACACCAGCGCCAGCAGGCAGACCAATAAGTAGTGAATGACCGGGTCGATCATCGGGGCTTCAGTCTCCGTCCGCCATCACCACGTAGGGCGAAAGTCCCAGTCCCTCGAGCTTGCCGCGGTTCTTGCCGGTTTTCGGATCCCAGGCATAGAGGGCGGCGGTCTCGGTGAGCGTGAACAGGATCGGCTTTTCGTCGTTGGTTACTTTTAGCGTATGCGCGTGGGCAGCGCCGAGCTTGATCCGCTGCACCCGTTTTTTCGTTTTCATGTTGTAAACCCAGACTTCCTCGCCGGCCTGCTTGTGGGTCCACTTGAGACCCCGGTGCATGAGCACGTACAGGCGCTGGGTCGCCGCGTTGTAGCTGATAGGCATCCAGCCGCCGGGGCGCCACCGGTTTTTCCTGTCGTCCGCGCTAAGGAGACTCCATGGCTTGTCGAAGGTTGGTTCATCCGGCGTGAGATCCGCAGTGATGATCTTGCCTTCGTAGGTCAGGAAGTGAACCCTGTTCGCCGGCTTGTCGAACGCCGCATGCTCGTACACCGGATCGTTTTCGGCGTCGAAGAAGGCGGCGCTGCGGCTGCTGGTGGCCTCGAGACCATCATCGTGGCTGACGGTGAGCAGGGTGCCGTCGGCGCACACCGAGGAGAAGCGCCCGGGCGCGGACGGAAACACCAGAGCGCAGCCGGGAATTTCGATCTCTCCCTTGTAAGTCATGTCTGCAGTCTCCACCACGCTGATGGCGGTGGACGGCGACATGTTGTAGGAGTAGACATGGCGGCCGTCGGGCGAGACATCCAGGTTGCTGCGCTTGGTCACCACCAGGAAGCGGCCTTTTTCCAGGATTGCCTCGCCGACCGGTTTGAGGCTTTGCGCGTCCCAGGCGGTGACGACGTCGGTGCGTTCGCCCCGGTCGCCGCGGGCCCAGTAGGTATCGGCGTAATACAGTCTTGAATGATCGGGCGCGATCGCCAGATTGCCGGCCGCTCCGGCACCGAACATTCCGATGATCTTCAACTGGTCGCCGTCAACGACCCAGACCTTGGAGCGGCTGAATACCGGGAAGATCGGCTCGACCACGTAAAGTCGATGCGGCCCGGCAGCAGGCAGCGTGTTGATGTTGTGCTCCTCCCCGACCTGCAGTTTGGCGTCCTCGTGGATCGGCTCGAGGCTGCCGCGTTCGTCCGCCCGCAACACGGACGACGCCGGAGTTAAAGAGAATGCGAAAGCGCCTGCGACGAATAGAGCTGGAAGATTGCGTTTCATGTCTCCTCCGTTTTCAGCCGTTATCAGCGGTGGCCCACACACCGTCCCGCGCGCCGGCGGTTTGATCTAATTCTAGCCATGACAAGGTAATTGTGCCACTCGGATTTGTCTCCGGGCCGGCACCGGAAACGGGCCGCGAGCGCGAATTGCGCACGCGAGCGGGGCGAAAACGGCGGAAATTCCCGGTCGTCCAGGTTCCGCAGAGGCGTGCGCGACCTCGTTGTGCATTACCGGTAGCCTCCGCACAAACCCGGTGCGTGCGTGGGTTCGCGTGCATGGCCGCGGCGTTCGAAAACCATCCCTCCAGGTGCTTTGCGGCGTGGCAAGCACATGAAACGCAAAGGCATTCGTTGCGGCGGCGAAGCATCGGCACGGTTGTTGCACAACAGTCACGCGCAACCTCGAATCTGCTCGTCGCAAGACGATCCGAATTGCCGCAGCCAGAGGCACACCGTCCGGCAATCCGGAATCT
Organism: Burkholderiales bacterium; assembly: GCA_036000845.1. Classification (GTDB taxonomy): domain Bacteria; phylum Pseudomonadota; class Gammaproteobacteria; order Burkholderiales; family JACQAP01; genus JACQAP01. The sequence continues at coordinate 3,015 of DASYUW010000195.1, forward strand.
GCGAGCGCCGGCGGTCATTGTCCAACATCTTTCAGGGGAACTCTATGAATCGCAGACACTTATTGAAGTCGTTGTTCGGAATCGCGTTCTCTGCGATGGCGGCAACGGCGACGGCTGCCGACACCATCAAGGTCGGCATCCTGCACTCGCTGTCGGGGACCATGGCGATTTCGGAAACGGCGCTGAAGAACACTGCGCTGATGGCGATCGAAGAGATCAATGCCAAGGGCGGCCTGCTCGGCAAGAAACTCGAACCGGTGGTGGTCGACCCGGCTTCGAACTGGCCGCTGTTCGCCGAGAAGGCGCGCCAGTTGATCACCCAGGACAAGGTAGCAGTGGTATTCGGCTGCTGGACCTCGGTGTCGCGCAAATCAGTCTTGCCCGTTTTCGAAGAACTGAACAGCCTGTTGTTCTACCCGGTGCAGTACGAAGGGGAAGAACTTTCCCAGAACGTGTTCTATACCGGCGCGGCACCCAACCAGCAGGCCATTCCCGCGGTCGAGTACCTGATGAGCGAAGACGGCGGCGCCGCTAAACGCTGGTTCCTGCTCGGCACAGACTACGTTTATCCGCGCACCACCAACAAGATCCTGCGCGCCTTCCTCAAGGCCAAGGGCGTGGCCGAGACGGACATCGAGGAGGTGTACACGCCGTTCGGCCACAGCGATTACCAGACGATCGTGGCCAACATCAAGAAGTTTTCCGCCGGCGGCAAGACCGCGGTGATCTCCACCATCAACGGCGATTCCAATGTGCCGTTCTACAAGGAGTTGGGCAACGCCGGGCTGAAAGCCACCGACGTGCCGGTGGTGGCGTTCTCGGTCGGCGAAGAGGAACTGCGCGGCATCGACACCAAACCCCTGCTCGGCCACCTGGCCGCGTGGAACTACTTCATGTCGGTGAAGAACCCAGAAAATACTGCGTTCATCAAGATGTACAAGGACTGGGCCAAAAAGAGCAAGCTCCCGAATCTCGACACCGTAGTGACCAACGATCCGATGGAAGCCACCTATGTCGGCATCCACATGTGGGCGCAGGCGGTGAAGAAGGCGGGCACCATCGACGTCGACAAGGTTCGCGTGTCTATGGCAGGGCAGACCTTCAAGGCGCCCTCCGGTTTCACCCTGACGATGGACAAGACCAACCATCACCTGCACAAGCCGGTCATGATCGGCGAAGTCAAGGGCGACGGTCAGTTCAATGTGGTGTGGAAGACCAAGGGTCCGATCCGCGCCCAGCCGTGGAGTCCGTTCATTGCGGGTAACGAAGGCAAGCAGGGCCTGTAATCGCATCACCTGACCGCGGGTTGCGCGTTTTCTCCTCGTACGCATCCCGTAGTCGACAACAGCATCAGGGCAGGGCCTGCGGTTGGGCAGTGATGAGCCGCGGGCCCTTTTTTTGATTGTCGTTCGCGCGATACGCTTCAAGGGAAACGAGCTTGAAACCAGCATTGCTCCTCGTTGCATTCGTCGCGGCGCTCGCCTGCCCCGTTACTGCGCGCGCGCTCGATGGGCAGGTCGTCGCCGGGCTGGCGGCCGAGGACGTCGGCGCCAGGCTCGAGGCCATCAACGCGCTGGTAGCATCGGGCGACGAAGCCGCGCTCGCGCTGTTGCAGGCCATGCAGGATGGCGAGCTCAACGTCACCCCCTCCGGCCGCGTGGTGGTGGTCCGGGACGAAAAGGTCTTCGAAGCGGCCACGATGATGCCGATCGAGCCTGCTCCCGAAGGCCTCGACAGCATCGTTGTCAACAACAGGATTCGCGGGGCGCTCGACACTGCCGTAGGTGCGCTCAAGCTGCTGTCGCCCGATCGCGCGGTCCGGCTTGCATCGGCAAAGGCGATCGAAGCAACCAGCCAGGCCGCATTGCTGCCGCTGATCGAGAAGGCGATCGCCAGGGAGAGCGATTCCGGAATCAGGAAATCGCTGCAGCAGACCAAGGCGGCGCTGGACCTGAAAAGCAGCGATCCCGGTATCCGGCTGGAGGCTGTCAGGACACTGGGCGAGAGCAATCAGGCGCAAGTCAGGACCCGCCTGCTGGCGCTGCTGGAAAAAGACGCGTCCGGAAGTTTCATCGAGCCGGACGTGAAAGTGCGTGCGGCGGCAGAACTGTCGATCGGCTCGATCCAGAACCGGTTGCTGATCAGCGACTACCTCGCCCGGCTGTTCACCGGCCTGTCGCTTGGCAGCATTCTCCTGTTGGTGGCGCTGGGGCTGGCGATTACCTACGGCCTGCTCGGAGTCATCAACATGGCGCACGGCGAGATGCTGATGATCGGCGCCTACGCGACCTTCGTCACCCAGCAGCTGTTCAAGTCCTATGTGCCCGGGCTGTTCGACTGGTATCTGGTCGCGGCCATCCCGGTGGCGTTCGCCGCTTCCGCACTGGTCGGCATGGCGCTGGAGCGCAGCGTGATCCGCTGGCTTTACGGACGGCCGCTGGAAACGCTGCTCGCCACCTGGGGCATCAGTCTGTTCCTGATCCAGTCGGTGCGCCAGATCTTCGGTGCGCAGAACGTCGAGGTGGCGAACCCCTCGTGGATGTCGGGCGGAGTGGAACTCAGCAACATGGTGTTGCCGTACAACCGCATCGTCATCATCGCCTTCTCGATGTTCGTGTTGCTGATGATGTGGCTGATGCTGTCGCGCACGCGGCTCGGGCTGTTTGTCCGCGGCGTGACGCAGAACCGCAGCATGGCCTCCTGCGTGGGCGTGCCCACCGGACGCGTCGACCTGCTGGCATTCGGACTGGGTTCGGGCGTGGCCGGCCTTGCCGGCTGCGCGCTTTCGCAGGTCGGTAATGTCGGTCCCGATCTCGGGCAGAGCTACATCATCGATTCGTTCATGGTGGTGGTGCTCGGCGGCGTCGGCCAGCTTGCCGGCACCGTTTATGCCGCGCTCGGCCTGGGCGTGCTGTCGAAGTTCCTGGAGCCGCACATCGGCGCGGTGCTTACCAAGATCCTGGTCCTGGTGCTGATCATCGCCTTCATCCAGAAGCGCCCGCAGGGTCTCTTTGCACTGAAGGGGCGCGCCGTTGAAGCTTGAAGAACTGGAGATGCGTTACGTCCCGCACATCGAACCGCTGTTCAGCGGGGCGGGATGGATGGCGCTCGGCGCCTTTGCGCTGGTGACGCTGGTGGTGCTGCCGCTGCTGTTCCTGCTGACTGCGCCGGATAGTCCGCTGCATGTGTCGTCGTACACCATCACGCTGGCCGGCAAGATCATGTGCTACTGCATCGTCGCCATGGCGATGAACCTGATCTGGGGCTACACCGGGATACTCTCGCTCGGACATGGCGTGTTCTTTGCGCTAGGCGGTTACGCCTTCGGCATGTACCTGATGCGCCAGATCGGACGCGAAGGGCAGTACCAGTCGGATCTGCCGGACTTCATGGTGTTTCTCGACTGGAAGGCCTTCCCCTGGTTCTGGACCGGGTCGGAGTACTTTCTTTGGAGCGCGGCGCTGGTGCTTCTGGCGCCCGGCCTGCTGGCTCTGGTATTCGGCTATTTCGCCTTTCGCTCGCGCATCAAGGGAGTGTACTTCTCCATCATCACCCAGGCGATGACCTTCGCCTTCATGCTGCTGTTCTTCCGCAACGACACGGGCTTCGGCGGTAACAACGGCTTCACCGACTTCAAGCGCGTGTTGGGATTTCCGATCACCGCGCCTTCGACGCGCGCGGTGATCTTCGCTATCACCGCGCTGGCATTGATCGGCGTGATCTTCCTGACGCGCTACCTGATCCGATCGAAGGTCGGCCGCGTGCTGACCGCCATCCGCGACTCGGAAAGCCGTCTGATGTTCTCCGGCTACAACCCGTTGGGCTACAAGCTCTTCGTGTGGACCCTTTCCGCCGTGCTGTGCGGCATCGCCGGCGCGCTGTACGTGCCGCAGGTCGGCATCATCAATCCGAGCGAGATGTCCCCCGCCAATTCGATCGAGATCGCGGTGTGGGTCGCGGTCGGTGGCCGCGGCACGCTGATCGGGCCGCTGCTGGGCGCGGGAGTGGTGAACGGCGCAAAGAGCTACTTCACCCAGGCCTTCCCGGAGTACTGGCTGTTCTTCCTGGGGTTGCTGTTCATCCTGGTGACGCTGTTCATGCCCAGGGGCGTCATCGGCCTGATGAGCGCGGCCAGGCGCAGGCGCACTTGAACACGATGTCCGAAGAAATCAGCGTCAGCGGCAGCACTTCCGGACTCAGCCACGTCCGGGAAGGCGGGGTGGACACCACTCACGGTCCGATCCTCTATCTCGACGATATCACCGTGAGCTTCGACGGCTTCAAGGCACTCAACAAGCTCACGCTCACCGTCGAAGCAGGCGAGCTGCGCTGCGTGATCGGCCCGAACGGCGCGGGCAAGACCACGATGATGGACGTGATCACCGGCAAGACCCGTCCCGACCAGGGCTCCGCGTTCTTCGGCCAGACCATTGACCTCACGCGCCTGAGCGAACCCGAGATCGCGCACGCGGGCATCGGCCGCAAGTTCCAGAAACCGACGGTGTTCGAGAACCACACGGTGTTCGAGAACCTCGAGCTGGCGATGAAGACCGACAAGCGCGTTTGGGCCAGCGTGCGTGCGCACCTGAACGCGGAACAGCTCGATCGCATCTCCAAAACCCTGGCCCTGATCAAGCTGCAGGCCGAAGCCGATCGCCTCGCCGGGCTCCTGTCCCACGGCCAGAAGCAGTGGCTGGAGATCGGCATGCTGCTGATGCAGGAACCGCGGCTGCTGCTGCTCGACGAACCGGTCGCCGGCATGACCGACGAGGAAACCGATCGTACCGCGGAGTTGTTCAAATCGCTGGCGGGCGAGCGCTCGGTGGTGGTGGTCGAGCACGACATGGAGTTCATCGGCTCGATCGCCAGTGTGGTCACCGTGCTGCACGAGGGCGCCGTGCTCGCGGAAGGCACGATGGACGCCGTCAAGAACGACGAGCGCGTCATCGAAGTGTATTTGGGTCGTTGACGCTGGGACAAACGGAAAAACGGAAAATCTCACCACGAAGACACGAAGAACACGAAGGTGTCACGAAGAAATTAAGGAGAAGTGCTGACGTGATACGACAGAAAAATGGGATGGAAGTACCATGGGTACCCTCATGACATCGGGCGAGTCCGTGACTGCAATTTGAGAAAGGTGAAGGCAGTTGCTTTTGTGCATTGTTCTTCTTTGTGTTTCTTCGTGTTCTTCGTGCCTTCGTGGTGAGAGGTTTGATTTTCAAGAATCTGAAGAATGTTAAAGGTCGAGAAACTGAATCAGTTCTACGGCAGCAGCCAGACGCTGCGCAACGTGAGCTTCGAGGTGCCCACGGGGGCGGTGACCGCGCTGCTCGGGCGCAACGGCGTGGGCAAGACCACGCTGCTCAAGTGCCTGATGGGCGTATTGCCGGTTGCCAGCGGGAGCATCGTGCTGGACGGGCTGGAGGTGAGCGCGCTGCCGCCTTACGCGCGCGTGCGGCTGGGCATGGGCTATGTTCCGCAGGGGCGCGAAATCTTTCCGCGGCTCACCGTGGAGGAAAACCTGATGATGGGACTCGCGAGCCGCAAGAATGGCGCCGCGAAGGATATTCCCGGTGGGATCTACGACATGTTTCCGGTGCTGAAGACCATGAAGAATCGCCGCGGCGGCGATCTGTCCGGCGGCCAGCAGCAGCAATTGGCGATCGGCCGGGCGCTGGCGATGAAGCCGAAAGTGCTGATCCTCGACGAGCCGACTGAAGGCATCCAGCCGTCCATCATCAAGGACATCGAGCGCGTGATCCAGGTGCTGTCCGACCGCGGCGACATGGCCATCCTGCTGGTAGAGCAGTATTATGACTTCGCGCGCGAACTCGCCGACAACTACGTGGTTCTGCGCCGTGGAGAAATCGTCATGATCGGCGCCGGGGCCAACATGGAAACGGACAATGTGCGCAGCTTTCTGTCGGTATGAAACAGGCCGAAGCGGTCGCGCTGCGAACCTGGGACGCCGCCCTGGATCTGGCGTACGCGATGCGGTGTGGACGCACGGTTCTTGCGCGCCGCTCGAGCCGCGGTCCGCTTGCGGTACAGAAATCGCTCTACCCGGAAGGCGACCGGGTTTGCCACACCATCGTGTTGCACCCGCCGGGGGGCATTGCCGGTGGCGATCGGCTGACGATCACGGTGAATCTGCAGGCTGGCGCGAACGCGCTGCTGACTACTCCGGGCGCGACCAAGTGGTACCGCTCCGCGATGCTGGAGGCAGCGCAGGACGTGGAGATCGCGGCGGCGGCCGGCGCTGTCTGCGAGTGGCTGCCGCAGGAGAACATTTTCTTCAATGCAACGAACGGCAGGAACGCGATCGCGGTGTCGCTGGAACCGGCTGCGGTGTACTGCGGCTGGGACGTGATGTGCCTCGGCCGCGCCGCCAGCGGTGAGCGCTTCGAATCGGGGAGCGTGCGGCAACGGCTGCGCGTGACTCGGGCCGGGCAGCCGCTGTTCGAGGAGTTGGGAACGATCGAAGGCGGCGGCGCGTTGCTGGATTCGCCGGTGGGGATGGCGGGCTTCACGGTTTGCGGGACTTTCCTGCTGGCGGGAATTGAAATCTCCAAGCCCTCGCTGGACGAATGCAGGGACGCGGCTCCGGCGGGGAAAGCCAGGTGGGGGGTGACCCGAATGCCGGACTTGCTGGTCGCAAGATACCTCGGGTCTTCCGCCGAGGAGGCGCGGGAGTATTTCGTCCGCATCTGGAAGATCGTTCGCCCGCTTTATTCGCAAAGGGCAATGCAAATACCGAGGATTTGGGCAACATAACCACCTCTCCCCGGCCCTCTCCCCCTGAGAGGCGGAGAGGGTGAAAGGTCAAAGGCAGGAACAACAATTGGAATTGACACCGAGAGAAAAGGACAAGTTGCTAATCTTCACCGCGGCGCTGGTGGCGGAACGGAGAAAGGCGCGCGGGCTGAAGCTCAATTATCCGGAGTCGGTCGCCTTCATTTCCGCCGCGATCATGGAAGGCGCGCGCGACGGCAGGACGGTGGCCGAACTGATGAGCTTCGGCACGACGCTGCTGGAGCGCGATGACGTGATGGAAGGTGTGCCCGAACTGATTCCGGAGATCCAGGTCGAGGCGACTTTTCCCGACGGTACCAAGCTCGTCACCGTCCATCACCCTATTGTTTGATCCACAGACTCAAGGCAAATTCCTTTCACCGCAAAGACGCAAAGAACGCGAAGGAAACTCGGACAAAAAGACGAAGCGATTCATGTCGTTCGGTACTTGGATTGCCGATATTTGCGACGAATGCGGGTTCTGCATATTGCGGGTTTTCCCCGGCTATTTTTCTGCTTTTCTTTGCGTTCTTTGCGTCTTTGCGGTGAAAGAAGACAGAGATGTTGGAGAAAAAGATGATTCCAGGTGAGATCAGAACGAGAGAGGGCGAGATCGAGATCAACGCCGGCCGCAGGACGATTACGGTGAAAGTGGCCAATAGCGGTGATCGGCCAATCCAGGTCGGTTCGCATTACCACTTCTACGAGACCAACGAGGCGCTCAAATTCGATCGGGCCGCGGCGCACGGCTTCCGGCTCAACATCGCCGCAGGCACCGCTGTGCGTTTCGAGCCGGGGCAGGAACGCACAGTCGAGCTGGTCGAGTTCGCCGGCGCGAAAGTAGTGTACGGGTTCCAGGGCAAAGTGATGGGCAAGCTCTGATGGCGCCCTCGATCGGAAGACCGGCTTACGCAGAGATGTTCGGTCCCACCACGGGGGATCGCGTCCGGCTCGCGGATACGGACCTTTGGATCGAGGTCGAGAAGGATTACACCACCTACGGCGAGGAGGTGAAGTTCGGCGGCGGCAAGGTGATCCGCGACGGCATGGGACAGAGCCAGCGGCGCGCGCGCGAAGTCGCCGACACGGTCATCACCAACGCGCTGATCGTGGATTACCGGGGCATCGTCAAGGCGGACATCGGCATCAAGAACGGCCGCGTCAGCGGCATCGGCAAGGCCGGCAACCCGGATATCCAGCCGGACGTGAACATCATCATCGGCGCCGCCACCGAGATCATCGCAGGAGAGGGTTCCATCGTCACTGCCGGCGGAGTCGACAGCCACATTCACTTCATCTGTCCGCAGCAGATCGAAGAAGCGCTGATGTCCGGCGTGACCACCATGATCGGCGGCGGCACCGGGCCGGCCACCGGCACCAACGCCACGACGTGTTCCCCAGGGCCCTGGCACATCGGCCGAATGCTGCAGGCGGCCGAGGCATTCCCGATGAACCTCGGCTTCCTCGGCAAAGGCAACGCCAGCCTGCGCATGCCGCTGCGCGAACAGGTGGCGGCCGGTGCAATGGGGCTCAAGCTGCACGAAGACTGGGGCACAACCCCGGCGGCGATCGACAACTGCCTCGCGGTCGCCGACGAGATGGACGTGCAGGTCGCGATCCACACTGACACCCTGAACGAATCCGGGTTCGTCGAGACCACGCTCGCGGCATTCAAGGGCCGCACCATCCACACCTACCATACCGAAGGTGCCGGCGGCGGGCACGCACCGGACATCATCAAGGCCTGCGGCCAGCCGAACGTGTTGCCGTCCTCTACCAATCCGACGCGGCCGTACACAGTCAATACCATCGACGAGCATCTCGACATGCTGATGGTTTGCCATCACCTCGATCCCGGCATTGCCGAGGACGTTGCCTTCGCCGAGTCGCGTATCCGGCGCGAGACCATTGCCGCCGAGGATATCCTGCACGACTTGGGCGCCTTCAGCATGATCTCGTCCGATTCGCAGGCGATGGGCCGGGTCGGCGAAGTCATCACCCGCACCTGGCAGACCGCACACAAGATGAAACTGCAGCGCGGCAGCCTTGCCGAGGACAGCGGGGATTCGGATAACCATCGCGTCAAGCGCTACATCGCCAAGTACACCATCAATCCCGCGATCACTCACGGCGTCGCGCACGAAGTCGGCTCCGTCGAGATCGGCAAGCTGGCCGACCTCGTGTTGTGGAAGCCGGCATTTTTCGGGGTCAAGCCGTCGCTGATACTCAAGAGTGGTGTGATCGCCGCGGCGGCGATGGGCGATCCGAACGCGTCCATTCCGACTCCGCAGCCCGTGCACTTCCGCTACATGTTCGGGGCCTTTGGGGTGTCATGCACGCAGTCGTCTGTTACGTTCGTGTCGCGGGCTGCGCTGGAAGGCGACGTCGGCAGGAAACTGGGGCTGCAGAAGCCGCTGGTCGCGGTTTCCGGCACCCGCAAACTGAAGAAGTCCGACCTGCCGCTGAACGGCTATTTGCCGAATATAGAAGTGGACCCCGAGACTTACGAAGTGCGTGCGGACGGGCAGTTGCTGACCTGCGAGCCGGCGAAGATTCTGCCGCTGGCGCAGAGATACTTCTTGTTCTGACCATGCTTACGATCCAGAAACGCTGCGCGCCACGAACACCGTTCGATGCCGAGCTGGTGCTGCCTTTCGAGCTGCGGCAGAAGAGCCGTTTGCGCACGCGTTCGCAAACCGGTGAAGAGGTCGGGTTGTTCCTGCCGCGCGGCGAACTGCTGCGCGGCGGCGATTTCCTGGAAGCGGACGACGGGCGCGTGGTCAGGGTCACCGCCAAGCACGAGAAAGTGCTGCATATCGGTTGTCCGGACGGGACGCAACTGGCGCGCATCGCCTATCACCTCGGCAATCGCCATGTTCCGTTGCAGATCGGCGAGGGATGGCTGCGCATCGCCAACGACTACGTGCTGCGGCAGATGGTCGAAGGACTGGGTGCGGTTGCGGTGGCGATGGAAGCTCCGTTCGAACCGGAGGCCGGCGCGTACGGGGGGCATCTGCATCACGGCGAAGCGCCGATGCACCGGGGCATCATCCATCAATACTCTTCAAAGGCCGGTACATGAACGCGGACGCGCTTTCGGGCACTAGTCTCGCGCAACTGCTGCGCCTGGCCAGCCCACTGTTGCCGATCGGGGCGTACAGCTATTCGCAGGGACTGGAGTGGTCGGTGGAAGAGGGCGCGATCCGCGACGAACAGACCGCGTTGCAGTGGATCGTAGACTCGCTGCGCTTCAACATCGGCACGCTCGAAGCACCGATCTGGCAGCGGCTGTACCAGGCGTGGGATAAGGGCGATATCAATGCAGCGCGGCACTGGAACGCGCGCTTCGTCGCCATCAGGGAAACGGCGGAACTGCGCGCCGAGACGCAGCAGATGGGCGGTGCGCTCAAGCTGGTACTGGATGCAACCGGCGAACTCGACACCAGCGTGCTGGAGGCCATCGAAGCACCGGCGTTACCGACGGCGTTCAGCTTTGCGGCGAATGGTTTCGGCGTGCCGCTGCGCGAAGGGCTGATCGGCTATCTGTGGACCTGGGGCGAGAACCAGGCGTCCTCGGCGATGAAACTGGTGCCGCTCGGACAGTCCGCCGGGCAACGCGTGCTTGCGCGGCTGGTGACGCTGCTGCCCTCTGTTGCGGATGCGGCGCTCCAGACCGGCGCGGAAGGCCTGAGCAACTTCTCCCCGGCGCTGGCGATCGCCAGCAGCCGCCACGAGACTCAGTACACGCGTTTGTTTCGATCCTGAAAGCCTGGCATTGCCAGGCTATAAACGCGTTCAACGCAAAGGACGCAAAGGTACGCAATGGAAATCGGGAAAGTGGGGAACCGGGCAAAAAGACTAGGCACGCGTGAACACGATCTTTCGATCTGCCATTACCTTTTTCGCAGGGTACTTTCAACAAGTGGTCCGTTCACGTCTCGTTTGATTTTTTCCTTCGCGTACCTTTGCGTCCTTTGCGTTGAACGAGTTTCAGTTTTTCGGAGATGAAAATGACAAGTCAACCGTTGAGAGTGGGGATAGGCGGGCCGGTAGGCTCGGGCAAGACGGCGCTGACGCTGGCGCTGTGCAAGGCCATGCGCGACAAGTACGAAGTCGCGGCGGTGACCAACGACATCTACACCCAGGAGGACGCGCAGTTCCTGGTCAGGAACGAAGCGCTGCCCCCGGAGCGGATCATCGGCGTGGAGACCGGCGGCTGCCCGCACACGGCGATCCGCGAGGATGCCTCGATCAATCTCGAGGCGGTGTCGCGTCTGGCTCGGACTTTCGGCAACCTCGACGTGGTATTCGTCGAGAGCGGCGGAGACAATCTGGCCGCCACTTTCAGCCCGGAACTGTCCGACCTGACGCTTTACGTGATCGACGTGGCGGCCGGAGACAAGATACCGCGCAAGGGCGGGCCGGGGATCATGAAGTCCGACCTGCTGATCATCAACAAGATCGATCTCGCTCCGTATGTCGGTGCATCGCTGGAAGTGATGGACCACGATGCGCGCAGGATGCGCGGGGAGAAGCCTTTCCTGTTCAGCAATCTGAAGACCGGACAGGGACTTGCGGAGATCGTGCGCTTCATCGAAACCCAGGGAATGCTCACGCCCAGGGCGGCAAAGGCGGCGTAGGCGGCGAGTAAACTAGCCGAACAACTTGGCCAGGTCGATCGAAGACTCTCCACCGACCTGATCGAGATGCTTCTCGATCCAGGCTCCCGCCCGGGAGCGTCCCTCTTCCTTCAGTTTAAGCAGGAAGCCGAGGTCTGCATTCAGCGTCTTGTCGATGCTCATGCGCGCGAGCAGGTCGTCGGTTTCGATCAGGTGAAAGTTGAGTTTCCTGAAGCGGCGTTCCAGGCGCCCGATCGGTAGCCACTGCGCGTCGATCGTCTGCTTGGCCAGTGCGATACTGCGCATCTCGCGGAGAAACGAAGAATTAAACTGGAACTCGGTCAGGCGGCTGCGAATTGCCTGTGCGCTGGTCGGAGGGTCCTCGCGGGTCAGGGGCTGCAGCATTACCACCAAAATGCTAGGCGTCTTGCAGTGGTAAATGAGCGGATAGACAGCCGGGTTTCCGGTGTAGCCCCCATCCCAATACGGCTCGCCATCGATCTCGATCGCGTGGTGCAGGGTGGGCAGGCAGGCGGACGCCAGCAGCGCATCGGACGTCAGTTCCCGGTTCTCGAACAACCGCAGGGTACCGGTACGAACACGGGTGGCGCCGACGAACAGCCGGATTGCCCGGCGGCTTTGCACGGCATCGAAATCCACCACCTTGGCGACGATGTCGCGCAGCGGATTGATGTCGAAGGGGTTGAGCTGGTAGGGGGAGAAAAAGCGAGTGAGTCCGAGCAGGAGTTTCTGCGGGTTTGGTAACAGCGCCCTGTGCACGCCGGTGGACGAGCCGATCGAGTAGGACGCCGTGCCCACCGAATTCCAGAATTCGTCCAGGGACTTGCGGGCGCCTTCGCGGCCGCCCTTTGCGTAACCGGACGCCAGCGCCGCGGCATTGATCGCACCTGCGCTGGTGCCGCTGATCGCTTCGATCTTGAGTTTCGGTTCCTCGAGCAGCCGATCCAGCACCCCCCAGGTGAGCGCGCCGAGTGCGCCGCCGCCCTGGAGGGCAAGCGTCATGACCTTGCGTCGCCGGAACTTCACTCGGGAAAGGGCGGAGACGGCTGCGGGCGGGGGAAAATCAAGGCTACCTTATGGCAGCTAGAAGAAGGACTTGTCCCTGTTCTCCCATTGGCGCAACAGGCGATCCACATCGGCCGGATTGGCGGCCTGCGATAAATAAGCCTCGAGCTCTTGGTTTTCATCGGAATTGAACCAGTTGAACACGCTTTGGAGAAAGTTTTTCATGATGTTGGTCCTTTCGCTGTCTTGCGGCAGTGCAAGAGTGGTTGATGCATTTCATATCGCATTATTTCGACAACGTATTTTATCAGATAGTTGCGCAACCTGACGTGTTTCTAGCGCGCCGCAATAACACTAAATACAAAGCATCACATAAATTCTTGAACTATATGAAATATAAATAGATTGTTCGTATTCTCTGCCGGACTGAACTGATCGAAAAATAAGCCCGGATACGCTGCCCCGGAAATCGAAGTTTGTCTGCATCGCAGGCGCGCGAATGGACGGTTCCTCGGACCGCTTGTAAACTCCGCAGGCCTCCGGCGGTCACAAAAAAGTGAGACTTTCCCCGATTGGATTTCTGCTTCTGGCCGTCGCAGCCGGACCGGTTCCGGCTGACGAAGCCGCCGATCGGATAGAGCGCGCCAACCTTTTGCGAAAGTTGCTCGAGGATGCCCCGCCGGTCCGCGCCGGCGAAACCGATCCCCGCCCTGAACTGCCCGCCGCAAGGCTGGAACTGGAGCAGCAAATCACCGCCGAGCGGTTGCAGGTCGAACGCTTTCAGGACGGTCAGTGGCGGCACCTGCTCGAATCCCAGCGGGCGAGTGCGCACCGGCAGGAAGCGGCGCCGCCGTTGCCGAGGTCGGCGCTCGCGTTCGAGCGCGAGCAGCGGGCGCGCGACCTTTCGATTCAGATCCAGCGGCAGGATCTCGAGTATCGCCAGAACAATCGCCGTTAGGCGGACAGCAGCGAACAAAACCGAGAACAAAGGAGGAGTTTCATGAAGCAGGCATTGCAATCCATTTTCTGCGCGTTGTTGCTGCCGTTACTGGCCGCCGGCGCGATGGTGGCGCCGGCCCGGGCACAGGATACCGAGGCGTTGATCGATCGGACAATGACCGGCAGCCATCGCTCGGATGCCAACAAGGCGCGGGACAAATACCGCCATCCCAAGGAAACGCTGCTGTTTTTCGGATTGAAGCCCAACATGACGGTGGTCGAGATCACCCCGGGGGCGGGCTGGTACACCGAGATCCTGGCGCCGGTCATGCGAGGCGGGACCTATTACGCCGCCATATTCCAGGTGACCGCGCAATCCTCGGAAATCCAGCGCACCAATGACGGGAACTTCCGCGCCAAGCTCGCGGGTGACGCCGATCTCTACGGCAAGGTCCAACTGTCGGTGTTTGCGCCGAATGCGATCAAGGTCGCACCCACCGGCAGCGCCGACATGGTGCTGACCTTCCGCAACGTCCACAATTGGGCCAAGGCCGGCACCGTGGATGCGATGTTCAGGGCCTTCCATGACGCGCTCAAGCCCGGCGGCGTGCTCGGGGTTGTCGAGCACCGCGCCAAGCCCGGCACAGCCTTCCAGCGTCAGATCGACTCCGGCTACATGACCGAGGCCTATGTGATCGAGACCGCACAGAAGGCCGGATTCAAGCTCGACAACAAGTCCGAAATCAACGCCAATCCGAAGGACACCGCGGACTACCCGGGCGGGGTCTGGACGCTGCCGCCGACCCTGCGCAATGTCTCCGACGCGGACAAGCCGAAGTATCTTGCCATCGGCGAATCCGATCGCATGGCGCTCAAGTTCGTGAAACCCTGACGATGAACGATCAACTCGATCCCGGGGCACAGATTGACGCGCGCACGGCGGCGCTCGAATCCAGAATCATTGCCTGGCGCCGGGATTTGCATCAGCACCCGGAATTGTCCAACCGCGAAGTCCGCACCGCCGGCATCGTTGCCGGGCATCTGCAAGCGCTTGGACTGAAGGTGCAGACCGGGGTCGCGCACACCGGCGTGGTGGGATTGCTGGATACCGGCCGTCCGGGGCCGGTCATCGCATTGCGCGCGGATATGGACGCGCTTCCGGTAACGGAGGAAGTAAATCTGCCGTTTGCCTCGAAGAGCCGCACCACCTTTAACGGCCAGGAGGTCGGCGTCATGCACGCCTGCGGCCACGATTGCCATGTTGCAATCCTGATGGGTGTGGCCGAATTGCTGGCGGGAATGAAGCAGCAACTTGCCGGCAGCATCAAATTCATCTTCCAGCCCGCCGAAGAAGGCCCGCCGCCGGGCGAGGACGGGGGTGCGGCATTGATGATCAGGCAGGGTGTGCTGGAAAACCCGAAGCCCGACGTGATTTTCGGGCTGCACGTGTTCGCCGGCGTCGAGGCCGGCACGATTGCCTATCGGCCCGGCCCGGCGATGGCCAGTTCCGATCGCATCCGGGTGACGGTGACCGGGCGCCAGACCCACGGCGCGCTGCCGTGGCGCGGAGTCGACCCGATCGTGATCTCATCGCAGATCGTGCTCGGGCTGCAGACCATCGTCAGCCGCCAGGTGGACGTAAGCCTGGAGCCGGCGGTGGTCAGCATCGGCGCGATCAAAGGGGGCGTGCGAGACAACATCATTCCGGACATGGTTGAGATGCTTGGCACGGTGCGGACGTTCAACGAGGACATGCGTGCGGACATTCATACCCGCGTCCGCAATACTGTAGAGATGATCGCCAGGAGTGCGGGCGCGAGCGCGCAGGTACATTTCGACAACGCCTACCCGGTCACGGTGAACGACGTACCCTTGACCGAGCGCATGGTGCCGACTCTGCAGCGCGTGGCGGGGGCAGACAAGGTCTTCGTCGGCCAGAAGATCACCGGCTACGAGGACTTCTCCTACTATCAGCAAAAGATTCCGGGTTTCTTCTATTTCCTTGGTATTACGCCCCTAGGCACCGACCGCAAACAATCGGCGCCGAACCATTCGCCGCGTTTCTTCGTCGATGAATCCGCGCTGGTGCTGGGGGTGCGCTCGCTGGCGCACCTGACGCTCGATTACATGAGGTAAACTTCACGCCAGTTTTTCCCGGGAGAGCAACGTGACCACCCTCCACAGATTCGCCGCTGCAACCCTGTTTCTGGGTGCGGCACTCGGCCCCACGGCACTGCTGCGCGCCGACTCGGATACGGAGGGCTTCGTGCGCGTACAGCCGGAAGACGTTCGATGGGAGGATCTCCCCGGCTACAATGGCGTCAAGTTTGCGGTAATTTCGGGTGACCCGTCCAAGCCCGGCGTCTACGTCGTGCGCGTCAAGTTCCCGCCCGGGATCATGTCGCGCCCGCACTTCCATCCCGATGACCGTTACGCCGTCGTATTGCAGGGTACCTGGTGGACCGGCACGGGAGATACCTTCGATCCGAGCAAGACCGTTCCGGTCAAGGCGGGAGGCTTCATGAAGCATCCGGCGGGCGGGCATCATTTCGACGGCGCCAAGGATGAAGAGGTGATTCTGCAGCTCATTGGGTACGGTCCGGGCGGCACTACCATGATCCGCCCCGAAGACGGGCATACTGGGCCGTCGAGATAAAAACCGGCATTTCCGCAAGGAGCGGCAGATTTCTCTGCCGCTTTTTTTGTCTTGTTCTCCTGGACCAGAAAAAAATCGCAAGAGGTCGCCGTGCTTTCCGACATTGAAATCGCCCAGCAGGCCAAGCTCAAGCGCATCGCCGCGCTTGCCGTGGAACGACTGGGAATTCCCGAGGAGAATCTCGAACCCTACGGTCGCTACAAGGCGAAGATCTCGCTCGAGTATCTCGACAGCGTGAAGGGCCGGCCCGACGGCAAGCTGATCCTGGTCACCGCCATGAGCCCCACGCCCGCGGGCGAGGGCAAGACTACCACTACGGTTGGCTTGGGCGACGCGCTCAACCGCATCGGCAAGAAAGCGCTGATCGCATTGCGCGAACCCAGCCTCGGCCCGGTATTCGGCATGAAAGGGGGAGCTGCCGGCGGCGGCTACGCGCAGGTGGTGCCGATGGAGGACATCAACCTGCACTTTACCGGCGATTTCAACGCCATCCAGCTCGCCAACAATCTGCTTGCGGCGATGCTCGACAACCACATCCACCACGGCAACGAACTCGGGGTGGACGTGCGCCGCGTCACCTGGAAACGGGTGCTGGACATGAACGACCGTGCGCTGCGTGACATCGTCGTATCGCTCGGCGGTCCCGCCAACGGTTACCCGCGCCACGACGCCTTCGACATCGTGGCGGCCTCGGAAGTGATGGCGATCTTCTGCCTGTCGCAGTCGCTTGCCGACTTGAAGGAAAGGCTCGGTAATATCGTGGTCGGTTACACGCGTGCCCAGAAGCCGGTGCGGGCGCGCGATCTTGACGCCCATGGGGCGATGACGGTGCTCCTCAGGGATGCGCTCAAGCCCAATCTCGTGCAGACGCTGGAGAACAATCCGGCAATCATTCACGGCGGGCCGTTTGCCAATATCGCACACGGCTGCAACTCGGTCATTGCCACTAAAGCGGGTCTGAAGCTTGCCGACTATGTGGTGACCGAGGCCGGATTCGGCGCGGACCTCGGCGCGGAGAAGTTCGTCGACATCAAGTGCCGCAAGTCGGGGCTGCGCCCCGATGCCTGCGTGATCGTCGCCACCGTGCGTGGGCTCAAGTACCACGGCGGCGTCGATCTCACGGAACTGAACAAGGAGAACTTCCCGGCGCTGGAGAAGGGCATTGCCAATCTTGAGCGGCACGTCAACAACGTGCGCAACCATTACGGCTTGCCGTGCGTGGTGTCGATCAACCACTTCAGTCACGACACACCGGCCGAGATCGAGTTGCTGAAGCGCAAGCTGGCGCATCACGAAGCGCCGATCGTGGTGGCGAAGCATTGGGCGCAGGGCGGAGCGGGTGCCGAGGCGCTTGCGCGCGCGGTGGTGGATCTGATCGAGCGCGCACCGGCCGACTTCCGCTTCGTTTACGAAGATTCGGCGACGCTTTGGGAAAAGGCAAGATTGATCGCGACCAGGATCTACGGTGCCGCCGATATCAGCGCGGACACCAAGGTCAAGGCGCAGATCCAAAAACTGCAAGAGGACGGCTACGGCCACTACCCGGTCTGCATGGCCAAAACCCAGTATTCGTTTTCGACCGATGCTTCGGTGCGCGGCGCCCCGTCGGGTCATATCATCAACATTCGTGAAGTGCGGTTGGCTGCCGGTGCGGAGTTCGTGGTCATGGTCTGCGGCGATATTATGACCATGCCGGGCTTGCCGAAGGTGCCTTCCGCGACCAGGATCGACCTCACGCCAGACGGGAAAGTGGTGGGTTTGTTTTGAGACCGTGAATATCGTGATTATCGTGAAGCAAAAAGACGTGAATGCCGTAAAAATCCAGACGCCTTAACGCCGACATTCACGATATTCACGACCTTCACGGTATTCACGATCATGTCATCTCAATTCAAATCAGCGACGGCCCTGTCAATCCCGGTTGGTACCAGTACCTCTGCGCAGGATCTCTACTGGCTGGAGAAGAACATTCCCTGCCAGGCGGCGTGTCCAGCGGGCACCGACATTCCCGGCTATCTCGAGGCCATTTACCACGGCCGGTTTGCGGAAGCCTACGAGATCAACCTGCGGGACAACGTTTTTCCTGCGGTGCTTGGGCGGGTGTGCTCGCGGCCTTGCGAGGACGCCTGCCGCCACGGATGGGAAGGTAATGGCGAGCCGGTGGCGATCTGTTTTTCCAAGCGCTCGACTGCGGATTTCGGTTTGCGCGCGCCGGTGGTCCTCAAGCCGGATTTTCCCGCCAGCGGCAAGCGGGTTGCGGTGATCGGCGCGGGCGTGGCGGGACTCGCCGCTGCGCGTGAACTCGCGCTCTCCGGGCACGGTGTCACCGTGTTCGAGAGACACCGGTCCCCAGGCGGGATGCTCAACCAGGGCATCCCGGCGTTCCGGTTGCCGCGCGAAATCATCGATCGCGAGATCCGCCAAGTCGCCGCCATCGGCGTGATCATCCGTTGCGGAGTCTCAGTCGGTACCGACGTCACGCTGGCTCAGCTCTCCGCCGACTTCGACGCGGTGGTGCTGGCCGCGGGAACACTGCGGCCCAACGTGCTTGAGCTGCCCGGCAAGGAATTGACGGGAATCGAACACGGCCTGAGCTTCCTGCTGCAGGTGAACGAGTTCGACAGGCGTGAGATCGGCGGGCGAGTGGTCGTGATCGGCGGCGGCTATACGGCAATGGACTGCGCCCGTACCGCGCGGCGGCTTGGTGCGCAAGTCGGCGTCATCTACCGCCGGGCGCGCGAAGATATGGTGGTGTTGCCGGGAGAGCTCGAGGAACTGCTGGAAGAAGGCGGGCACCTGGAAACGAATTGCGCGCCGCTCGCCTTTCTCGGCGATCGGGGCAAGGTGATTGGCATGCGTTGTGTGCGTACCCGGCAGGGGGAGCCCGGCCACGACGGCCGGCGTGCGCCGGTGGAGATCCCCGGAGCCGAACTCGAGATCGGCGCCGACACCGTGATCCTCGCAACCGGGCAGTTCCCGCAAGCGGGATGGATCGATGCGGCACTTGTGCCGAAGCTGGTGGCGCGCGACGGCTGGCTGGCGAGCGGCACGTCCCATCAGACCGCGCAGCGCAATATTTTCGTCGCGGGCGATTTTGCGCTCGGCGCCACCACGCTGATCCAGGCAATCGGGCATGCGAAGAAGTGCGCGCGCAAGGTGGACGAATGGCTGACGGGCGCGCCGCGGAGAAAGCAGATCGCGCAGATCGGCCCGGCTTTCCGCTCGAAGCTGCCCGGTGGCCGTACCACCGGACGCACCGCGGAGATGAACGTCATTCCGATCCATCCGATGCCGACACTCGCGGTTGCGGCCAGGGGGCTCGAGACGGAAGTCGAAACCGGGTTCGCCGCGCCAGTGGCGAAGGAAGAGGCGTCGCGCTGCTACCTTTGCCACTACAAGTTCGAGATCGTGGACCGGGACTGCGTGCTGTGCGACGAGTGCCTGAAGGTGAGACCGGTTGAGGGCTGCATCGTCGAGATTGCTTCGCTGGTACGGGACGACGAGGGACGGGTGATGGGCTATACCAAAGTGGAAAAGGGCGGGACCGACTCGCTTTATTACAACCGGCTGTGGATTGACCAAAGCCAGTGCATTCGCTGCGGCCGCTGCGAGGCGGTGTGCCCGGTCAACGCCATTACCATCCAGAAGATCGCTTTGGCCACCAAGACGGCCTGACAGGCCGGTGAATAATCCGCATAAACGGGTGCTTAGGCAGCGTAGATGCTTCCAAACTGCGTTTGATCTGCCTATACTCCTGAAAACGCCGCGTTTCCGGCCTTCCGATTACAAGTTGCGTCCGGAATCCGGCCCTAATACCGAAGCCTGACCATAAGTCAGAGCTTGGACTGTCCAGGAGAGCGGAGTTGGCCCTGATTCTTGCAGTGGATATGGCTGGCACCCCCAGCCGGTGGCTGATGGTCGAAGAGGCCATCTCTTACTACGCGCGCCGAATGGT
>DASYUW010000196.1:0-12209 GCA_036000845.1 Burkholderiales bacterium
GACCGCCGCGCAGGCGAAAACCGCGCAGCAGGGCGCCGACGTGCGGTTTGTCGCCGGCGGGACGACGCTGCTGGATTTGATGAAGCTGAACGTCGAAAGGCCTGCGCGGGTGATCGACATCAACCGTCTGCCGCTCGACAAGATCGAAGCGACGCCTGACGGCGGCCTGAAGATCGGCGCGACCGTTCGAAATTCAGATCTCGCGCACCATCCGACGGTGCAACGAGATTATGCTGTGCTGTCGCAGGCGATTCTCGCCGGCGCATCGGCCCAACTGCGCAACATGGCGACCACGGCCGGCAATCTCCTGCAGCGCACGCGGTGCGTGTACTTCCGCGACACTGCCATGCCCTGCAACAAGCGAGAGCCTGGAACCGGATGCCCGGCGATCACCGGCGCCAACCGCATGCTCGCTATCCTGGGCGCTAGCGAACACTGCATCGCAACCAATCCCTCGGACATGTGCGTGGCGATGGCGGCATTGGAAGCGACGATCCATGTGCAAGGCCCGACGGGTGCGCGCGCGATCCCCATCGGTGACTTTCATCTTCTGCCCGACAACACACCGAATCGCGAAACCGTGCTCGAACCGGGCGACCTCATCACCCACGTCACACTCCCACCGCCCGTCGCGGGGAGTAGGCAGGTCTATCGGAAGCTGCGCGACCGCGCGTCCTACGAGTTCGCTCTGGCGTCGGTGGGCATCGTAATCACGGTTGCGGGCGGGAAAGTGACTCGGGCACGCGTCGCACTGGGCGGTGTGGGGACCAAGCCATGGCGATCTCCCGAGGCCGAAGCCGCGCTCGCCGGCCAGCCTGTAAACGAGGAGAACTTCCGCAGGGCGGCGGAGGCGGCCTTACGCGACGCTAAACCGCAGAGTGAGAATGCGTTCAAAATCGAGCTGGCCAAGCGCTGCCTCACCTACGCGCTCCAGATGGCGACCGTGTGATTCATGGAAGGAGCGAACATGTCAGCGACACAAGAAATCCCGACGACATCACCGATCGGTCGGGACACCCCCCGCGTGGATGGCCCGTCGAAGGTGAGCGGAAGTGCGCAGTACACCTCCGACTTCCACTTTCCCGGGATGCTTTATGCCGTTCCGGTCGAGGCGACAATCGCCAACGGCCGCATCGTCAAACTCGACACGACTGCGGCCGAGAAGATGCCCGGTGTGCGCGCGATCTTTCATCGCGAGAACATCGGAAAGATCTTCCGCTCGGTCCTAGAGCCAGGGTTCGAAGGCATCTGCGAAGAGCGGCGCCCGCCTTTCGACGACGATGTCGTTCGCTACTACGGCCAATACATCGCGCTCGCTGTGGCGGACACGTTCGAGGCTGCCAAAGCGGCCGCCGACGCGGTTCGCGCGACGTACGACAAGGACAAGCCGAATGTCGAGACCGAGCTCGAAGCGGACGACGATCCCGAAGTGATTCTCGCCACATTCGGCCCGCACCACCGCTTGCAAAGCCAGCGCGGCGATGCCGATGCCGCGTTCGCGAGCGCGCCGGTCAAAATCGATCAAACCTATGTCACGGCGGCCGAGGCGCAGAACCCTATCGAGCTGCACGCGACGACCGCGATCTGGAACGGCCCGACATTGACGCTGTACGACTCGTCGCAGGGAGTCGTCAACTTCCGGAGCGTACTCGCGCAAATGTTCGGTTTGCCGAAAGAGAACGTCCGCGTCATCACCAAGTTCGTCGGGTCGGGTTTCGGCGGCAAGCTGTTTCCGTGGACGCACTGTGCGCTCGCCGCCGCCGCGGCGCGGCAGTTGGGCAAGCCGGTGAAACTCGTGCTCAGCCGGAAAATGATGTTCCAGACGGTGGGTCACCGGCCGCGCACGCAGCAGCGAGTGCGGCTCGGCGCGACTCCGGACGGCAAACTCGTCTCGCTCCAGCACGACTATATCTACCACCGGTCGATGCTCGACGGCCATCACGAAGACTGCGGCGAAGCGACGCCGTTCCAATACAGCGTGCCCAACCTGGGCGTGAGGTTCGGACGGGCCAAGCGCAACGTTGGCGCAGCCGCCGATATGCGCGGCCCCGGCGCCGTGCCCGGCCTCTATGCGACCGAGTCGGCGATGAATGAACTGGCCGATCAGCTCAAGATCGACCCGGTCAAACTCCGTGTCATCAACGAGCCGAAGATCGACGAGGGGCTGGGGCTGCCGTTCTCATCGCGCCATCTGCTCGAGTGCTTTGAACTGGGCGCGGAAAAGTTCGCCTGGTCCAAGCGCACGCACCAGGTTGGTTCCATGAAGCGCGACGGCTTGATCCTCGGCTGGGGAATGGCGGGGTGCTCCTGGCTTGCCGGACGTTTCGCCGCCGAGGCGAGCGTCCAGCTTCGCGACGATGGCACGGCCCGTGTCGCATGCGCTACCCAGGACATCGGCACCGGCACATATACGATTCTCGCGCAACTCGCCTCGCAGAAGACCGGCGTCCCGCTCGACAAAGTCGAAGTAGCGCTCGGCGATACGTCGCTTCCGAAAGGCCCGCTCTCGGGCGGCTCGCTGGCGACCGGATCGGTAGTGCCGGCCGTCTTTCAGGCGGCAGACAACGTGATCGTATCGCTGCTGACCATCGCAACGACAACCCCGGGCTCGCCGTTCGAGAAACGCAAGCCCGGCGAACTCGCATTCGAAGGCGGCCGGGTCTTTGTAAAGGCTAACGGCGCCACTGGTGGCGTGCCGTTCGCGGATTTGCTCAAGCGCGCCAATCTGGGCCTGGTCACAGGCAGCGGCAAGTCCGAAGCGACATTCGGCAGTCCACAACCGAAATTCTCGACGCACTCGTTCGGCTGTCACTTCGTCGAGGTCACGTGGCAGCCGGAGATCGCTCGGCTGCGCGTCAGCCGAGTGGTGACGGTCATCGATGCGGGTCGCATTCTCAATCCGCTGGCCGGCCGGAATCAGATCGAGGGCGGCGTCGTGATGGGAATCGGCATGGCGCTGTTCGAGCACACTTCTTACGATCCACAGAATGGCGCACCGATCAACAGTAATCTGGCCGACTACGTCATGGCGGTCAACGCCGACGTGCCGCCTATCGAGGTGCACTTTCTTGATTTCCCCGACAAAGAGATTAACGAAATCGGCGCACGCGGCATCGGCGAGATCGGCTTGGCCGGAGTGGCTGCTGCCATCACAGCGGCGGTCCATCACGCAACCGGCGTTCGCGTGCGGGAACTGCCGGTAAAAATCGAGAATTTGTTGGCGTGAGGCATTCCCCGCTTCGCGACGCCTTGAGGTGTAAGCGGATGAAGCCAGCTTTCTCAAGAAGAAGGCTAACAGCAATGGATTGCCATGGATGCCACAACCCGCCAGGTGATTTGCCTTTCACGTGGGAGATCGCAGCCGATTCCAGGAGAGCGGTCGCTCAGATGGTAGTTCGAGGTGAGCTTCTCCAAGCAAGTGTCGCGCATAGATGTAATCAAGGAGCAGAAGACATGCGTTACAAGATTTTCGGACGGCGGACGGGTTTGCGGGTTTCTGGGCTGGCGTTAGAAGCGGGCAACTTTTGCACCTGCAACATCAATTCATTAACGGAGGTGTCTCGATGATCTCCTTCAGTGTGAACAAACGGCGCGTAAATTTAGACATAGATCCTTCCACTCCTCTGCTTTGGGTCCTACGGGAAAACCTCGGTCTCACGGGCACGAAATACGGTTGCGGCATGGCGCTGTGTGGCGCATGCACGGTCCACCTCAACGGCGAGGCCATAAGGTCTTGCGTTGCGCCGGTGTCTCGGGCCGCGGGAAAGGAGGTCACGACGATCGAGGGCCTCTCAAGCGACGTGGGCCGCGCATTGCAGCGAGCCTGGATCGCCGAGGATGTTCCCCAGTGCGGCTACTGCCAATCGGGACAAATTATGGCCGCCACCATCCTGCTGCGCGAGAAGCCACGTCCCACCGATGCGGACATCGACGACGCCATGTCGGGCAACATCTGTCGTTGCGGGACGTACCCGCGTATTCGGCGCGCTATTCATCTGGCGTCGCAGATGAAGGCCCGAGGAGGTGCGAAATGAACACGATTGTTAATCTCAGCCGCCGGAATTTTCTTAAAACGAGTGCGCTCGCCGGCGGAGGCTTAATCCTTGGCGTTTATCTCCCCGGAGCCCACCATAGGACTGAAGCGGCTCAACAAACGACCACGACCTTTGCACCCAACGCGTTCGTCCGCGTGGGCAAGGATGAGAGCGTCACCGTCATCGTCAACCATTCCGAGATGGGGCAAGGCCCTTACACCAGCGTCCCTATGGTCGTCGCCGAAGAATTGGATGCGGACTGGAGCAAGGTTCGCTTCGAGGCGGCACCGGTTGACGCGGTTTACAACCACTCCGTTTACGGCATGCAGATGACGGGCGGCAGTACGAGTACATGGAGCGAGTGGGAACGGTTGCGCAAAGCCGGGGCAGCGGCGCGCCAGATGTTGATCGCGACCGCGGCGGAGACGTGGAAAGTCGAACCGGCAAGTTGTCGGGCTGAAAACGGCCGCGTCGTTCACTCCGTCTCAGGACGGCGAGTGTCCTACGGGCAGCTGGTCGAGAAAGCTTCTCGCTTGGCCCCGCCGCAAGACGTCACGTTGAAAGATCCCAAGCAATTCAAAATCATCGGCAAGCCAATGAAACGCTTGGACACGCCGGACAAGACCAATGGCAAAGCCATCTTTGGCCTGGACGTGAAAGTCCCCGGAATGCTGGTCGCCGTCGTCGCTCGTCCGCCAGTCTTCGGCGGCAAAGTGAAAAGCTTCAACGCCGAGAAGGCGAAAGCAATCGCAGGGGTGCGACATGTCGTCGAGATCGAGCGCGGCGTGGCTGTGGTAGCCAACGGATTTTGGCCCGCCAAACGCGGACGCGACGCGTTGGAGATCGCGTGGGATGAAGGGGCATTGGCCGCGCTCGACAGCGGCACGCAGGGAGCACAGTACGCAAAACTCGCCCAGCAACCGGGAGCCGTGGCCAGGAAGGAAGGTGATGTGTCGGCGAGGTTCGGTAGCGCTGCCAAAAAGTTTGAAGCCGTTTACGAATTGCCTTACCTCGCACACGCAGCGATGGAACCACTCAATTGCGTGGCCGACGTGCGCGCGGACAGTTGCGAAATTTGGACCGGCACGCAGTTTCAAACACTGGACCGCGCCGCGGCAGCAAAGGACACCGGGCTGAAGCCGGAACAAATTAATCTACACACCACTCTGCTCGGCGGCGGCTTCGGACGGCGCGCGACTCCCGACAGCGACTTCGTTCGCGAAGCAGTGCAAATCTCCAAGGCGGTTAAAGCGCCGATCAAGGTCGTCTGGACGCGGGAGGATGATATGCGCGGGGGACGCTACCGTCCGAGGGCGTATCACTCCGTCAGCGCTGGGTTGGATACGAGCGGCAGGCCGGTTGCCTGGCAACAACGCATCGTCTGCCAATCCTTCATGGCGGGCACGCCGTTTGAGGCCGCCGTGATCAAAGATGGCGTGGACGATACGGCGGTGGAAGGCGCGAGGGACGTCCCTTACGAAATTCCCAACCTGCTCGTGGATTGGCAACAAGCGCCCGGCGGTGTCCCGACGCTATGGTGGCGCTCGGTCGGGCACTCCCACACGGCCTTTGTCGTCGAGAGTTTTATCGACGAATTGGCGCACGCAGCGGGGAAAGACCCGTATGAATTCCGCCGCGCGCTGCTCGCGAATCACCCGCGACACAAGAGAGTTCTTGAGTTCGTCGCTGAGAAAGCCGGCTGGGGAAAGCCGCTGCCCGGGGGGCGGGGCCGTGGTATCGCTCTGCACGAATCCTTCCAAAGCTTTGCGGCGCACGTGGCTGAGGTGTCGGTTTCTAAGGAAGGCAAGCTCAGGGTCCACCGCGTCGTGTGCGCCATCGACTGCGGCCCGGTGGTGAACCCCGATACGATCCGTGCACAGTTGGAGGGCGGAGTCGCGTTCGGACTCACCGCCGCGCTCTACGGCGAGATCACCTTCGAGAAGGGGCGGGTGCGGCAGCGTAATTTTCACGACTATCAGATGCTCAGAATGAACGAAATGCCCCAGGTCGAAGCGCACATCGTGCCGAGCACGGACAAGATGGGCGGCATGGGTGAACCCGCCGTGCCGCCAGTTGCCCCGGCCGTGGCCAACGCGATTTTCGCGGCCACGGGCAAACGCATTCGGCGATTGCCCATCCGCGCCGAAGATTTGCAGAAGGCTTAGTATCGTTTCAACAAATTTATGAGAGGAACGCTATGGTAAGAACGACTGCTTTTGGACGGATTGGAGCGGCGCATGTGAGAAAGGGGCTGTTGGTGGTGAGCGTGCTGCTCTTTGTAGCTCTGGCCTACCATCTCAAATGGACTACTGCACCTTCCGTTGCATTGAGCGACGCCGCAGAACGCGGGGCACCGCGCCAAAGAGACGACGCCGGCGCGCGCGCGGCATTTCTAGCGGCGTACCCGGTTTTCATGCATCCGCGCTGCATGAACTGCCATCCCGTGGGAGACGCACCACTTCAGGGTGACGACAGCCACCTGCACGCGCAAAACGTCAAGCGCGGCCCGGACGGGCGCGGCAAATTCGGGATGAAATGCAGCGCCTGCCACCAAGACGTCAACCTTGCCGGCGAGAACATGCCTCCCGGCAATCCGAACTGGCACCTGCCGCCGCCCAACATGCGCATGGTGTTCGAAGGGAAAACGCCGGGTCAGCTCTGCCGTCAAATGAAAGACCGTCGGCAGAATGGAGGCAAGACCACCGAGCAGTTAGTCCATCATGTTTCCGAGGACTCCCTGGTGCTTTGGGGCTGGAACCCCGGCGACGGCCGGACGACGCCGCCGAGTCACGCGGAGTTCGTACAAAACGTGCGCGCATGGGTCGATAAAGGCGCCGCCTGCCCGGACTGAAAACGCGGGTGTCTGGCAAGATTAGAAAGCCATCAGGAAGTGTTCATGTCTGTCCCTTGAATTCTGATCCTCACCGGAGATGCGGCCGAGTCTTTCGAGGTTGTGTACCCCCGGCAGCGATTATCGGAGATGAGCATGTTTCGAAATAACCACAACAATCCAAAAACGCTCTAGCACGTTCGTGAGCTGCAGGGAAAAGTAAATTGCCATAGAAACCAGGAAGGAATCCGAAGAGGCGCACCGATGTCTTATCAGCCGATCGAAAACTACGGCATCATAGGCAACATGCGCACAGTTGCACTGGTGGGCATGAACGGTTCGATCGACTGGTATTGCTACCCCTACTTCGACTCGCCCAGCATCTTCGGGGCGATTCTGGATGACAACAAAGGAGGCCGGTTCCAGATTTGCCCCGTTGGTGATCAGGTGCGGCACAAACAGTTTTATTGGCCTTCCACGAACATCCTTGTGACGCGATTCTTGCTTCCAGATGGAATCGCCGAGCTGGAAGATTTCATGCCTGTAGGGCTTGCTTCCGATTCACCCTGGTATCACCATCTCTATCGCCGTATTCGCTGCGTGAGGGGTGCAGTGCGCATTTCGCTCATTTGCCGCCCCGCCTTTGACTATGGGCGTAAGGGTCACGAGACGCTGGCAGCAGCCAACGGCGTGATCTTCAAATCAGGCAGCTTGACCATCGCCCTTAGTGGCGCTGTTGCGCTAAAGCAGGACGGACAGGGAGGAGTGGCCGCCGAGTTCACACTGGAGGAGGGGAAGTCACAGGTCTTCATTCTAAGGGCCCAGGGCACCGAAGGCAGTGTTCCTTACCCGCCCTCCGAAAGGGAAGCCGAAGAGCTGTTTCAGAACACAGTGAAATTCTGGCACAACTGGCTCTCTGGCTGCACTTACCACGGACGCTGGCGCGAGCAGGTGCAGCGATCGGCATTGGCGTTGAAGCTTCTTACCTTCGATCCCACGGGGGCGATCATTGCTGCTCCCACGACCAGCTTGCCTGAAGTGATTGGAGGCACTCGGAACTGGGACTACCGTTACACCTGGTTACGGGACGCGGCTTTCACGGTTTACGCGTTTCTTCGCATCGGCTTTAGAGACGAAGCCGCGGCGTTCATGAATTGGATTGAGAATTACCCATCCAAGCACTTCGACCCGAAAGCGCCGATGCCAGTACTCTTCACGATCCAGGGCGACAGTCCGATTCCCGAGCAGACTTTGGAACACTGGGAGGGATACCGGGGGTCTGGCCCCGTGCGCATCGGTAATGCCGCCGCTTCGCAGTTCCAGCTCGATGTTTACGGCGAGTTAATGGACTCGCTTTATCTCTACAACAAATACGTGAGCCCTATCTCATACGATATGTGGGTAAAAATTCGCGCTAGGATGGAGTGGCTCTGCGAGAACGGCCAGCGCCCTGACGCAGGCATTTGGGAGATGCGCAATCGGGAAGAGCATTTCGTTTACTCGAAGGTCATGAATTGGGTTGCGCTGGATCGCGGCGTCCGGCTGGCGGACAAACGCGCGTTGCCGGCAGATCGCGCGAAGTGGATCCACGAGCGGGATCGCATCTACGAGGAAGTGATGACCCGCGGCTGGAACGAGAAGCATCGCGCCTTTACCCAATTCTACGGGAGCGAGGATCTGGATGCCTCGCTTCTGATCATGCCGCTGGTTTTCTTCATGGCCCCGAACGATCCGCGGATGCTCAGCACGATAGCTGCTATCCTTGAGAACCCACGCCGCGGGGGTCTCGTCAGTGATAGCCTCGTGTACCGCTACCCGCCGCAACCACGGATTGACGGACTTCCCGGTGAGGAGGGCACCTTCAATATGTGCTCCTTCTGGCTCGTGGAGGCGCTGACCCGGGCGGGCCAGAGAATCCCTGAAAAGCTCGATCAAGCCAGGCTACTATTCGAACGTATGCTGGGTTATGCCAATCATCTCGGACTCTACGCAGAGCAGACAGGGCCGCAAGGCGAGGCGCTGGGCAATTTTCCGCAGGCCTTCACACATCTTGCATTGATTAGCGCTGCATTCAATCTGGATAGGATACTGGGCACTCAGAATTAAGTGGGGCTGAAGAAGAACCTCCCAGTCGTTCAAGGGCAGACAAACATCTCGCTCGATGGGCGGCCCAAAGCATTCTCTGACGAAGGCTCGAAATGAAGAAGACCAAAGTAATCATTTTAGGCGGCGGCTTCGGCGGGGTGTACACGGCGCTTCGACTCGACAAGACACTCGCTCGACGAGCGTCTAAGGGCGGACGGGACGGGCGCGAACTTGTTGATGAAAAGGCTAGGCATTACTCGTTCGCGCTAGAGCCGACATTTCGGCACTTGCCGATAGGTCGGCACACATCCTTCGTCCCAAGCTCCGCGACGCTATCAGCGGAAAAGTCTGTAACCGTCCTGATTTTCTCCCTTTATAAGCGTTTTCCGGAAATCGATCTGGTCCGGTACGCGGCTTGCTATTACCAATGCATCACACGACGAATCGGAGAGGACCAATATCAAATGTCTACCAATCTTGAAGCCAAGAGGCATCCATTGGCATCGCGCGTCGAGGAGCAAACCACGCGGCAGCGAAAAGTTATCAGGACCACTTTGGGAGAGCTCATCGTTGCAGTGACTGACGAGGTCGTGCCCTTCATCCGTGATCCATCGGGCCTGTATCTGGTGGTGTCCTATGTTCTTAATGATCTCTTAGCTCACCATCACCTGCGAGTTCACAAGCAGTCACGACGAAAATACGCAAGTTGTTTGGCCAAAACGCTGCATTAATTGTTCTCGGCAGAAGCAGTTTTCCATGCAAAGCCGAGAGGCTGTTGAGATGTAGTTAAGGAGCAACGGCATGAGATACAAGATTTTCGGACGGCGCACGGGTTTGCGGGTATCTGAACTCGCGTTAGGCACCGGTAACTTTGGTACCCGCTGGGGGCATGGGGCCGAGCGCGGCGAAGCGAAAAGAGTGTTCGACCGTTTCGCCGAAGCGGGCGGCAACTTCATCGATACGGCAGACACCTATCAGCTCGGAGAGTCCGAGGAACTGGTCGGCGAGTTCATCGCCGCCGACCGCGACTATTTTGTTCTCGCGACGAAATATACGTTGGGAACGACTGCCACTGACGGCATTTCGCGGACCGGCAACAGCCGCAAGAACATGGTTCGCTCCATCGAGGGAAGTCTTAAACGGCTCAAGACCGACCGCATCGATCTTTACTGGGCGCACTTCGCCGACGGCGTGACGCCAATGGAGGAAATCATGCGCGCCTTCGACGATCTGGTGCGCTCCGGCAAGATCCTCTACGCGGGCCTGTCCAACTTTCCCGCCTGGCGGGTTTCCCGCGCTGACCTCTTGACGGAATTGCGTGGCTGGGCGCCGGTTGCCGGTATCCAAATCGAATACAGCCTCGCGGAGCGCACGGCTGATAGAGGGCTTTTGCCGATGGCCGAGGCGCTGGGGTTGGCTGTGGCGCTGTGGTCGCCGCTCGGCGGCGGATTTCTGACCGGCAAGTACCGTTCGAGTAATGAAGGACGTCTGAACACGAGACTCGGCGTGCTGGTTCACACCGAAAAGACTACGCGTGAGACGGGCATCCTGGACGCGGTTCTGGCAGTTGCGCGCGAAGCCGGTGCGTCTCCGACTGAGGTTGCCATTGCCTGGCTGTTGCACAAAGCGCGCCGGTCCACGACCAGTCTGATCCCGATCCTCGGTTCGCGAACTCGCGAACAGCTCGATGACACGCTCGGTGCTCTCAACGTGAAGCTCTCGCCCGATCAGATCGCACGCCTGGATACGGCCAGCGGGATCGCACTCGGTACGCCGCACGAACAAATCAAAGGCTCCGCACCCGCCATGGCTGGCGGCAAGCCCGAGTTGCTGGATTTGCCGTCGATCCCGGTCGCGTAGACTTGAGAGAGATCAACAAGACATACGATCGGAGGAATTATGTCAAAGATGCGTGTTGCGCAAGTCACTCGCCCCAAGGGGGCATTTGAGCTCATTGAGCGCGAAATTCCGGAGCCCGGCGTTGGATCGGTGCGCATCAAGGTGGAAGCTTGCGGCGTTTGCCACAGCGACTCCTTTACGAAGGAGGGAACCTGGCCGGGCATCCAGTACCCGCGGGTCCCGGGGCATGAGATCGCCGGAATTATTGACGCGGTCGGTACAGGCGTTGTCGGATGGACACCAGGCCAACGGGTTGGAGTCGGCTGGCACGGCGGAAACTGCGGGTACTGCGATTCCTGCCGTCGCGGTGATTTCGTTACCTGCCAAATCGCTTTCCAAGTTCCTGGTATCGCGTACGACGGCGGCTACGCTGAATACATGACCGCTCCCGCCGGAGCATTGGCGCTGATTCCGGAAGCGCTTTCAGCCGTAGACGCGGGACCGCTGATGTGTGCAGGGATCACCACCTACAACTCGCTTCGGAACAGCGGCGCACGGCCCGGCGATTTAGTCGCGGTACTCGGTATAGGTGGGCTCGGCCATTCGGGCATTCAGTTCGCCGCGAAGATGGGTTTCAAGACCGTTGCCATCGCGCGAGGGAAGGACAAAGAACCGCTGGCCAGGAAGCTTGGTGCGTGGCATTACATTGATAGTCAGGCGCAGGATGCTGCGGCGGAACTGGTGAAGTTGGGCGGCGCCAGGGTCATCCTCGCAACCGTGACGAGCGGTAAAGCTATGAGCGCCGTCCTGGGCGGTCTCGCCGTCAACGGGAAGTTAATAATCGTCGGTGCAGCTGATGAGCCCCTCGAAGTGAATGGAAGTCTGATGATCGGAGGGCGCCGGTCGATCATGGGGTGGCCCTCCGGCAACTCCATTGATTCGCAGGATACGCTCTCGTTCAGCATGCTCACCGGCGTGCGGGCTATGACTGAAGTTTTTCCGCTGGAGCGTGCAGCCGAGGCCTACGAACACATGATGAGCGGCAAGGCGCGGTTTCGAGCCGTTCTCACTACAGGGAACTAATTGAGAGACAGGATCGAGATGAGAAAGGCGCGTCGCCTATGACCAATAGAACTCTCCCGGTGCCGTTGACCCAGGCCTCGGGTGTGGAACGTATGTTTCCGACCTTGACGCCGGCGCAGGTTGAACGGATCGCTGTGCATGGACACGCGCGTCCGATCCGACCTGGAGAGGTGCTCGTCGAGGCGGGGGAGCAGGTTGTGCCGTTCTTCGTCGTCACGAGAGGTCAAGTCGAGGTCGTCCGGCCATCCGGTACCACCGAGACGCTCGTCGCCGTCCATGGACCCGGTCAGTTCACCGGCGAGGTCAACATGCTCTCAGGCCGCCCCGCGCTCCTCCGA
>DASYUW010000197.1:0-5803 GCA_036000845.1 Burkholderiales bacterium
TAAAGAAATGGCATCCCGTAAACGCACCGGGATGCCATTTCGCATACGAACGCTTTTTTTGGCTTGTCAGTTTCCGAGAGCAAACACCGTGAGCGAGCCGCCCAGATCGGTGTACTGGTTCAGTTCACGATAACCGCCCACCGCACCCAAGCCGTCGGTGTCCTTCTCCAGGCCGGCTGCCATGCCGATGCCGGCCCAGCCGCCGATGCCGGAGAACACGCCGACATATTGCTTGCCTTTGTGCTCGTAGGTGAACACATTGCCGATGATTCCGGACGGGGTCTTGAACTTCCACAGCTCCTTGCCCTTGGTGTCCACTGCCTTGAGGTAGCCTTCCAGGGTGCCGTAGAAAATCACGTCGCCGGCGGTTGCCAAGGCGCCGCTCCACACCGAGAACTTCTCCGGCTTGGACCAGACGATCTTGCCGGTACCCGCATCCCAGGCGATGAAATTTCCCATGCCTCCGGACTTTCCGGGACCGATGGCCGGATACATCGACAGGGTCGCCCCGACGTACGGCTGGCCCGCCACGTACTCGACCTCGAACGGCTCGTAATCCATGCACACATGGTTGGTGGGCACGTAGAAGAGCCTGGTCTTGGGCGAGTACGCCGCCGGCTGCTGGTCCTTGGACCCCAATGCCGCGGGACAGACTCCCTTGGTGTTGACGTCAGGACCGTTTTGCGCGGTCGAGTACTTGGAAACAACCTGCGGACGGCCGCTCCTCATGTCCACGTGGGTCGCCCAGTTCACCGTCGGGTCGTACTTCTGTGCAACCAGCAACGCACCGTTGGTGCGATCCAGCGTATAACCAAAGCCGTTGCGGTCGAAGTGCACCAGCGCCTTGGTCATCTTGCCCTTGACCGGGATGTCGGCGAGGATCATCTCGTTGATGCCGTCGAAGTCCCACTCGTCGTACGGCGTCATCTGGTAGACCCACTTCACTTGGCCGGTGTCCACGTCTCGAGCCCAGATGCTCATGCTCCATTTGTTGTCGCCGGGACGCTGCGCCGGGTTCCAGGTGCTCGGGTTGCCGCTGCCGTAGTACATCAGATTGAGTGCCTTGTCGTAGCTGTACCAGCCCCAGGTGGTGCCGCCGCCGATCTTCCACTGGTCCTCCTTCCAGGTGTTGAGCGAAGAATCCTCTCCTACCGGCTGCACCCTTCCGTCCATCCAGGTGGTGGTGGTCCTGGGATCGATCAGCATCTCGTCGTCCGGTCCCGTGCTGTAGCCCTTCCAGACCTGATCGCCGGTGTTGATGTCGTAGGCGGCAACGTAACCGCGCACACCCCATTCGCCCCCGCTGATGCCGGTAATCACCTTGTCCTTGAACACATGCGGCGCATTGGTATTCACCGCACCCACACTGGGATCGCCGTTCTTCACCGACCACAAGACCTTGCCGGACTTGGCATCGAATGCGACCAGCATGCTGTCGGCCTGCTGCAGGAATACCTTGCCTTCAGCGTAGGCGAGGCCGCGATTCACCGTGTCACAGCACATCTGCGGAATGACCGCCGGATCCTGCTTGGGCTCGTACTTCCACTTAATCTTGTTGGTGTTCAGATCGATCGCGAAGACCTTGTTCGGGAATGGTGAATGCAGAAACATCATGTCACCGATGACCAGCGGAGACCCTTCGTGACCGCGCAATACGCCCGTGGAAAAAGTCCAGGCGACCTGAAGTTTATTGACGTTGCCGGCGTTGATCTGGCTGAGTTTGCTGTAGCGCTGGTTGTACATGTCGCCAGCCTGCATAGCCCAGTTCTTCGGATTTGCAGTGAGTCTTTCAACGTCCGAGTTGGCCTGTGCCACGCCTGCCGCGGCGGCCAAGGTCAACGGCAAAGCGAGATAACGTAAAGTAACTCTCATGCCTCCTCCTGCTTATAGTGTTTGAAGTTGACCACAGAGCGTTTCCTTTGCCTCGCGGTGTCTGCGCATCACCCTCTTCACCGCAACGGCACACACATTACCGGCACATGCATTTCCGGAAGGAAATCTCACCGAACGTGTGCCCCTATACAAGCACAGTGCTTTTATAGGGTCAACACTTTTCCTGAATGGAAATCGAATGCTGCAGAAGGTAAAACCGCTGCGATCTTCGAGGAGTGTTTCAGTTCTGGACACCTGTTGCAGGTTGCATCAGCGTCGCCGCTCTTCGAACTCGGCTTGGCAATTTCCGAATGAAATGAGCGCGCACGTCAACCGCGCAGGTCGTCGCGGCGCTTGCGACCGACGCCGCGCCGGTCATCTTGCGGACCGGGGGTCGCAAAGGGGGAGTGCTTGAGCTTGCGGTAGAGCGTGGTGCGGCTTACGTTGAGCTGGCGTGCGGCCGCGGAAATGTTGCCGTTGCAGTGGCGGATGGTTTCCTGGATTGCCTGCAATTCGATCTGCTCCAGACTGTCCGCGTACATCGACGACATGACCGCTTGCGCAGCAACCGGTTCGCGTGCGCCTGCAGCAACGGGCGTCGGCGCCAGTTCTTCGAGAAAATCTTCGGGAAGATGCCGGCGTTCCAGCTTCTCGCCCGCGTCCACCATCGCCAGCGCGGTGCGGATCACCGAATGCATCTGCCGCAGGTTTCCCGGCCATGGGTGATGCGCGAAGATGTCCGTGACCTCAGCCGAGATCTCGACGCAACGCGGGGCAACGCATTCCTTCGCGGCAAGCGCCCTCGCCAGCTCGAGCAGGTCCTTGCGTTCCCGCAGCGGCGGCAGGAACAGCGTCAGCCCATTGAGCCGGTAGTAGAGGTCCTCGCGAAAACTGCCCTCCCGCACCAGGTCGTGCAGTTTGTGGTGGGTGGCGCAGATGACCGCGAGATCGACGTTCACCGGCTTGCCGTCGAGCGGCGTGATGGCACGCTCCTGCAGGACGCGCAGCAACCGCGCCTGCAAATGCAACGGCATGTCCCCGATCTCGTCCAGGAAAAGCGTACCGCCGTCGGCCCGCTGGATCTTGCTGATCGCCGCCCTGTGCTTGGCGCCGAACGCGCCCTCTTCGTAGCCGAACAGCTCCGCCTCGAGCGGTCCTTCCGAAATGGCCGCGCAATTCAGGGCCACGAACTCGCCGCCGGCGCGCCGGCCACTGTTGTGGATCGCGCGCGCCAGCCATTCCTTGCCGACACCGGTTTCGCCCTCGATCAGGATCGGAATGTCGCGGCCGAGCGTGCGGCGCGCCTTTTCGATGTTGAACAGCGTCAACGTATCAGATGCGCCGAGCGTATCGAGCGTCAGTTCGTGTAGCGAACGCTGACCGTCGAACGCGGTCTGCCGTTTCTGCGCCGGGGAAGCCACGGGCGTACCGTGACCTGCTTTCGCGACCATCGTTGGCTGCGCCAACTGCAGATACACCGGCATGCCGTTGTGGCGCAGCCGCACTTGTATCACCGGCGGCGAAACCGAACCGAGCTTGCGCAGGACCTGCGCGAACGACGCGTCGAACAGCTCGTCGAACAGACCGCGGAAGGCGCCAGGCCGCAGGTCGAGCTGTCCGCAGGTTGCCGGGGTAGCCGCCAGGTAAACGCCGTGGGGAGAAAAAGCCACCTGCACGTCGAACGGGCTGCCGAGATAGTTGCGCTCCGGGTGAACGTTGAAAACCACGTCGCGGCAAAAGCGATGCTGGAACACCTGCCTCTCGATCACGCGCACTGCCATCTGCACCAGCGCGATGGTGTGGCGCTGGTGGCCACGGTAGTCGCAGGTGATATCGAGCACTCCGGCCACATCACCGCTCGGATCGAGCACCGGAGTGGCGGAACAGGCCAGGAAATGGTTCTGGCGGATGAAGTGATGCGCGGCGTAGATCACCACCGGTTCGCGTTCGACGATCGCGGTACCGATGGCGTTGGTGCCCTTCTGCTCCTCGGCCCAGGAAACACCGGGCTTGAGCGCGACGTGCTGGGCCCGGGGAATGAAATCCGGATCGCCCATCGAATGCAGGATGAGGCCGTCGCCGCTGCACAGGAGCACCACGCTGCCCGAGCCGGTGAGCTGGTGGTGCAGATTTTCCATCACAGGAGCCGCGAGATTAATCAGGCTGCCGTACTGGCTCACCGTCACCCGCAGATCCGTTTCATCGATGCGGCCGACTTCGCGGATGCGATCGGAGGGCACGCCGAAAGCCACGCTGCGTTGCCACGATCGCTTGATGAAATCCGGAACGATGCCCTCGGGAACAACCCCTTTCTCAAGGAATTGTCCGTAGGCACGGCGGATCGCCGTGACGTCGGTATTGATCTGGTTGTGATTCATTCCGACCTCCTCCCCCGTCCGGACTTGTCTTGAGATGCCGTCGGACAAGAGCGCTTAGGCCCAGTGGTCCTGACGGACCCTGTTTTGACTACTCACCGGAACCGGGAATCTCGGGAACGAAGGAAACCGGCGTTCCGGCGGGCGCTCGCCAGCAGTCAAGCACAGACCCCAGACAGGGTCAACGTGCCAGCCTTGCCGGTACGCAAGGGGAAAAATGCATATTGCACCGCAAAATTGTTTCGCTACGCTGGAGCGCGCTCCGCGCAATCCTCCGTGGCACCCGCAGCACGCTCACAAGCGAATGAATTTCTTGATTTACTCGTGCAAGATTGGAACCTCCGACAGTATTCTCTCGATGCCACGTCGTCTCACTGACACCCCCGCATCAGGAGAATTCATTCCGCAGCGCAATATCCGCTTCCGCCCATCGGAAACCTTCTTGCCACATAAGTCACTGAGAACAACAAGGACCAAATCAAGAGCGTTGACGCAAAGGTCGCAAAGGGAAAAGAAAATTACACAAAGGAATACACAAAAATGGACGGGGGAAACTGTACACGTTCGTTGCAATGCCGATCGCCTACTCCTCTTCCCCGTTCACTTGGTAATCTGCTCGGAGTGTAGACAGGACCGCATTCCCCGACCGATTGAATCTGATCTTTATTCCAATACTTTGGTTTTCCTTCGCGTACCTTTGCGTCCTTTGCGTCGAAGATTTCGACCTTTACGTCGTCACGGCCTCGTGCGCTCGATGCGCACGCCGACGTCGCGGGCGTTGGGCACGACGCCGATCTTGGAAAGCTCAACCCGTACCCACTGTGCTTCGAATCTCGACAGCATCAAATCCGCGAGCGTGTCGGCCAGCGGCTCGAGCAGATGGAAGCGATGCGAAGCGAACACTTCCTGAACTGCCCCCACCACTGCCGCATAGTCGATGGTGTCGGCAAGTTTATCGGTCTTGCATGCGCGAATCGCGTGGCGGCCGATCTCGACGTTAACCTGCAAGGTTCTGGGCTGGCGGCGCTCATGCTCGTAGGCGCCGATGAGCGTTTCGAGCCTGATGTCGCGGACGAAGATGATGTCCATGGGCGAGGCGGAGCCTGTCGTGGTTGCGGGCGAATTCCTGTCTGCCCGCACGGATGACCGGACCACGGTCTCAGTCATACTTGATGTACTTGAAGCGCTGATCGTCGTTCGGCGTGCCTTCCAGCGCGCCGCCTTCCTTGCCCGGTTGCCACTGGATCACTTCCTCGATTTTTTTCGCCAGCGAAAAGTCCTTGTCGGTGATGCCCTTTGCCGAATGGGTGACGAGCTTCACGATCACGAACGCATACGAGACGGTGAGGTCGGGATGGTGCCACGCCGCTTCCGCAAGGTGGCCGACGGTGTTGACCACCATGAGCGTGCCTTTCCAGCCGCCGGTCTTGAACTTCCTTCTGATCCAGCCATCCTCGTAATACCAGTGCGGCAGGTCCGCGGCCAGGCGCTGTTTTACCTCGTCCTCGCTGTAGGCTTTCTCGGTTGGTTCCGCCATGTCATCCTCCTGCGTGCGC
>DASYUW010000198.1:0-4450 GCA_036000845.1 Burkholderiales bacterium
TTCGGCAAAAGCCCCGACGGGCTCGACGAGCGCGAGTCGCTGCTGCTCGCCGTACTGTTGCGCGGACCGAACAGCAATCCGGAAACGGCGGAGAAACGTGCCTGCGCGCTGGCCGGCAGCATGAAGCTCGGCCTCGCCTGCACGCAACTCGAGACCCTGGCGCAGGCGGCGTTGCCGGGAGCGCCGAACATTGCGCCGCGCGCGTCACTTGCGCCGCATGTCGCGCGCGAACTGCTTTCTGCGGAGCGCGTGCGGGTTCAGACCTCGCTGGATGCGGAGTTGCAGGCCTTCGCTGCGGAAGTGCTGCAGCAGCAGCTCGTTGCGCTGGCTGAGCAGCACGTCGCCGACGGCGCGGTGCTGGTGACGGACAACAGGACCGGGGAGGTGCTGGCCTACGTCGGCAATGCCGGAAACAGCGCCAGTGCGTTCTACGTGGACGGCGTACGCGCCGCGCGCCAGGCCGGTTCGACGCTCAAACCCTTCCTCTATCAGATGGCGATCGAGGACAGGCTGATCACCAATGCATCCCTCATCGACGACTCGCCGGTCAATCTGATTACGCCGACCGGGTTGTACGTCCCGCAGAATTACGACCGCGATTTCAAGGGACTTACCAGCGTGCGTACGGCGCTGGCATCCTCGCTCAACGTCCCGGCGGTGCGCACGCTCATGCTGGTCGGCGCGGACGCATTCACGGAGCGGTTGAAGATGCTAGGTTTCAGCGACGTCACCGAGGGCGGGGACTTCTACGGCTATTCGCTGGCGCTCGGTTCGGCTGAGGTCAGCCTGTGGCAGCTCACCAACGCCTACCGGGCGCTCGCCAACGGCGGACGCTGGTCACCGCTCAAGCTACAGCGCGCAACCAGGACAACCGCGACAGCGCTGCTCGATCCCGCCGCGTCCTACCTCATCGCCGACGTGCTTGCCGATCCGCTCGCACGCAGCGTCACGTTCGGCCTGGAAAATCCTTTGTCGTCGCGTCACTGGGCCGCGGTGAAGACCGGCACGAGCAAGGACATGCGCGACAACTGGTGCATCGGCTTCACCGATCGTTACACGATAGGCGTGTGGGTGGGCAACTTCGATGGCAGCGCCATGCGCGACGTGTCCGGCGTGACCGGCGCCGCGCCGGTATGGCTGGAGATGGTGAACTACCTGCATCGCCGTCAGGCTTCCGTCGCGCCGAAATTACCAGTGGGCGTGGTGCGGACTCAGGTCAGCTACGATCAGGACGTCGAGCCCGCGCGCATGGAGGCGTTTCTGGCCGGTACCGAAACCGCGCGTATCGCCGCCAAAGCCGCCGCCGCGACCCATGCCGGCATCGCCTATCCGGGAAACGGCACCATCATCGCGCTCGATCCGGACATTCCGGAATCGGTGCAGCGCGTGCGCTTCGTGATCTCGCCGCAAGTGGCGGGTTATCGCTGGCGCCTGAATGACGAGGAGATCGGACTGTCCGATGAGCCGATGTTCTGGGTACCGCTGCCCGGTAGCCATGAACTGTCGCTCCTGGACCAAAGCGGCACCGTGGTGGATCAGGTACGCTTTGAGGTGCGCGGAGCTTCGCGGCAATCCAGGTTTCAGTAATCGAAAAACGACCCCCGCCGCAGGCGCGGACGATCCAGGAGGAGAAATCATGTCCAGGCAGACGCTGGTCGCAGTTGCTTCATCATTGTTT
This sequence comes from Burkholderiales bacterium, assembly GCA_036000845.1. Taxonomy (GTDB): domain Bacteria; phylum Pseudomonadota; class Gammaproteobacteria; order Burkholderiales; family JACQAP01; genus JACQAP01. The sequence continues at coordinate 1,679 of DASYUW010000198.1, forward strand.
CTCGCAGGACTCTCATTGCCACCGGTGCCGGTGCAGGCGGCCGATGGACGGCTCAACCGCATGATCGAATTGTGGGAGCAGGGTAAACCGGCGATCGGGGCATTCGCGCGTTTTCGCGATGGGGACGCGGCAATCTACTACTCGCAGTCGCAGCTCGACTTCGTGATCTTCGACATGGAGCACGGTGCGGCGGACTTCACCCAGTACAAGATTTTTCTCCAGTTCATGGTGGACAAGGCGCAATTGCTAAAGAAAGGCAACCTGCAGCCCAACGTCGCGCCGCTCGCGAGGATCCCCTCGAACGGTTCCGAGAAGAACCAGTGGGTAATCAAGCAGGCTCTGGATGCCGGTGCGTTCGGGCTGATGTCGCCGCACATCCGTAACGTCGAAGAGGCGCGGGCGCTGGTCGCCAACTCGCGTTACCCGCAGAAGGTCGGCGCGGCCGACAACGACCCGCCGGGCGAGCGCGGCGTATCGCCCGCGTATGCGGCGCGCTACTGGGGAATTCCGGTTCCGGAATATTTCGAGAGGGCCGACGCCTGGCCGCTGGACCCGAAGGGCGAGATCGCCGTGATCGCAATGATCGAAAGCACGGAAGGGGTGAAGAACATCCGCCAGATCCTGACGGAAGTGAAAGGCGTTTCCGCCATCTTCATCGGCCCGAATGATCTTTCAACTTCATTGGGCTACCCGGGGCAGATGGACCATCCCGAAACCGAAAAGGCGGTGCAACAGGTTCTCGCGGTTGCCAGGGAACTCAATGTTCCCTGCGGCATCCTGGTCTTCAAACACAATATCGAGAAACGGGTGAAGGAAGGGTTCAAGTACCTGGTGATCGCCGGGACCCCGGGAGAAACCGAGGAGGCCGCCCGGATCGGGCTGAAAGCGGCGGGAAGATAAGCCTTCAGGTTGCCGACAGCCGTCCGGTGAAATCCACTGGCGGCTCACTGCGGACGAACGTCACAGGCGCCGGCGAAAGGTGAAGCACCTTGTTAGATACGGAGCCGAGCAGCATTCCTGCCACGCGTCCGTGTCCGTGGGTACCCATCAGTATTCCATCCGCTCCCAGTTCCCTTGCTTTCTTGACGATGGTCTCGGCCACGGGACCGACCGCGCGATGGGAGGTGAAAGCGATACCGGCGTTTCTGAGGAACTTCTCGGCTGATGCCAGCCCTCCGGAGGCTTGCTCGTAATAATAGGTGTCGATCTTGGCGGGATCGAGAAAAACCTGGGTTTCCTCGACAAAGATGCGCGGCTGGACATTCAGCAAGTGGATGTCCATCGGCCCCGATTTCTGAACCAGCTTTACCGCTTCCTCGATGGCCTGCTCCGAACATGCGGACCCGTCTACCGGTACCAGAATCGTTCTCACGGTTCTCTCCTTTGATCGTTGGAAATGTCTGCTTTGCATTCGGTGCCGTTTATAGGGCAGGGCGCGACCGTGGCTATTGACGCCGGTCAAAGTTGGCGCGAATCCGGCTAGTCCGGGGATGCCGCGAAGTACCGGTCTTGCGTCCGCCGGCGGCGCGCGGCCGAAATGCCCACAGTTGTTTCCGGGCTGTTAGAATACGCCGCCAAAAATCAATAACAAACGGGCGACCGGAGCAAAACAAAGCAACGCAAAACAAAACAACATCGAAGAGGAGACTCAGTTGGCCACCACTTTTTCCCAGCAGTTCGAGATGGCAACCTATGCCAAGGTTGCCAAGCGGCTCATCCCGTTCCTGTTCATCTGCTACATCGTCGCTTTCCTCGATCGAGTCAACGTCGGGTTCGCCAAGCTTCAGATGGCGCCCGACCTGCAGTTCAGCGACACGATCTACGGCTTTGGCGCCGGCATCTTCTTCATCGGCTACTTCATATTCGAAGTGCCGAGCAACGTCATTCTCGAGAGGGTCGGCGCCAAGATCTGGATTGCGCGGATCATGATCACCTGGGGGATCATCTCCTCGGCTTTCATGTTCACGCACCAGATCCACTGGGGCGTGATCGCGACCATGTTCAATTGCACCGACGCGGAGTTCACTTTCTACTTCCTGCGCTTTCTGCTCGGTGTCGCGGAAGCGGGCTTCTTCCCGGGCATCATCCTTTATCTGACCTACTGGTTCCCGGGTCCGCGCCGCGCCAAGATGGTGGCATTGTTCATGACCGCCATCGCCATCTCCAACGTGGTCGGATCGCCGGTCTCCGGCGCCATCATGCAGTACATGGACGGCGCCAACGGCTGGCGCGGGTGGCAGTGGTTGTTCCTCATGGAAGGCATCCCCTCCGTGATCATAGGGGTGCTGGTGCTGGTATTACTTGACGACGGACCGAAGAAAGCCAGGTGGCTGACCGACCAGGAGAAGGCGATGGTGATGCAGCGGGTCGCCGAGGACGATGCGTCGAAATCCGAACTCGGGAAAAAGCACCATTTCCTCGATGCCTTCAGGGATGGTCGTGTCTGGGCTCTTGCCGTGGTCTATTTCTGCGGTGTGGTCGGCTTCTACGCGGTGAACTTCTGGATGCCGACCATCATCCAGGAGTTGGGCATCGCCAAGACCGATTTCCTCAAGGTCGGCTTGCTGAGTATGATCCCCTGGGGCGTGGCGGCGGTGGCGATGGTGGTGGTGGGCAGCCATTCCGATCGCACCGGAGAGCGCCGCTGGCACTCTGCGGGCTCGCTGCTCGTCGCCATGGTCGGACTGATCGCGCTGGCCTTGATCGGCCATGCCGCGATTCCGTCGATCATCGCGCTGACCCTGGTAACCGCGGGGATCCTGTCCTGGGTGG
>DASYUW010000199.1:0-7018 GCA_036000845.1 Burkholderiales bacterium
GTTCTGGTTCGGGGCGGCGCCGGTGTAAATGACGTTGCGCGAGTACTCGAAGCCCTCATAGAGCGTCGGATACAGAAGCAGGCCGTTCCAGCGCTCGACAACCGGAATCACCGCCTTGCGGGTGCTCGACATGTAGCAGCCGAGAATTACCTGGACCCGATCTTCCACGAGCAGCTGCTTTGCCTGTGAAGCGTACAGCGCCGGGCGCGATTGCGGATCGTAACTTATCAGTTGCAATTCGCGGCCGTTGATTCCGCCGGCCTCATTGATTTCCTGGACCGCGAGCAGCGTGCCCATTCTTTCGGAGTTTTCGATCACCGAGGTGACCCCAGTCTCCGAGAACAGTACGCCGACGCGGATCGGTTCTTTCGATCTGATTTTCATCGGCTTATCGTGACTTTTCCAACGTGGTCCCGGGATCCTCGCGCGTTGTTTGACCTCAAGAGTCCAGTGGGCGAATTGTTGTCGCCCGGCACGCTGCGGATGTGAGGCGCGACTTTGCGCTGGAAGCCATGGAACCCAACCCGGGGGCCATAGACGGTGGAAATCGGGGCGGTCGGAACGGTGCCGTCCGGCGCGCTCGCGCCGATGCGTCTTTGCATCGGTCCGGTGGTTTTCTGTTCCGCAATTGTGCGCGGGAAGGGCTTGTCAGCCCGCTCCGCGCAATGACAGAGCAAATCCCGGACCTGATCCTTAACCATATATGTAGAGATGTGCCGTGTCACTGAGAAAACAGGAGTCGGCGCCGGATGAATCTCCCCCGGCGGGCGACTCGCGGTGTGATGTTGATGGGCTCAATTGGTGCGAAATGAGAAATTGGCGCATCTTGTTTGTGCAGAGGTCATGGTGGCTGCTGGTGGTCGTGTTGCAGGCGGCGTTGCAGCAGTAAGTCCTTTCTGCGTCGCAACTAACCCCGGCGAAAGCCTTTCAATTCAGAGTCCTTCACCGATAACGCACTTGCGGGTCCAGCATTGGTGTCTAGCCAGCGCTGGAACTGGCCCTGTTTTTGCAACGAGCGAAGTAGTCGCAAGAACCGCGTCCCTGCATTTTCGTTGACCGTCGGGACGTCGCGAATAGATCAATCGCTGCGGCAAAGACAAAGATGTCTTTGCCCAGCCAGGCACAGAAGCCCGCAGGACGGATTGCATCCGCCCTGTGGGCTTTTTTCGCCGTCGCCAAACGGCTGCAGGACCTCTACAGGAGAAAGGGAAGATATGAAGCTCAACAGGAGACAGTTCATAAAGAGCGCCGCGGCAGTCACGGCGGCGGCGCTCCCCGGCGCCCCGTTCATCCGAACGGCGGCGGCGGCGGACACGATCAAGGTCGGCATCCTGCATTCGCTGACCGGAACCATCGCCATTGCCGAGGCCTCAGTGGCGGACGCGGAGAAGCTTGCAATCGAAGAGATCAACGCCGCCGGCGGCGTAATGGGCAAGAAGCTCGAGGTCATCGTCGAGGACGGGGCCAGCGACTGGCCGACGTTTGCCGAGAAGGCGCGCAAGCTGCTCGAGAGGGACCAGGTCGCTGCGATCTTCGGGTGTTATACCTCCGCCTCTCGCAAGGCGGTGCTGCCGGTGATGGAGCGCTACAAGGGACTACTCTACTACCCGACCTATTACGAAGGCCTCGAAATGTCGCCGAACATCATGTACACGGCGCAGGAAGGCACGCAATCGGCGATCGCGTCGCTGGACTGGTTGTACAAGAACAGGGGTAAGAGCTTCTACCTGATCGGCTCGGACTACATCTGGCCGCGCACCATGAATAAGATCGCCAACTTGCACCTGAAGAAGATCGGGGCGAAGGTGGTCGGTGAAAGCTACTACCCCTTGGGATCGATCGAGTTCGCCTCCGAGATCAACAAGATCAAGGCCGCCAAGCCGGATGTTATCTGGAGCACGGTGGTGGGCGGCTCGAACGTCGCCTTCTACAAGCAGCTCAATGCGGCCGGCATCACCGGCAAGCAACAGGCCCTCTGCGCGATGGCGGTATCGGAGGAGGAGGCTTCGGGAATCGGTCCGGAAAATCTGGAAGGCTTCATGTCCTGCATGGGCTATTTCCAGAGCGTGAAGAATGCGTCGAACGACAAGTTCGTCAAGGCGTTCAAGGCCAAGTACGGCGCCAACCGGGTCGTGGGCGACACCATGGAGTGCGGCTACATCTCGTTGTACCTGTGGAAGCTGGCCGTCGAGAAGGCGGGCAGCATCGACGTGCCCAAGGTGGTCGAGGCCTCTTCCGAACTCCCGCTGGATGCGCCAGAAGGCAAGATCAAATTCCACAAGTCCAATCACCATCTGTGGAAGCACGCCCGTATCGGCACGTTCAAGAAGGACGGCCAGATTGACATGATTTACGAGTCGCCGCTGATCGAGCCGAATCCCTTCGCGAAGGTCTGATCGGATTTCCCGCGGTTGTCGTCCTTCCGCCGCGCCCGGCCGCGATCTCCGGGCGCGGATTGGAAGACGGTGTTGCGAGCCCAAGTTACATGAAAACGGAACTGAACTTCAGATGAGCTTCGAAATCTTTCTGATGCAGGCCTTCAACGGTTTGAGCCTGTTCACCGTCCTGGTGCTGATGGCGCTCGGGCTGGCGATCGTGTTCGGCCTGATGGGCGTGATCAACATGGCCCACGGGGAACTAATGGCGATGGGTGCGTACACCACGTACGCCACCGCACTGTTCTTCGAGAAGTTCATACCTGGTTTGATGGGCGTCTATTTTCTGGTGGGCATCGTGCTCGCCTTCGTCGTCACCTTCGGCTTCGGATTCGCACTGGAGCGCGGACTGATCCGCTTTCTCTACCAGCGGCCGCTCGACACCATGCTTGCCACCTGGGGATTGAGCCTGGTCCTGCAGCAGGTGTTCCGCCACGTGTTCGGACCCAAGGAAGTCGGCGTGCCGACGGTGAGCTGGCTTCAGGGAGGGTGGGCGCCGTCCTTCATTCCCGGCGCCTCCTTTCCACTCAGCCGGATCTTCATCATCGCGCTGGCACTGCTGGTTTCCTTCGGCGTGTACCTATTGCTTTTCAAGACGCGCTGGGGTCTGCGCATCCGGGCGGTGACCCAAAACCGGAGCATGAGCGGCGCGGCAGGCATCAATACCGAACGCGTGGACGCGCTAACCTTCGCGTTGGGTTGCGGCCTTGCCGGTATCGCCGGCAGTTCCTTCACCATGCTGGCCTCCACCGGACCGGTGACGGGTCAGCAGTACGTGGTGGACACATTCATTGTGGTGGTGTTCGGTGGCGTCGAAAGCCTGCTCGGCACGCTGCTGTCCGCCGCGATCATCGGCCAGCTGCAATCCACGTTCGAATTCCTGATGACCGGTTCGATGGCCAAGGCCTCGATCCTGCTCCTGGTGATCGTGGCTCTCTATTTCCGCCCGAACGGGTTATTTGCTGCGAAAGTGAGGCGCTAGTGGGAAACGGGGTCACCACGGTGAACGGGACCGGCGCCGGCAACCGCGTGTCGGTGAAGCGCACACCCGTGGAATGGTTGCAGTACCTCGGCCTGCCGATTCTGGCGCTGTTTCTGTTCGTGGTGATGCCGCTCGCGCTTTCCGAGTTCCGCCTGAGCCTGCTGGCGAAGTACCTGTGCTTTGCCTTCCCTGCCACTGGCATCGTGCTGATCTGGGGCTACGGCGGCATTCTCAGCCTGGGTCAGGGGATCTTCTTTGGGGTGGGCAGTTACATAATGGCCATGTACCTGAAGCTTGAGTCCACCACCAGCGACAGCTCCGCGCAGGCGCTGTCGGAATTCTTCGGCTCCAACCTGCCCGACTTCATGGTCTGGAACAGCGTCGAGAAGTTGCCGTGGTGGTGGGAGCCGTTTCACTATTTCTGGTTCGCACTGCCGGCAATCATCATCCTGCCGGCGCTGCTCGCCTTTATGCTCGCCTACGCCAATTTCCGCAAGCGCGTCGGCGGGGTCTATTTCTCGATCATCACGCTGGCGCTGTCGGCGATCATGGCCATCGTCATCATCGGCCAGCAGGGCGTCACCGGCGGCGTCAATGGCATCACCGATTTCAAGACCTTTTTCGGCATCAGCTTCGAGTCCGAAGGCGTGCGCATCAAGCTGTATTTCGCCACTGTCGCACTGCTGTTCGCCGTGCTCGTGGTCAGCCGCTTCATCGTCGGCAGTCGCCTGGGCAAGATCCTGGTCGCGATCCGCGACCGCGAGGACCGCGTGCGTTTCTCCGGCTACGACCCGGCAATGTTCAAGGGTTTCATTTTCGCGGTCGCGGCAGTTTTCGCTTCGATCGGCGGCGCATTATTCACGCTGCAGGTCGGGCTGGCGTCGCCGTCGCTGGTTGGCATCGTTCCCTCGATCGAGATGGTGATCTACGCCGCCGTGGGCGGCCGGCTGTCGGTCGTCGGTGCGGTCTACGGTGCGATGCTGGTCGGCGCCGGCAAGACCTTCTTCTCCGAGAACTTCGTCGAATACTGGCTGTACTTTGTTGGCGGGCTGTTTATCGTAGTGGTGATGTTTCTGCCCTCCGGTTTGGCGGGCTTGCTGCAAAAGTTCGGCGTTTCCCGTGCCAACGGGGGCAAGTCGTGAGCGACGTCATTCTCGCCGTCGAGGACCTCACCGTTTCCTTCGACGGTTTCAGGGCCGTGGACGGTCTGAATTTCTACGTCGAGGAAGAGGAACTGCGGGTCGTGATCGGTCCGAACGGTGCCGGCAAGACGACGTTGCTGGACATGATCTGTGGCAAGACCAAGCCGTCCGGCGGAACGATCCGGTTCAAGAATCACGAGCTCACCAGTATGATCGAGTACCAAATCACCCGTGCCGGCGTGGGCCGCAAATTCCAGAACCCGTCGGTCTACGAGGACCTGACGGTACGGGAGAACCTGGATATCTCCTACCCGAATAAACGCAATGTGCTGGGCTCTCTGTTTTTCAGGCGCAGCGCGCAAATCGTGGAAAAGATCGAATCGGTCGCCACGCAGATCTTCCTGCGCGATCAACTTGGCACCAAGGCCGGGCTGCTGTCGCACGGGCAGAAGCAGTGGCTGGAAATCGGCCTGCTGCTGATGCAGGACCCGGAGCTGATGCTGCTGGACGAGCCGGTCGCCGGCATGAGCGCGCGCGAGCGCGAGCAGACCGCGGAGTTGCTCAAGCGCATCTCCAAGGGCCGCTCGATGGTTGTGATCGAGCACGACATGGCCTTCGTCAAGTTGATCGCGCACAAGGTAACCGTTTTGCACCAGGGTAAGAAACTCGCAGAAGGCACTATGGACCAGGTGCAGGCCCACGAGCGCGTGATCGATGTCTATCTTGGTCACTGACGTACGTCCGGACGACACTAACCGCAGAGGACGCGGAGGACGTAGAGTAAAGGATGAAAAAGATACCGCAAAGTCGATTGCCGAATGTGGACACGAAAGCGATCACATGGCGGATTTCCGCTTCATCGTCGAGTTTTGTTGTATTGCCTTTTCCTCCGCGTCCTCTGCGTCCTCCGCGGTGAGAGTGGATTTTTCGGGCGACAGCAATGTTTGAAGTACAGAATCTGAACGTCTATTACGGCGACAGCCATGTCATCCGCAACGTCGGCTTCAGCGTCGGCGAGCAGGAAACCGTGGCAATCATGGGCCGCAACGGCATGGGCAAGACCACGCTGTTGAAGTCGCTGATCGGCATGCTGCCCGCGCGCAGCGGCAGCGCTGCGCTCGACGGCAGTCCGCTGCTCGGCAAGAGGAGCTACGAGCGGGTCGCGGCGGGACTGGCCTACGTGCCGCAGGGACGGATGATCTTTCCCTATCTGACCGTCGAGGAGAACATCCTCTCGGGCATGGAGAATGGCCAGGAAAGGACCGTGCCGCAGTTCGTATTCGACACTTTTCCCGTGCTGCGCGAGATGCGTCACCGCAAGGGCGGCAACCTCTCCGGCGGACAGCAGCAGCAACTCGCGATTTCGCGCGCGCTGGTTAGCAATCCGAAGCTGCTGATCCTGGACGAACCAACCGAGGGCATCCAGCCTTCGATCATCAAGGACATCGCCCGCACGCTCAACCGGCTGAAGGCCGAACGCAAGTTTTCGATGATCGTGTCGGAACAGGTGCTGTGGTTCACACGGGAGATCGCGGACCGCTTCCTGATCATCGAGAAGGGCGAGTTCGTCTACGAGGACACGAAAGAACGGGTGGACACCGCAAAGATCCACGCCTTCCTCACCGTTTGACGTGAGAAAGCAGTTTATAAGCGCCAATCGCAGAGGACGCAGAGGACGCTGAGGAAAACATGAGAAATATCTGTGAAGACGGAGGTTACGATTTGGGTGCGAAGGCAATCACGCTGCCACGCGGCGCTTTGCTTGCCTGCGTCGTCTGTTCTGCTCTTTCCTCCGCGTCCTCTACCGTCCTCCGCGGTGGGAGTGGATCAGCAAGAACGGTGAGTTGTTTCAACGATAAACGCGAAAGGAGAAGCGAATCATGATGCACGGTGACATTTCTAGCAGCAACGACACGGTCGGCGTCGCGGTGGTGAACTACAAGATGCCGAGGCTGCATACCAAGAAGGAAGTGCTGCAGAACGCGAAAAATATCGCGGAAATGATCAAGGGCATGAAAGTCGGCCTGCCCGGCATGGACTTGGTGATCTTTCCGGAGTACAGCACCCACGGGATCATGTACGACAGCAAGGAGATGTACGACACCGCTTCGAGCTGTCCGGGTGAGGAAACTGAGATCTTCTCTGCCGCCTGCCGCGCGGCCAAGGTCTGGGGCGTATTCTCGCTCACCGGAGAGAGGCATGAGGAGCACCCGAACAAGGCGCCCTACAACACGCTGATCCTGATGAACGACAAGGGCGAGATCGTGCAGAAGTATCGCAAGATCATGCCCTGGGTTCCGATCGAGGGCTGGTATCCTGGCAATTGCACCTACGTTTCCGAGGGTCCGAAGGGACTGAAGGTGTCGCTGATCATCTGCGACGACGGCAACTATCCGGAGATCTGGCGCGACTGCGCGATGAAGGGTGCGGAGCTGATCGTGCGCTGCCAGGGCTACATG
>DASYUW010000200.1:0-38885 GCA_036000845.1 Burkholderiales bacterium
CACCGGCCCCCGCCACTGTCGAGGACTCGCGCCTTGCCTGACGCCGATTTCGCAGGTTTTCCGATCGATGATGGATTGCTGTCAAATAGATTATGGAACAGGTTTCCAAGGTTCGCGAGTTATCCCACGAATCAGCGGAACAGAACACTAGCAGATATGTGGATTTGGCTTGCGCAGTCTACATTATCCTCATCTGCCCCACATTCCAGGAACATCGCGGATGCTCGACAGCCTAACCAGCCGTCTCGCCGGCGTTGTCAAGACGCTGCGCGGTCAGGCGCGCCTGACCGAAGCCAACATACAGGAAGCTTTGCGCGTGGTGCGCGTTGCGCTGCTCGAGGCCGACGTCGCGCTCCCGGTGGTCAGGGATTTCATCGCGCGGGTCAAGGAGAAGGCGGTAGGCGAGGAGGTGATCGGCAGCCTCACGCCCGGGCAGGCGCTGGTGGGTGTGGTGCAGAGCGAGTTGACCGAGCTGATGGGCAGCCGCAACGACGCTCTCAACCTGGCCGTTGTTCCTCCCGCGGTGATCCTGCTGGCGGGGCTGCAGGGATCGGGCAAGACCACTACCGCTGGCAAACTTGCGAAGCTGCTCGGCGAACAAAAGAAGAAAAGTCTGTTGGTCAGTTGCGACGTCTATAGACCCGCCGCGATCGAGCAGCTTGCGACGCTGGCGCGCCAGCTCGGCGTCGAGATGTTTGCGTCCAACCCTGCGCAAAAACCCGAGGAGATTGCCGCTGGAGCGCTCGATTATGCGCGCAAGCACTATCACGAAGTGTTGATCGTGGACACGGCCGGCCGCCTGGCGATCGATGAGACCATGATGCGGGAGATCCGCCAGCTTCACGCCTTGCTCAATCCGGTGGAAACGCTGTTCGTGGTGGACTCGATGCAGGGCCAGGACGCGGTTAACGTGGCCAAGGCGTTTGCCGATGCACTCCCGCTCACCGGCGTGGTGCTCACCAAGCTCGACGGCGACGCGCGCGGCGGCGCTGCGCTTTCGGTCCGGCAGGTGACCGGCAAGCCGATCAAGTTCGTCGGCGTATCGGAGAAGCCGAGCGGGCTGGAACCGTTTTTTCCCGAGCGCCTGGCCGCGCGCATCCTCGGCATGGGCGACGTACTGGCGCTGGTGGAGGAGGCGCGCAAGAACGTCGACGTCGAGGAAGCCGAAAAACTTGCCAGGAAAGTAAAGGCTGGCAAGGGCTTCGATCTCGAGGATTTCAAGAACCAGATGCAGCAGATGAAGAAGTTGGGCGGTTTGTCGGCGCTGATTGACAAGTTGCCCGCGCAATTCGCGCAGGCCGCGCAGAGTGCGCCGATGGATGAGCGCGTGATCGGCCGCACCGTGGGCATCATCGAATCGATGACACCGCAGGAGCGTGCCAAACCCGAGATCATCAAGGCCTCCCGCAAGCGCCGCATTGCCGCCGGCGCCGGGGTGTCGATTCAGGAGGTGAACCGCCTGCTCGGCCAGTTCGAGCAGATGCAAAAAATGATGAAAATGATGGGCAAGGGCGGGCTGCAGAAAATGATGCGGGGGATGAAAGGCGGATTCCCCGGGATGCGCTGACATCGCGCCTGCGGTCTCCGTCCCTAATGGCAGCGTCGGAACCTTCTCTGCGTCCTGGCGGTCCTATCGGACACCCTCCCTCCGGTACAATGCCGGTCCTTGCAAGAGAAAGCCGCACCCGATGAATCGAGCGTTGATTGCCGTTGTCATGCTGTTCTCGTGTTGTTCCGCCGTCCTGGCGATGGACTACGAGCGCGAGAAACGCTGGTCGGACCAGATCCTGCCCGCGGTCCTGATCGGCGAGCCGGTCTGGCTGAAGCAGAAAAACGGTCACGAGTTCCTGACTTTGTACACCGAGGCCGAGAAGCAGCGCGGCGCCGTCATCGTCGGTCACGGCCGCGGCTGGAACCCGGACTTCGAGCTCTACGGCACTTTGCGCGTCAAGCTCGCGGAGGCAGGCTACACCACGCTTTCGATCCAGTTGCCGGTGCTCGGGCCGGGCGCCAAAGTCGGCGATTACATTCCGACCTATGCCGACGGAGCGGACCGCTACGAGCTGGCGGCCAAGTTCCTGCGCGAGAAGGGCTACCGCAACGTCGCCATCGTTTCGCACAGCCTGGGCGCGACCATGGCCAACCAGTATCTGATCAAGGCCGACGAAACCACGGTCAAGGCCTGGGTGTTCGTAGGCATCATCAACGGCCTGGAAGAGATGTTCCGCATTAAGATCCCGGTGCTGGACGTGTTTGGCAGCAAGGACTGGGAAATTACCCAGGTCGGCGCCTACGAACGCAAGCGCCAGATCGACAAGGTGCCCGGTTCCCAGCAGGTCATCGTCCCCGACGCCCTGCATTTCTTCGAGGGCAAGGAAGACGAACTGGTCAAAGTGGTCGTGAGTTTCCTCGATCACGTGTTCCATTCCGGGATGCCCGGAGAGGCCGAAAAATAGCCCTTGGACGCTGCGCCGGGACTGCTTCCAGGCTGGCGCCCGCAGCCCCGTACCGGGCCCGTCGGAACCGTCTTGCCGGCCCAAACTTCCCTTGCAAACCACGGAATAACCGGCGTAAAATCGCGCGCTTCGCTTTGGGGGTGGACGTCATGGTAGTGATTCGACTTGCGCGCGGGGGTGCCAGAAAACGCCCGTTCTTCAATATGGTGGTCGCTGATTCGCGCTTCGCCCGCGACGGCCGTTTCATCGAGCGCGTCGGTTTCTACAATCCGAAGGCGCCCGAGGGCGAGGAATCCTTGCGCATCCAGCTGGACCGCGTGGCGTTCTGGCAGGGCAAAGGCGCCAAGCTGTCGGACACGGCAGTGCGCCTGGTAAAGCAGTTCAGTGAGTCGGCCAAGAACTGAGCCGATGGTGGTAATGGGGCGCGTGAGCGCCCCGCACGGAGTCAAGGGCTGGATCAAGGTCCAGCCGTTTACCCAGGAAATTGACGGCCTGTTGGGCTACCCAGAGTGGTGGTTGGGTAGGGACGGCGAGTGGCGGCAGCACCGGATCGCCGAATCGGTGGTGCACGGCGCGGTGGTGCTCGCCAGGCTTGAAGGCTGCACCGACCGCGAAGCGGCTGCGGCGCTGAAGGGCATTGAGGTTGCGATACCGCGACGCCTGCTGCCCGAGAACCGGGAAGGCGAGTATTACTGGAGCGATCTTCTCGGCATGGAAGTGTTGAATCGGCACGGCGAGCGACTTGGTCGCGTGGCGAAGGTCCTGGAAACCGGCGCCAATAATGTTCTGGTGCTCGAAGGTGAAAAGGAATTGCTGGTCCCGTTTGTCGACAACGTGATTCTGAACGTGGACTTGGCCGGCGGGCGACTGTCGGTCGACTGGGAACTCGATTACTGAGCGTGCGGCAATGATTCACCTTGACGTCGTCACCCTGTTTCCCGAAATGTTCGAGGCCATCACCGGCAGCGGCATCACCCAGCGGGCGCGGGACAAGCGGTTCTACGAACTGGTATTGTGGAATCCGCGTGACTTCAGCACCAACGCCTATCGCAGCGTCGACGACCGCCCTTACGGCGGCGGTCCCGGCATGGTGATGATGGCGCAGCCATTGTCGAAAGCCGTTGCGGCGGCACGGCAGCGGCAGCTCAGTTGCGGCGTAAGGCGTACGCGAACGATTTATCTGTCGCCGCAGGGCAGGCCGCTGACGCAAAAGATAGTTGAAGAGTTGGGTCAGCTGGAAGGCCTGGTGCTGCTGGCGGGACGCTACGAAGGCGTGGACGAGCGTTTGCTGCAAGCCGAGGTGCAGGACCAGATCTCCATCGGGGATTACGTGCTCTCCGGCGGGGAACTGCCGGCGATGGTGCTGATGGATGCGCTGATCCGGCGCATTCCGGGCGTCCTGAACGATTCCGAGTCGGCGCAGCAGGATTCCTTCGAAGCGGGCCTGCTCGATTTCCCGCAGTACACGCGGCCGGAGTTGTACCAGGGCGAGCCGGTCCCCGCAGTGCTGTTGTCGGGGAATCACGGGGAGATCAACAGGTGGCGCACGAAGCAGTCTTTGGGGCGTACCTGGGAGCGGCGGCCGGATTTGCTTGCGAAGCTGAAACTGAGCGCCGATCAGGCGGCGCTGCTGGAGGAATACAAGGCGGAACGCAATGAAACGCAGGAGCTGATCAAATGAATCTCATAAAGACAATCGAACAGGAAGAAATCACCCGGCTTGGCAAGAACGTGCCCGACTTCGCGCCGGGCGACACCGTGGTGGTCAACGTGAACGTGGTCGAAGGCGACCGCAAGCGCGTGCAGGCCTACGAGGGCGTGGTGGTGGCCAAACGCAACCGCGGCCTGAATTCCTCGTTCATCGTGCGCAAGATTTCCTCGGGCGAAGGTGTGGAGCGCACTTTCCAGACCTACTCGCCGCTGATCGCCAGCATCGAGCTGAAGCGCCGCGGCGACGTGCGCCGCGCCAAGCTTTACTATCTGCGCGATCGCTCCGGCAAGTCCGCGCGCATCCGCGAAAAACTGGAAGGCGGTCCTGCGGACCCGCAGTAAGCATTTCCAATGCTCCGAAAATCAAAGGCGGCCATTGGCCGCCTTTGTCGTTTTCCGGATCGCATTCTCGCTACGCTGCATTGTTTTTGCGCCGCGAAACTTTCACACCACGCGCGAGCGGTCGTCGAGCAGCACCTGCTGAATGTAGCTTTGCAGCAGCAGACCCTCGGTTGAGCGCAGTTTGGCGAAACGCACCCCATGGGTGAACACTTCGTCCAGTCTGCGCTCCCTCCTGGTCTTGCGCACGCTCTGGATATTCACCGGAGTGGCCAGCTTCACTTCGTAGTTGTTCGGCTGCACCAGGAACTTGAACGCGAGTTCCAGCGTTTCTCCAACCTCGCCCAGGGTCTTCCCCGCTTCCAGCAGCGCCCCCGAGATGCTCAGGTCGGCGATGGTCAACGCCGACGGCAGTGTCTCGCCCTGTTTTGTCGCATTCAACGCAGTGGCGGTCAGGTTCACACGCACCCGCAGCGCTCCGCGAATCAGCGTCTGCTGGACCTGCGCGGGGTAGGCAAGATGGAGGTAGGGATACGGCGTGCGGCAGACTCGCTCCACCCTGGATTCGAAGGTGTAGGCGTGACGGCCTGAGAAAGTTCGCACCAGCACCGGCTCGCCCTCGCGCACCGGGATCGGCAGGTTCTGGACCTGCGGCGTACGCATGAGCACGCTGTGACCGGAAACGTAGCCGATAAGAGTAGTGTAGTAGTGGCTGCGCGTGTTGTCGGTCAGCAACTCGAGTTGCAGCCTGTCTCCCACATGCAACTGCATGCTCTCCAGGCTGCAGATGGAGATCTTGGACGGATCGAGAGTGCTCACGTGGGTTGGTCGTGGAAGGGGTCGTTGCGCTCCAGGGCGTAACGCAGAGTATAGCCAAGTCACGCCGCGGCCTGCAGTCGGCATCATTGCTACAATGCCGGGGCCCAACACAGATCGCCGTTTCCCCAGTGAATTCAATTCGTCCCGCTTTGTGCCACGCGGCAACTTGGCTGATCTTTGG
Source organism: Burkholderiales bacterium (assembly GCA_036000845.1). Lineage (GTDB taxonomy): Bacteria > Pseudomonadota > Gammaproteobacteria > Burkholderiales > JACQAP01 > JACQAP01. The sequence goes on from DASYUW010000200.1 coordinate 5,506, forward strand.
TGCCATGCCGCCGGCGCTGCTGTCCGGCTGCGGCGAGCACAAGCAAATGCTCTCCGTCGTTTCCGGTGGAACCGGCGGCGTCTACTATCCGTTGGGCGGAGGACTGGCGAATCTGCTCACCGGGCATCTGCCCGGCTACCAGGTCACCTCGGAGGTCACCGGAGGATCGGTCGACAATCTCAAGCTCACCGGAAGCGGCCGCGCCGATATCGGCTTCTCGATGGCGGACGCGGCGTGGGACGCGTTCAACGGCCGCGACAAGTTCGAAGGCGGCAAGCTGCCGGTACGCACGCTGGCGGTGCTGTATCCGAACCGCATGCACGCCGTGACCGTAAAAGCGAGTGGCATCATCACTATGCAGGACCTCAAAGGCCGCCGCGTTTCGGTCGGTTCACCCGGCAGCGCCACCGAAATCATGGCGCTGCGCGTGCTCGAGGCTTATGGCCTGCTGGAGTCGATCAAACGCGAGCGGCTGTCGGTCGCCGAATCGGTGAACGCGATGAAGGACGGGAAGATCGACGCGTTCTTCTGGGCGGGCGGATTGCCGACCGCGGCGGTGACCGACCTCGCTGCCACTCCCGGAATGACGATCCGTTTCATCGACCATGCCAATGCCGTCACAAAAATGAATGCGAAATACGGCCCGTTGTACAGCGCCAGTACCATTCCCGGGAGCACTTACCCTGGAATGCAGCGCGACAATCGCAACGCCACCGTTTGGAACATCCTGTTCGTCCACCAGGACATGCCCGAGCAGCTTGCCTACGACATCGCCAAGGCTTTGTTCGAGCACAAGCAGGAGTTGGTCGTGGTGCACAAGGAGGCCGAACATATCGCGCTCGAAAACCAGACCGGAAGCCTGTCGCCGATCCCTTTCCATCCGGGCGCTTTGCGTTATTACAGGGAGAAGGGCGTGAAGACGGAGTAACGCTTCGCCGCCGTAACGGATGCCGCGATCGGAGGGAGGGATGCAGGACAAGAGCTTGAGCGCAGACGCCGCCGAGGCGGCAGCCGGGTACGTGGAGGAAGAAGAAGGTGCGGCCCATCGTCTGTCCGGGCACGCTGCGCTGATGGTAACGGCGCTGGCCGTGGCGATGTCGCTGTTTCATTTATACGCCGCCTACGGAATCGTGCCGGCGACGGTGTTACGGCCAGTGCACGTCGGCTTCGTGCTGGCGCTTGCCTTCCTGAGCTTTCCCGTGGCTGCCCGCGTGCGCGATCACCTGCTCTGGTGGGACTGGGCGCTCGCCGCGGCAGCAGCAACAACGATCGTCTACATCGTCGCCGGCGGCGATGCCTACGCCGACCGCGCCACCGTGCCGAGCAGCGCGGACCTGGTGGTCGGCGTGACGCTGATCCTGCTGGTGCTGGAGGCCGTGCGACGCGCCTCCGGCTGGATCATGCCCGCGGTGGTACTCGGGTTCATCGTCTACGCCATGATGGGGCCGTATCTGCCGCCGCCGTGGACTCACCGCGGCTACGACATCGCGCGACTGGTCGGCCACATGGTGATGACGCTGGAAGGCATCTTCGGTCCGGCGGTGGACGTGTCATCGACGCTCATCATCCTGTTCACCATTTTTGGCGCGTTTCTGGCGCATTCGGGCGCGGGAAAATTCTTCATCGATTTCTCGGTCGCCGCGATGGGTAAACGCCGCAACGGTGCCGGTCGAAGCGTGGTGCTGTCGTCGTTCCTGCTCGGCGGCGCCTCCGGCAGCGGCGTCGCAACCACGGTGACGCTGGGTTCGGTTGCGTATCCGATGCTGGCAAAGGCGGGCTACGGAAAAGACAGTGCCGGCGGTCTGCTCGCCGCCGGCGGGCTGGGTGCGATCCTGTGCCCGCCGGTACTGGGCGCCGCCGCCTTCCTGATTGCGGAGTTCCTGAAGATTTCCTATCTCGAAGTCATCAGGATGGCAGCAATTCCCGCCTGTCTTTACTACCTGTCGCTGTTTCTGATGGTCGAATTCGACGGCCGCAGGTTCGGCCGGCCGCCCGAAGGCGACGCGGTGCATGTGACCGCCCTGCGGATGCTTCGTGCTTCCGGCTTCTACTTCCTGCCGTTAATTGCGGTCGTGGCCCTGCTGTTGGCGGGATTCTCGCCGGTGCTGGCGGTGTTCTGGGCGACCGCGGTGGCGTGGGCGGTGAGTTTCCTCAACCGCGAGTCGGCGCTTGTCCCGCGCAAACTGATCAATGCGCTCGCCGCCGGCTCGAGCAGCGTGCTCAATGTCGCCGCGACCTGTGCGGCCGCAGGGATCATCGTAGGCGTCGTGACGCTGACCGGTCTCGGGCTCAAGTTCAGCTCGATCGTGGTCGGCTACGCCGGCGGCAATCTGTTGCTCACCGCCTTGTTCACCGCGCTGGTGGTGTGGGTGGTGGGGCTGGCCGTGCCGGTGACGGCTTCGTACATCATCTGCGCGGTGATCGCGGCGCCGGCGCTGATCCACGTCGGCGTGCCCGACTTTGCCGCACACATGTTCGTGTTCTATTACGCCGTACTCTCGGAGGTGTCGCCGCCGACGGCATTGTCCCCGTTCGCTGCGGCGGCCATCACCGGCGGCGACCCATACCGCACCACGCTGCAGTCGTGGAAATACACGCTGCCCGCCTTCCTGATCCCCTTCATGTTCGTGCTCGATCCGGCAGGCGTCGGCCTGCTGCTCAAGGGTTCTCTGGGGCAAACGTTCGTCACCGTGGTCAGTGCGGTGATCGGCATTGCCGCGTTGGCCGGCGGTGTGCAAAACTGGCTGCTGATACAGGCCAATCGCGCGGAGCGGCTGATGCTGATCGCGGCGGGCCTGCTGCTGGTCTACCCGGGAGTGGTCACCGACAGCGCGGGGCTGGTACTGATTGTCGCCGTGGTGCTGATGCAGAAGCTGCGTAGATGAACCCGATGCTCGAATCTCATCAGGCGAAGATGCCGGCGCCGTTCGCGGTGCTCGGCATCCGCGTCATTGGCGAGCGTCTGACCGATATCGAGTACCTGCCGCGCGGCGCGGCGACGCTGGAACCGCAGACGCCGTTCGCAAAAGAAGTGTGCCGGCAGCTGGCTGCGTACCTGAAGGATCCCAATTTCGAATTCGACCTGCCATTCGAATATAGCGGCACGGCGTACCAGCGCAAGGTCTGGCAGACGGTGCATGCCATCCCGCCCGGCAACGTGCTGTCCTACCTTCAGGTGGCCAGGCGCATCGGTTCGGCGCCGCGGCCGGTGGGCAGCGCCTGCGGCGCGAACCGCATCCCGATCCTGATTCCCTGCCACCGCGTCATCGCCAGCAACGGCATCGGTGGCTTCATGCACACCCGCCGCGGCTCGCCGATCGAGATAAAACGCTGGCTGCTGCATCACGAGAATCCGGGCACCTACTGATGGCCGCAGACGACGGCCTTCTGGACGAATTCTGCGACACGCTCTGGCTCGAGGAGGGCCTGTCGCGCAACACCTTGGAAAGTTACCGCCGCGACCTGAGGTTGTTCGCCGTGTGGCTGGCGTCGGAACGCGGCAAGACGTTGTTGAATGCCGAACGCGTCGACCTGCTTGGCTATCTCGCCCACAAGTTCCAACGCCAAGCCAAGCCGCGCTCCGCGGCGCGGCTGCTCTCCAGCCTCAAGCGTCTTTACCAGTTCCTGTTGCGTGAGGGCAGGATCACGGCCGATCCGACGCTGCGGGTGGAGGCGCCGAAACTTCCGCGCAGCCTGCCCAAGGGCCTGACGGAGGAAGATATCGAACGGCTGCTCGCTGCGCCGGACGTTGAGACGCCGCGGGGCCTGCGCGACAAGGCGATGCTGGAGGCGCTGTACGCGAGCGGGTTGCGGGTCTCCGAACTGGTATCGGTGGGTGTTGCGCAGGTAAGCCAAGATATGGGCGTGGTGCGTATCGTCGGAAAGGGATCGAAAGAGCGGCTGGTCCCGTTGGGTGACGAGGCGCTGGCGTGGATCCGCCGCTATGTTGCGCAGGCGCGCCCGGAGATCCTCGACGGCAAGCGCACCGATGCGCTGTTCGTCACCGCGCGCGGCGGATCGATGACGCGCCAGGCGTTCTGGCATCTGATCCGGCGCTACGCCGCCAAGGCGGGCTTGAGCAAGCTGATTTCGCCGCACACCTTGCGCCATGCGTTCGCTACCCATCTGCTCAACCACGGCGCCGATCTGCGCGTGGTGCAATTGCTACTCGGCCATGCCGACATATCCACGACCCAGATTTATACTCACGTTGCGCGCGAACGGCTGAAGCAGCTGCACGCGAAACATCACCCTCGAGGCTGATACTCAAGGAGAACCGAAGTCGATGACTTCCGCGCTGTTCGTCCTGGCTGCCTATCTCATGGGCTCGATTTCCTTCGCGGTGGCGGTGAGTTGGGCCTTCGGGCTGCCGGATCCGCACACCTACGGCTCGGGCAACCCGGGAGCGACCAACGTGTTGCGCACCGGGAAGAAGGCCGCCGCGGTGCTGACGCTGATCGGCGATGCGGCGAAGGGCGCGGTGGCGATGTGGCTGGCGCAACATTTTGCGCCACCGTTCGGTGTCGGCGAAACTGCGCTAGCCGCAGTGGCGCTCGCTGCGTTTCTCGGGCATTTATTCCCGCTGTATCTCCGCTTCCGGGGCGGCAAAGGGGTCGCCACCGCGGCGGGCATTCTGCTGGCAATGGACTGGCGCATCGCGCTGACGCTTCTGGTGGTGTGGGTGCTGGTCACGGTGGTCTCGCGCTATTCGTCGCTGGCAGCGATCGTCGCGGCGGCGCTGTCTCCGCTCGCGGCTTTCCACTTTCTCGGCCGCGGGCCGATGACCTGGGCGGTACTGGTGATCGCGGTTCTGCTGGTATGGCGCCACCGCGGCAATATCGAAAGGCTACTCGCCGGCAACGAGAGCCGGATCAGGTTGTCGCGGGGGCGCTGAGTTCCTCGAGATCCCAGCGCGCCCGCACCGTGAATCCCGTGCCGGCAGGCGCGCCGGCCTCAAGACGCAGTGCGCCGGCGAAAGCGATCATTGCCCCGTTGTCGGTGCACAGATCCTGCGGCGGGTAGAACACCTCGAAGCCCTCGCGTTCGGCTTTCTTCGACATCGCTTCACGCAACGGGCGATTGGCGCCGACTCCGCCGGCGACCACCAGTTGATCCAGTCCTTCCCTGGCGACGGCGCTGATCGACTTGGCGACCAGGACCTCGACGATCGCCTGCTGAAACGACGCTGCGATGTCGGCTTTGGTGTGACCGTCCGGATCGGCGCCGCGCACCAGAGTCAGCACCGCAGTTTTCAATCCGGAAAAACTGAAATTCAGATCGCCGCTGGCGGCCATCGGCCGCGGCAGCTTGAAGCGCTTGGGATTGCCGGATTGCGCCAGTTGCGACAACGCGGGACCGCCGGGGTAGGGCAGGCCCAGCAGCTTGGCAGTCTTGTCGAAGGCCTCGCCGGCGGCGTCGTCCACTGTCTCGCCGAGCAATTGGTAATCGCCGACCGCGCCCACCCGCATCAGTTGTGTGTGACCGCCGGAAACCAGCAGAGCGATGAAAGGAAAACGCGGCGCTGGGCTGGCGAGCAGCGGCGAGAGCAGGTGGCCTTCGAGATGGTGCAGTCCGACCACCGGCACCTTGAGCGCATATCCGAGGCTCGCTGCCACGGCCGCGCCGACCAGCAGCGCGCCTGCCAGCCCCGGCCCCTGGGTGTAGGCGATTGCGTCGATATCGGCAAGACGGCGTTGGCAGCGCTCCAGCAGTTGCCGGGTCAAAGGCAAAAGCCTGCGCACGTGATCGCGGGACGCAAGTTCCGGCACCACCCCGCCGTACTCGGCATGCATCGCCACTTGTGAGAAAAGCGTGTGACCGAGCAGCCCGGCCCCGGTGTCGTAGAGGGCGACCCCGGTTTCATCGCAAGACGTTTCGATCCCGAGAACCAGCATAAGCCATTGAGTTAAAGGGGAATGGTTGGGCGCGACAGGCGTATGCAGGCACTGCGCGGCGCCGGGCGCGAGGTCAGCCAATCGCCTGGTTGTATTTGCAAATCAGGGGATTATTGCTAGAATGCGCCCCTTCGTTTTGGCCGACAACTTTCAGGACTGCCTTACTTTACTTTCTATGCCGACGATTCGAGTCAAGGAAAACGAGCCGTTTGAAGTAGCCATGCGGCGCTTCAAGCGCACGGTGGAAAAGACCGGTCTGCTGACCGAACTGCGGGCGCGCGAATTCTACGAGAAGCCCACGGCCGAGCGCAAACGCAAGCTCGCCGCTGCCATCAAGCGCCATCACAAGCGCCTGCGTAACCAGCTCCTTCCGCCCAAGCTCTATTGAGCAATCCTGTGAAGGGTGGACAGTGAAGGGTGAAGGGTAAGACCTTCACCCTTTTCGCTTCTACTCTTCACGCATCACCCATTACCTTCACATGTCATTAAAGGCCCGTATCACCGACGACATGAAAGCCGCGATGCGCGCAAAGGATGCGCAGCGCCTGTCCGCCATCCGCTTGCTGCTCGCGGCGATCAAGCAGCGCGAGGTGGACGAGCGCAAGGACATGAGCGATGCCGACGTGATGTCAGTGATCGAGAAGATGATCAAGCAGCGGCGCGATTCGATCGAGCAGTTCCAGAAGGGCGGGCGTCAGGACCTGGTCGACGTCGAGCAATTCGAGCTGTCGGTATTGCGGGCCTACTTGCCGCAGGCTCTGTCCGATGCAGAGGTCGTTGCGGCGGTTGCCGCCGCCATCCAGTCGAGCGGCGCCAAGGGTAAGGCGGACATGGGCAAGGTGATGGCCGTGCTCAAATCCCAACTGGCCGGGCGCGCCGATATGGGCATAGTGTCGGCGCTGGTAAAAGCGAAGCTTTCGGGTTAGCGGCACTCTGCGGCGCTTTCGTGCCCCTTTTCCAGTTCCGGGTTGGCCGGTACGGGCAAGAGGCCGGCCTCAGCGAAGGCCGCGATGATCGGGCAAGTGGTTCAAAGATAATACGAAATCGCCTGATTTGGGCGATCGTGGCTTTCCCGGAAATCCGTGGAAAGTAACCTATAATTCTTCGAAAGCCCCGAGGAGTTCCGCTGACGGCGACAAGCCCCGGTTGTCAGGGGAGCCGAACGCGAGACGATCCCGACGAAATGATTCCACAGTCCTTCATACAGGACCTCCTCAACCGGGTGGATATCGTGGACTTGATCGAGTCCCACGTGCCGCTCAAGCGGGCCGGCTCCAATTACGCCGCCCGTTGTCCCTTCCACAGCGAGAAATCCCCGTCGTTCACGGTGAGCCCCACCAAGCAGTTCTATCACTGCTTCGGCTGCGGCGCGCACGGCACCGCGATCAGCTTTCTGATGGAGTACCAGGGCATGGGCTTTGTTGACGCGGTCAAGGAACTGGCCGGTCGTGCCGGCATGACCGTGCCCGAGCAGACCGCCGACCCGCGCCAGAGGGAAAAGTCCGAGGCTGCCGAAGATCTCACCGAAGTCATGCTCAAGGCGGCGCAGTACTACAAGGCGCAGCTCAGGACCGCGGAGCGGGCGGTGGCGTATCTGAAGAGCCGCGGACTCAGCGGCGAAATCGCCGCCCGCTACGGTCTTGGTTACGCGCCGGACGGTTGGCAGAACCTGGAGGCGGTGTTCCCCGATTACCAGTCGAAGTCGCTGAGTGAGGCCGGACTGGTGATCGCGAACGAGCAGGGGCGGCGTTACGACCGTTTCCGCGACCGCATCATGTTTCCGATCCACAATCAGCGCGGCGTGATCATCGGCTTCGGCGGACGCATCATCGATCAGGGCGAGCCCAAGTATCTGAACTCTCCGGAAACGCCGCTGTTCGAGAAAGGTCGCGAGCTTTACGGCCTGTTCCAGGCGAGAATCGCTATCCGCGATGCAGAAAAAGTGATCGTAGTCGAGGGCTACATGGACGTCGTCGCGCTCGCGCAGTATGGGGTCGGCTACGCGGCGGCCACGCTCGGCACCGCGACCACACCGTGGCAAGTGCAGAAACTGTTGCGCCAAAGCGATGACGTAATCTACTGTTTCGACGGTGACGAAGCCGGGCGGCGCGCCGCCTGGCGGGCGCTCGAAAATAGCCTGGCGCAGTTGCAGGACGGCAAGCAGGTGCGTTTCCTGTTCCTTCCCGCAGAAGACGATCCGGACAGCTTCGTGCGCAGCCACGGCAAGGAGGCATTCGAATCGCTGTTGCAGCAGGCGCAGCCGCTGTCGGAGTTTTTGATGCAGCAACTGGCCTCACGGGTGGACATGCGCACCGCGGAGGGCAGGGCCAAGTTCCTGCAGGACGCCAAGCCGCTGGTCAAGCAGGTCGCCGCGCCGATGCTTTCGCTGGTGCTGCGCAAGCAGGTCGCGGAATTTGCCGGTGTTGCGCAATCCGAACTCGAACATGGTTTCGAGATCAAAGTAGTTACGCGAGGCCGGGCCCCGGAGCGGCGCACTTCGGTAAAGCCTTCGCTCACCCGGCTGCTCTGCGAGATGCTGGTTTTCCGTCCCTCTCTTGCAGCGCTGGCAGATTCCACCCAGCTTCAAGCCAACGCCGATCTTGCCTCGATCGAGCTGCCGCCGGCGGAACTCGCGCTGCTCGAACGGCTGCTTGAACTCTGCCGTGGCCGCCCTGACCTGCGTAGCGCCGCTGAACATTTTCGTGGCGGCGAGTTCGAAGCCCTGGCGCGCGAGATCGAGCTCGGAAGCCTGCGCTGGGAACACATGGAAGACGAGGCCTTGGAGGCGGAATTTACCGGCGCGTGGGCCCGGCTCACGGAACGGTTCCGTCATGTGCGCATCACGCTGTTGCTGGAGAAGAGCAAGCGCCAACGCTGGACGCCGGAGGATGAGGAACAGTTCCGGCGTTTGCAGCAACGTACGGTGGCTGAATGAAGGCGTGGGGCGAGTCCGGTATAATGCGCGGTTCTTTTTTGCTCGCCGTTTATTAAGCAGTTGTTTCTAAAGGACTAAGGGACATGGCAAGAGAAAGACGCAAAGAGCAGGTCAAGGAGCAGGCCCAGGCTCAGCAGCCCATCGATGCTGAAGCCAGGCGCATGCGCCTGAAAAACCTGATCGTCCTCGGCAAGGAACGCGGCTATCTCACTTACGCGGAGATCAACGACCATCTCCCGGACGACATGCTGGATGCCGAGCAGATCGAGAACATCATCAGCATGATCAACGACATGGGCATCCAGGTCTACGACGAGGCGCCGGATGCCGAAACCCTGCTGATGAACGAGGCCACGCCGGCCGTGGTGCCCGATGAAGACGTGGTCGAGGAGGCGGAGCAGGCGCTTTCCACCGTGGATTCCGAATTCGGGCGCACCACCGATCCGGTGCGCATGTACATGCGCGAGATGGGCTCGGTCGAACTGCTGACGCGCGAGGGCGAAATCGAGATCGCCAAGCGTATCGAGGACGGCCTGAAGCACATGATCCAGGCCATTTCGGCCTGCCCGACCACGATCGCCGAAATCCTCAACCTGGCCGACAAGATCGATCGCGAGGAGATGCGCATCGACGAAGTGGTCGACGGCCTGATTGACCCGAACGCGCCCGCGGAGGCGCTGGCCGAGGAGGTCTCCGACGAGCAACTGGAAGAGGATCTCGAGGCCGAAACCGAAGACGACGACGATGGCGCCGCGGTGCAGAACGCCAGCATGCTCAAGCTCAAGGCCGATGCCGGAGAACGCTTCGCCAAGATCCGCGTGCTCTACAACAAGATGATGAAGGCGCTGGCGAAGAACGGCTCGCGCAGCCGCCCTTATCTGAAAACGCAGGAGGAGATCTCCGCCGAGCTGATGCTGATCCGCTTTTCTGCGAAGCAGGTCGAGGCCTTGTGCGACGGCCTGCGCAGGCTGGTGGATGAAGTGCGCTCTTACGAGCGCTCGATCATGGAGCTGTGCGTGGAGAAATCCGGCATGCCGCGCTCCTATTTCATCAAAACCTTCCCCGGCAACGAGGAGGATCTCAACTGGGTCGGCCGCGAAGTGACCGGGCGCAAACCTTACAGCGAGGTACTGGCCCGTTTTGCGCCGGCGATCCTGGAACAGCAGCAGGCGCTGATCGATCTGCAAAAGCGCGTCGGCATTCCGGTCAAGGACCTGAAGGAAATCAACCGGCAGATGTCCACCGGCGAGGCCAAGGCGCGCCGCGCCAAGCGCGAGATGACCGAGGCCAACCTGCGCCTGGTGATTTCGATCGCCAAGAAGTACACCAATCGCGGACTGCAGTTCCTCGACCTGATCCAGGAAGGCAACATCGGCCTGATGAAGGCGGTGGACAAATTCGAGTATCGCCGCGGCTACAAGTTCTCGACTTATGCAACCTGGTGGATCCGCCAGGCGATCACGCGCTCGATCGCTGACCAGGCGCGCACCATCCGCATTCCGGTGCACATGATCGAGACCATCAACAAGATGAACCGCATTTCGCGCCAGATCCTGCAGGAAACCGGACAGGAACCGGATCCGGCGACGCTGGCGGTGAAGATGGAAATGCCCGAGGAAAAGATCCGCAAGATCCTCAAGATCTCGAAAGAACCGATCTCGATGGAAACGCCGATCGGCGACGACGACGATTCGCATCTGGGCGATTTCATCGAAGACCAGGCCACCATGGCGCCCTCCGACGCCGCGGTCTACACCAGCCTGCGCGATGCCACCAAGGAAGTGCTGGACACGCTCACCCCGCGCGAGGCTAAGGTGTTGCGCATGCGCTTCGGCATCGAGATGAACACCGACCACACGCTCGAAGAGGTCGGCAAGCAGTTCGACGTCACCCGCGAGCGCATCCGCCAGATCGAGGCGAAGGCCTTGCGTAAACTACGTCATCCTTCGCGCTCCGAGCGGCTGCGCAGTTTCTTAGACAACAACTGATTCTGCCTTCCGGTTGTTGCGGTGAAGACTCACCTTTAGCGGACCGGAGGTCCAATCAAGGTGATGTCGGAGCCACAACAACTGTGACATTCCCTGCGAGGGGAAATAGAATGGCCGGGTTCGTCACCCGGCCATTTTTTGCGCCGTACTTTTTTCTCCGGGCGGGCCTGTAGCTCAGCTGGTTAGAGCAGAGGACTCATAATCCTTTGGTCGCTGGTTCAAATCCAGCCGGGCCCACCATTTCTTCAGGATCGGCAAACGAAGTTCAGAACTTGTCTTCCTCCTCTTCCTCGTCATCAAGTTCCTCTTCTTCGTCGTAAGGGTCCTCCTCCTCTTCCCGCCAGTCGCCGGAGTCGATCACTTCGTTGACGATGTCATCGATGCGGTCACGCACATCCTGCTCGGCCTGGCCGCTGACGCCATCCACCTCCGTGTAGGGTTCTTCGTCGTCCTCTATCGACACGATCGCGTCGGGCCACTCTTCCTGGAAAGCCTCCAGCAGTTGGTCTTTGAAGCGCTGGTACTCCTCGTCCGAGACGATGCCGAGCGGCTCGTGAGAGGTGTAATGGGTGATCGAAAGGGTCGAGGCCATGTTTGTCGGTCGCTGAGCTGATCCGGATGTCAAAAGGATACCGAAGTTTCGACCGGATTTTATCCGCGGTCGCGAAATTCGGTTCTCCCTTTTGGGCGGAGCAATTGTCGTGCCGTTCTCGGTCGCCCGGTGTTGGCGACACCGTCAGCCACCTCCTGGACATGCTCAGTCGACGCGCTCGAGCGCCTCGCGATCGACCTCGGCAAGCGTAGACCGCCCCAGCAGGGTCAACGTGATGTCGATCTCGTCGCGCAGGATTTCCAGCGCGCGCTCGACTCCCGCCTGGCCGGCGGAAGCCAGCCCGTAAAGCCAGGCGCGGCCGATCATGCAGGCTCTGGCACCGAGGGCGCACGCGCGCACCACATCGGCGCCACGACGAATGCCGCCGTCGAGCACCACTTCGAGCCGGTCTCCCACTGCATCGGCGATTGCGGGCAACGCGTGCACCGCGGATACCGCGCCTTCGAGTTGCCGCCCGCCGTGATTGGAAACGATCACCCCATCCGCGCCATGCGTTGCGGCAAGCCTGGCATCCTCGACGCTGAGCACACCCTTAAGCAGGACCGGACCGCCCCACGCCGACTTGAACCACTCGACGTCGCGCCAGTTCACCGTCAGGTCGTACTGGTCGGCGATGAACTCGGTGATCGTGACCGCGTCGGTGGCGGCGGCCTTGGTGCCCTCGAAATTCCTGAAGGCGATGCGCGGACCCAGTCCGACGTCGAAGAGCCAGGAGAAATGGCGGGCGAAGTCGAGGATCGTCGCGACGGTGAAGCGCGGTGGCACGGTGAAGCCGTTGCGCATGTCGCGCTCGCGCGGCCCCTGCACCTTGGTGTCCACGGTCAGGACCAGCGCGGTGCAGCGCGACGCCCGCGCTCGCTCGATGAACTCCTTGGTGAGTCCCCGGTCGCGGAGCACGTAGAGCTGGAACCACTTCGGCTGGGTGGTCTCGGTGGTGATCTCTTCGATGCTGCAGGTGGACATGGTGGACAGGCAGTAGGGCACGCCGTATTTCTCCGCGGCGCGGGCTGCGGCCAGTTCGCCGCGGCGCGACAACAGTCCCGCGAGTCCGGTCGGTGCGAGGATCAAAGGCGAGGCGCAGCGCTGGCCGAACAGGGTGATCGACTGGTCGCGCCTGGAAACGTCGGTCAGGACCCGGGTACGGAAGCGCCACTTCTGGAAGTCCTCGCGGTTGGCGCGCAGCGTGGTCTCGTCCTGGGCACCGCCGTCGATGAACTCGAATATCGCTTTCGGCAGACGCCGGCGCGCCCGGCTGCGCAGATCTTCGATATTGATTGCTTGCATGATTTCTTTTTTGTTAGCGGTGAAAAAAAGTTCAGATTTGATCGGCTTTTAGTTCCGACATAACCTGACCACCCAATCGAGTCCCAGGTCAGTGACGGAATGAAGTTCTATCGGAACAAGAAGTCTGGTCAAGTCTCGGGATTCCAATTTGCTTCCGACTCGATTGGGTGGTCAGGTTAGTCTGCACTGAAATCCTGTTCGCCTTAAGGACGAACGGGGTTTTCACCCCAGTACATCGGGGCATCGTACTTTCTCGGTTTCAGCAGATCCTCCAGGTAGTGCGACGGCGTCATCTCCCAGGCGTACTCATTGAAGCGCGCCAGCATCTCCTGTACCCGTTGCGGTTCGCGCTCGGCGCGGTTGTCTTCCTCGGACGGGTCGTCCTGGACATTGAACAGTTCATAGCGCACCGGCAAGCGCGAGTAAACGATGAGCTTCCAGTTCTCCACCAGCAGTGCGCCACGGCTGTCTTCCATTGCGAGCAGCAATTCCTTGCGCGCACTGGGCTTGCCTTCGGCAATCGTAGCCCACTGATCGACGCCGTCGATTCGGCGGGTCTGCTCGAGCTTCGCACCCGCGACCTTCAGCAACGTCGGATACATGTCGGTGACGTGGATACGTTCGGCGACCACACCCGGCTGGATTCTACCCGGCCACGCGGCGAACGCCGCCACCCGCATCGAGCCTTCATGCAGTCCGCCCTTGCCGTCCTGGAAAGGGCCGTTGTCGGCGGCGGGTTTCCTCGCATCGCCATCGCCGGTCGCATACTTGTTCGGCAGCGCTCCGCCATTGTCGCTATGAAACACGATCAGCGTATTTGCCGTCATACCTTTCGCTTCCAGCGCCGAGATCAGCCCGCCTATCGCGTCGTCGAGTGCGGTGACCATCGCCGCGTAAGCGCGGCGGGTTTCGTCGGCAATATCCCGGTACATTTCCAGGTATGCCCTCGGTGCCTGCAACGGCACCTGCGGCGCGTTGAAGGACAGGTAGAGGAACAACGGCGTGGCCGCGTCGTGCTTTGAGATCAGGCTGGCTGCCTCCCTGCCCAACAGGGTGGTGACGTAGCCCGCTTCCTTCACCTGCCGTTCGTTGCGGTGCCAGTCGGGCTCGCCGATCCGGTTGGTCTTCTTGAAATAATCGATCCCGCCGTTGAAGCTGCCGTAGAAACTGTCGAAGCCGCGCCGGGTAGGCCAGAATTCCTTCTTGTAGTGGCCGAGTTGCCACTTTCCGAGCATCGCGGTGCGGTAGCCGGCTTCCTTCAGCGCCTGCGGCAACATCCGTTCATCGGCCGGCAATCCGTACCGGCTCCACGGCAGGATGGAAAGCGTCTGCAGGCCGTAGCGCATCGGATAGCGGCCGGTCATCAACGCCGCGCGAGTCTGGGTCGAGTAGGGAAGGGTATAAAACTTCTCGAGGCGTGCGCCGCTTTGCGCCAGCCTGTCTAGGTTGGGCGTCCTGATCAGGCTGCCGTGGTAACCCACGTCCTTCCAGCCGAGATCGTCGGCGAGGACGTAGACGATGTGCGGCTGTTGCGCAGCACCGATGCATGCATGCGCGCAGCCGAACAACGCCGCCGCGAGTCGCAGAGCCACCTTCACTTGGTCCTCCGTCGTTTTGCGCCAGATGTTACCTGAGATCGCGCGGCGCAACCCCGCGAGCCCCATGCCTGCGGGCTCCTCCGCGCGACGGCCTCGCATGGGGCTTCCCGGCTGCGCTACAATCGCCCCGGTCATGAAGGATAGCGAACTCATACTCAGTGTTCTGCGCAGTATCGAGCGCCGCCTGTGGTTGCGCCGGGCGCTTCAGGAGATCGCCTGCGGCGCCTGTGTCGTGCTGTTCTCCCTGATTGCCTTCCAGTTTGTGGGTGTGGCGTTGAGCTCGGCGGTTCCGGCGGTCGGAACCGGCGCCCGGGCGGCGGTCGTTGTGGCGGTGGTGATGCTCGGGGCGTACGTCGCGTGGCGCGCATTGCGTCAGGTGACGCTGGCGCAAGCCGCGGGCGAGGTCGATGCACGCGCCCGGCTGAAAGACGAACTTAAGTCCGCTTACTGGTTCGTTTCCACACGCGAGCCGTCCCCGTTCGCGGAACTGCAGATTGCCCGCGCGGCCGCGACCGCACGCCGGCTCGACCCCGGCACGATCTTCTCCGGCGGGCCGCCGCGCAGCCTGTACGCTGTTGCCGGTCTGAGTGCGGCCCTGCTACTGGTCACCTGGATTGCGCCGCGTCAATCGCATTCATGGGACGGCGCCGGTGCTGCAGCAATGGCAGCGGCCAGGGAGACGCGTGACCTGCGCGCACTCCTCGAAGGCGCGCCGCGGGACCCCGAGATCGAGAAGCTCGATCGCGCGCTCGAGGAATTGCAGCGCGCCGACGCGACCGCCGAAGAGAAAGCGCGCGCCGCCGCGCAGGCGCGCGATGCGATCGAGCAGGCCAACATGGAGGCCGCCGCTGCGCGTGAGGGGCTGGTCAGGCTGGCCGAGGCCATGAGGGCGAACCCGCGCTTCGAGAAGGCCGCGGAAGCGCTTCGGGCCGGGCACAACGAAGAGGCGCTGGCATTGCTGCGGCAAATGCGCGCCGAGGCCGGAGACCAGGACGCACGTGCGCCGCAGAAGGACGAGCCACGGCTGCTGTCAGACAGTGAAAAGGACCTCGACCGCGGCATCGAGGAAAGGCTCGCGGAAGGCGGCCGCGATCTGAGCAGCATCAACGCCAGGGTCGACCAGGATGCGATCGACCGCGTCGTAAATGCCCTCCAGGAGGCAAACCAGCAGCTCGAGGTGCAGAGCCGGGTAACCGAGGTCAAGCGGCGGATGCAGGATGCGATGATCCCTACTTCGCAGAGGAGCGCGCTGACCGCGAGCCAGTTCGATTCCAGCGACAACGCGCCCAACGCTACCGCTTCGCCGGATACCGGCAACGCGGACATCCGCGGCGGCACGATGTTTCGCCAGGGCGCGGTGACGCGCAGAAACGACGATGAACCCGCCCGCGACGGCAACATGAGCGGCAGCGCCGCCGGCAACTCCGAGGCCTTAGCGCTGGAGGGTGCGGCGACCCGGCGCCTGGATGCGCAACTCAAGCTCGAAGCCATCCAGCGCCGCGACGACGGCGACAACGACGACCAGAAGGCAGACCAGGGCTGGTTCTATTCCGCCAGCCGGGAGCAGAAATCGCTGCTCGACTTCGAGGACGTGCACGCGCGCCCGAACTTCGACCGCGAGAATGCGATGACCTTCGAGCGCGTACCGATCCGCCAGAAACAGGCCGTCAAAAATTATTTCCTGAACCTGCATGAAAGTGAGAAGAAATGAATACCGTCGTCGACCGCCAGATCCAGGCCTTCCGCGATCAGTTCCAGCTCGTCCGCGACGAGATTTCGCGCGTCATCGTCGGTAACGACGAGATTATCTCCGGGGTGATGACCTGCCTGCTTGCACGCGGCCACGTGCTGCTAGAGGGGATCCCCGGCGTGGGCAAGACCAAGCTGGTGCAGACCATGGCGGACGTGCTGCACCTGAAGTTCTCGCGCATCCAGTTCACTCCCGACTTGATGCCCGGCGACATCATCGGCACCAACATCGTCCGCGAAGACGAAACCGGCCGCAAAGCCTTCGAGTTCCAGCATGGCCCGATCTTCGCCAACATGGTGCTCGCCGACGAAATCAACCGCGCCACGCCCAAGACCCAATCGGCGTTGCTGGAAGCGATGCAGGAAAACAGCGTGTCCGCAGCCGGCCACACCCACGCGCTGGACCAGCCCTTCTTCGTGCTGGCAACGCAGAACCCGATCGAGATGGAAGGCACGTACCCGCTGCCCGAGGCGCAGATGGACCGCTTCTTCTTCAAACTCAAGCTCGATTTCCCGGACGTGGAGCAGCTGCATCTGATCGTCGACCGCACCACCGGGCAGAAGGAACCGGCGGTGCGCCGGGTGCTGCAGCAGGGGGAGATTCTGGAGATGCGCGAAACCGCGCGCGCCATCCCGGTGGCGCGGCCGGTGCAGGAGTACGCGATCAGGGTGACGCTAGCGACCCACCCGGAATCGTCCCAAGCACACGAAATGAGCAAAAAGTATGTGCGTTTCGGTTCCAGCCCGCGCGGAACCCAGGCGCTGATCCTAGGCGCGAAAGTGCACGCGCTGATGAACGACCGCGTTTATGTATCCTGCGAGGATGTGCGCGCAGTGGCGTTGCCGGCGCTGCGGCACCGGATCCTGCTGAACTTCGAGGCTGAAGCCGGGCGCATCGATACCGACACGATCCTCGGCAGGATCCTCGAGTCGGTGCCGGAACCGAAGGAATGACAGCCGCCGGGAGGGGGAGGAAAACGATGGCCGGGAACTACTTCTCTCCCGCGCGCCGCGACGCGCTTAGGGTCTCGGTGGCGCTGGCGTCGAGCGCGGCGCTCGGTTTTCCGGGGATCCTCAGGGCGCAGGGCGAGGCCATCAGGATCGGCCATCTCACCCCGCGCACCGGCTTTCTCGGCCAGATCGGCGAGTACGGCTATCGCGGCGCGGTGCTGGCAGTCGAAGAGGCGAATGCGGCGGGCGGGGTACTCGACAGAAAAATCGAACTGATCGCGGAGGACAGCGTCAATCCTGCCACCGCGGTGAGCAAGGCGCAAAAGCTCTACGAGCGCGACCAGGTGATCGCCTCGGTCGGAGAGATCAACTCGGCGTCGGTGGCGGCCATTGCGCAGGTGGCGGCGCGCATGAAGCGCATTCATTTCAATACCGGCGGCAACTCCGACGAGGTGCGCGGCAAAAACTGCAACCGCTACCTGTTTCACGTCGAGGGCAACAACACCATGTACGTTCGCACCATCGGCCAGTGGCTGAAGGAAGCGAACCGCATCGCCGGCAAACGATTCCATTTTCTGGTGGCCGATTACGCGTTCGGTCACGACCTCTATCGCGCTTCCTCGCAGTTCCTCAAGGACAACGGCGGGCTCGAAGCCGGCAAGGACCTGATCGCCACCAACACCCAGGACTTCAGCGCCTACATACTGAAGATCCGCCAGAGCAAGCCCGACTTCGTCTTCTCCTGTCTTGCCGGCATCGATATCACCAACTTCATCCGCCAGTACCGCGAGTACAACCTCCCCTTCGAAGTGACCGGAGGGGCCAACGACACGGGGCTGTTCTGGGCGGCGGGAATCGATTCGCTGTCGGGTTACTGGCAGACCATGTGGTACCACGGCATCGACGCGCCCTCTTCGCGTGCCTTCGTCAGCCGCTTCCGTGCCAGGTACCAGATGCCCCCGGAGAACGGCGCATGGGCGGATTACGTGGCTATCCGCGTCCTGCTGCAGGCGATCGCGGAAACCAGAAGCACCGATGCGGAAAAGCTGATCGCGTATTTCGACAAGGGCGCGTCATTCGACGTTCTCAAAGACCGGCGCGGCGTGTTCGCCGCCAATCACCAGTTGCTGCAGGAGATGTACGTGGTGCGCATCAAGGAGAAAAGCAGGATGCAGGACCAATGGGACATCTTCGAGATGGTCCGCGCGGTGCCCGGCGCCAACGACTCGCTGACGCTGATCCAGCCCTCCCAGCAGGAGAATCCCTGCCCGATCGCCGGGTAACCGCCGTTTGAGGATATCCACCGGCTCCATGGCAGCGGCCATGCGGCCCCACTGAGGCATTTCAACTTGGTCCAGGAAAGTCTGCTGTTCAGCGAAGAATTTCTTCGCCAGCTCGAGCGTCTCACCATGCTTACCCGCCGTCCCGTGGCGGGCCACCTGCGCGGCCATCATCGCTCTCGCCGCACCGGCTCGGGCATGGTGTTCACCGACTATCGGCCGTACTCGCCGGGCGACGATACCCGCAACCTTGATTGGGGCACGTACCTGCGGCTGGACCGGCTGATACTGAGGCTGTTCGAGGAAGAGGCGGATCTGCCGATCTACATATTCCTCGACGTCAGCCGCTCGATGGATTTCGGCGCCCCCTCCAAGTTCGACTTCGCCCGCAAGTTTGCCGCAGCGCTGGCCTACATAGGCCTGATCAATCACGACCGCGTCAGCATCGTCGCCTTTTCCGACGGGGTGGTACAGGAGATGCCGGCTCGTCGCGGCAAGAACCAGGTATGGCGCGCGCTGCATTTTCTCGAGCGCATCGAGGCCGGCGGCGGCACCAGCCTGCAGTCGGCGTTGCGCAGCTTCTTCGGCGCCCGGCGCACCCGCGGGATGACGGTGGTGATCTCCGACTTCCTCGACCGCGAGGGTTTCGAGCAGAGCTTCCAGGTGATACGCCAGTTCCGCCACGACGTGTTCGCGGTGCACGTGATGAGTCCCGACGAACTCGACCCGGTGCTCGCGGATGAAGTGCTGCTGGTGGACTCGGAGGAAGGCGGCGCTGCACGGGTGCGCGTGACGCCCGACCTGGTGAAGGCCTATCACGACACGTTCCTGCGCTATTGCGCTGAGATCGAAGCCTTCTGTCGCACTCACGGCTGGGGCTATCTGCGCACAACGACCGCCACACCGTTCGAGGACTTGATGCTCAAGGCGCTGCGCGAGCAGGGATTGTTGCGATGAGCCTGCTTTCGGCTTCGCCTCTGTGGGCAGCGATTGCCGTGCTTGCCGCCGCGCTGGTCGTGACCGCGCTGTATCTGCTGAAGCCGCCTCCGCGCAGATTGCTGGTGCCCTCCAGTCTGATCTGGGACCGGGTGCTGCGAGAGAGCCACCGCAACAGCGACCGCCTGCGCTGGTGGTTGTCGTTGCTGCTGGCCGCGGTCATTGCCGTGAGCATCGTCGTCGCCGTGACCAGGCCGCAGTTGACCGGCGCGGGCGAGGCCGCCGACGAGCTCGTCCTCGTGCTCGACAACTCGCCCACGCTCGCCACCCGCACGACCGACGGTGTGACCCGCTGGAGCCACGCACTGGCCAAGGCGCGCGCGACGCTCGCGGCGCGCAACCCGGGTACCCAGGTGATGCTGGTCGATACCATGCGGCGCATCGCCACTCCCGGATTCGAGCACCGTGACGCGGCGCTCGAACGCCTCCAGCAACTGCAAGTTGTTTACGGCGGCACGCCGCGGGTGCCGGACATTGCGCAGGCCGGCGAAGCGGAAACCGTGGTGATCAGCGACGGGGTGCAAGTCACCGGGGTGCCAAAGTCGGCCAGGCTCGAGTCAGTATTCGAGCCGGTTGAGAACGCCGGCATCACCGCGTTCGAAGTGCGGCCGCTGCCTGCGGATCCGCGCCGCTACCAGGCCTTCGTCGAGGTCAGCAACGCCGGCGGAGCGGACAGGAGCATCGAGATCGCGATTGCCGGTGTCGGCGGCCGGCGCATTGTCACTACCGTGGACGTGCCCGCCGGCGGCGCACGCGCGCAAGTGATCGACATTTCCAGTCTGGAGGCTGGTCCGGTGCGCGCCTCGCTCGCCATGCCGGGAGACGGCCTGGAGGCCGATGATGTCGCTTACGCGTTGCTGCCGATGCGGCGGGTGGTGCGAGTGGGTCTGGTGAGCAACGGTAATCGCTACCTCGAGAATTCCTTGCGCGCGCAGCCGCGGGTGCAGCTCACGTCGATGTCACCGCAGCGCTTCGCCGAACGCCGCGACATCGACATATGGGTGTTCGACCGGTTCGCCCCAAAGATGCCGCCGGGCGTGCCGGCGCTGCTGTTCCGGCCCAATCTGGTGTCGTGGTTGCCGGCACCGGGCAGGGAGATCGCCGACCTCACGGTGGCGGCCCGGGATGGCGCGCATCCGTTGCTCGAGAACCTTTCGCTGCGCGATCTTGTCGTCGAGCGTGCGGTAGCGACGCGGCCGGCAAGCGGCGCGCGCGAGCGCGACGTGGTGCTGGTGAGCGCGCGCGGCAGCATGCCGCTGGTGGTCGCGCACGAGGGTGCTGCGCGCTGGGTGTCTTTCGCTTTCGGGCTGGAGGATTCCAACTTCGCGCTGCACGCCGAATTTCCGATATTCCTCGGCAACGCGCTGGACTGGCTGGTGGGCGAACACGGCGCATTCGCAGCCGGATTGGGCCTGGTCGAAGTGCCCCTGGCAAAGGCGCGAGTCGTGGCACCGGATGGCGCCGAGCTACCGGCGCAGGCCATTCCCGGCGGCACGCTGTTCGAGGTCACCGAACCGGGCATGTACACCGCCGTCTCCGCCAGCCAGCGGCTGCGGGTGGCGGCCAACCTGCTCGACCGGCGCGTGACCGATGTCAACCGATCGTCGCTGGTGCCGCTACAGTCCGTGGCAATCGAACCGGCGCAGGCGCCGCAATTCCCGCTCGATCTCTGGGCGGCCTTGCTGCTGGCTTCGGCGCTGTTGCTGGTATTCGAGTGGTGGACGTGGAACCGGCGGGTAACGGTATGACCATGGCGATCGGAATTCAGCACACCTGGCCATTGCTGCTGCTCCTGGCGATACCGCTACTGTGGTGGGCCGCACGGAGAACCGGCACCAATCTCGGCCGCAGGCACTTAGCAGTCGTTACCGTTTTGCGCAGTCTGGTGGTCGCCATGCTGGCGCTGGCATTGATGCGGCCGCAGTGGCACGCAGGGTCGGACGATGTCGCGGTGGTGTACGCGCTGGATGTGTCGCGCAGTGTGTCATCGTCCTTCATCGACTCCGCACTCGCCTGGATCGGCAATGCCGATCGCGAAGGCAAGCCGGCGCAGGCGCGCTATCTGGCGTTCGCCGATCGGCCGGTGCTACTGGAGAGGTCCGAACAGGTGCGCAATCTCGCGGTCAGCGAAGGCAGCCCGCGTGAAGGGGCAATCGACCAGGCGGCGACCAACCTCGAGCGCGCGCTCGATGAAGCGCTGCTGGGCCTGAATCGCGATCGCGTCAAGCGCTTGGTACTCCTTACCGACGGCAATCAGACCGAAGGTGACGTCTGGCGTGTGCTGGCGCGGCTCAAGGAAGCCAACGTCCGCGTGTTTCCGATCCCGGCGAAAGTGCGCGATGACGGCGACGCCTGGCTGGAAGGCATCGAAGTACCCCAAGGCCTGCGCCAGGGCGAACCGGTGACGGTGACCGTGCGCGCGTTCTCGCCGAACGAGGCGCGCGCGCGCGTGGTGCTCAGGGCCGGCAACGCCGTGCTCGGCAACCGCGCGGTGCGCCTGACGGCGGGACTGAACCGCGTCTCCTTCGAGATTCAACTGTCCAGCGCCGGCAGCAACACGCTGGCGGCGGAACTCATTGCCGAAGGCGACCGCGTGCCCGACAACAATCGCGTGCAGCAGTCCGCGTGGGTCGCCAAGGCGCCGCGCGTGCTCTACGTCGAAGGCCAGCCAGGAGCCGCGGGTTACCTGCGCGATGCACTGGCTCGCGAAGGTATCGAAGTCCGCGTCGCTGGACCCGCGGACATTCCCGAAACTGCCGCCGCATTTGCGCCCTTCGACGCGGTGATCCTGAGCGACGCGCCGGCAAATGCGATCACCCCCGCGAAAATGCAGGCGATCGAGTCCTACGTGCGCGACGCCGGCGGCGGACTGTTGTTTGCAGCCGGCGAGAATGTCTACGGCGAGCAGGGCTACAGCGGCACACCGGTGGAGAAAGTGCTGCCGGTGCAGTTCCGCGCCCAGGAGAAACGCAAGGACCTTGCGCTGGTGATCGCGCTCGACCGCTCCTACAGCATGAGGGGGCGCAAGATGGAACTGGCGAAGGAAGCCACGCGCGCGGCGCTCGATCTGCTGGAAGAGCAGCACCAGTTCGCGGTGGTGGCATTCGACTCGCAGACGCACATTTCGGTGCCGATGCAGTACGTGCGCGCCAAGCGCAAGGCCGAGGACCAGATCGCCCGCATCCAGGCGAGCGGCCAGACCAACATCTATCCGGCGCTCGGCATCGTCTACCGGTTGCTGCAGAAGACCGATGCCAGGGCCAAGCACGTGATTCTGCTTTCCGACGGCGATACCCACCCGGCCGATTTCGAGGGACTGCTCAAACGCATGACCGACGAACAGATCGTGGTATCCACGGTGGCGATCGGCGAAGGCGCCGACCGCGAACTTATGAGCAACATCGCCAAGTGGGGCGGGGGGCGCGCCTATTCCACCGTGAGCGCCGAATCGGTGCCGCAGATCTTCGTCGAGGAAACGCAGCGTGCAGTGCGCTCGAATCTGCTCGAGGATGCATTCAAGCCGGTGGTCAAGCGCCGCATGGAGGCTTTCCGCGGCGTGGACTTCGAGCAGGCGCCGCCGTTGAAGGGCTACGTGAGTGCCACAGCACGCGACAACGCCGAAATCTTCCTGGTCTCGCAATCCGGATCGCCGGTGCTGGCACGCTGGCAGTACGGGCTCGGCAAGGTGGTTGTGTTTACTTCCGACGTGAAGAACCGCTGGGCGGTGAACTGGCTCGACTGGCCGGGTTACGGCAAGCTGTGGGCGCAGCTGACGCGCGAAACCATGCGCCGTGATTCCGGGGAAGAACTCGATTTCCGCGTTTCGCGTGAAGGCGGCGAAGCTGTGATCAGCCTGAATGCGCTCACCGCGGACGGGCACTTCCGCGATGATATGGCGCCGCGGGTGCGGGTGACCGGGCCCGACGGTACGACGACAACGGTGGAACTGCGCCACAGCGGGCCCGGCGCGTACCGGCTGCGGGTGCCGCTGGCAAGCGGCGCTGCGCTGCGCTTTGAGCTCGCCGATTCGCCGGGCCTGTCTCGGCAGGCAGCGGGTCGCACCGGCAGCCGCCGGCTTTATTACGCTTACCCGGACGAATACCGCGCATTGCCGCCGAATCTCGAACTGCTGCGCACGCTGGCCGAGGAGACGGGGGGCAAGCTTGCGCCCAGCATCGCCGAAGTGTTTGCGCGAAACGGCGACCACGGCCGCGTGTTGCGCACGCTGTGGCCGTGGCTGGCGGTACTCGCTTTGTTGCTGTATCTCCTGGATATCGCGGTGCGTCGTGCAGCGCTGGCGTGGCGCTGGCTGGGCGGTGACGCCGCGCCTGTTATTACTCGCGGCTCGGCATCAAGGTGAGTGAAATGCGATTGCGGCCTTTGACGTACCGGTAGTCGGCACCGTTGGTCAGGCCGATGGTCAGGAACACGCCGAGGCCGCCGACGCGTCGCTCATTGATGGTGGATTCGATGTCAGTGCGCCGGCTGGCGGCCAAGGGATCGTACTGAGGTGCGGAATCTTCGTAAGTCAATTGCACCCCCGCGGCGGTATCTTCCAGAGAAATCTGCACAGGTGCATCGCTGTCCCCGCGATGTCCATGGGTCACGGTATTGGTGAACAGTTCCTCGACAATTAGCGTCAGTTTGTGGCGATCCTCGCGGCCGAGTCCGGTGGCATCACCAAAGTCGTCGATCAGGATTTTCACCTGCTCGAAGGCCCTCAATTGGGCGAGAAATGTGCGGCTCAGGCGCTTCACGCTTTTCCTAGACTGGACAGGCATTTGCCCTATCCAGCAAAGGCCGGACCCGCTGTTATGATGGGAACGTGCATGCTTCTTGCTGAATAGTCCATGCGCCGGCGTCCTCTGCCGGCCCCGTTACCCACGAAGGGGAAACCCATGAGCAAGGTATTGATGTTGCAAAGAGATTTCCTGGTGTTCGGCTTTCTGCTGCTGCTGTGCGCAGTGGTCGCACTGCCAACGCTGGCCGCCGAAGCCGGACGCGTCAAAGTGTCGAAGGGCGACGTGCAAATTGAACGCGACGGCAAGCGCCTTCCCGCGCCGGTCGGTGCCAGGATCCGGGCGCGCGATACCGTGAAGACCGGCCCCGATGGTTCGGTTGGCATCACCTTCCAGGACAACAGCCTGTTGTCGGCGGGCCCCAACAGCGAACTGGTGATCGAGTGTTTCGTGTTCGACAGCACCACCCACAAGGGCGAGTTCGATACCGCGTTAAAGAAGGGTACGCTCGCCGTCGTCTCCGGCAAGATCGTCAAGCAGTCGCCTGAAGCCATGCGTGTGAAGACCCCGGCGGCAATCATGGGCGTGCGCGGCACCGAGTTCGTCGTGAAGGTTGACGAATCGGCCACCAAGTAACGGTGCGTTTTGTTCATGCGCCGGTAATTCTTGCGATTACTGGGGTTCTTGGGGCGTGCAGCCACACCACATCCCGCGATTCCGTGTCCGGATCGCCGCAATGGGTGAATGCGCCCCAGCAGATCGAGCCCGAGGCCGTACGGCCCGGGTTGAGGCCGGCACCCAATGATCTGGTCGTGCTGCTGCCAAAGGCCAACGGATCGGTTGGCGCAGTCGTCGTGCGGAGGGAGGGCAGCGGCGCCATCGTCCTCGACAAGCCCTATGCAGCGGCGCGCATCGAAGACACCGGGCGCGTGCAAACGTTTATCTACGATGCGGACCTTGCGCGGAAGGATTTCGGCGCCACGCTGACTGCATTGCCCCTGCGCCCGCATACATTTCTGCTGTATTTTCCCGAGGGCAAGGACGAACTTACCCCTGAGTCGGAACGCGAAGTCGGGCGCATTTTTGCCGAAATCGCGGCGCGCCCGGACCCGGAGGTATCGGTCATCGGTCACGCCGACGCGGTCGGGACCATGCAGTACAACGACCAGCTTTCCCTGCGGCGCGCGCAGCGGGTGCGTGAAGATCTGACCAGTCGCGGCATCCCCGGCAAGTACATCGAAGTCGCCGGCCGCGGTAAACGCGAGCCGGTAGTGCGCACTGCCGAGGACGCTCCCGAGCCCATGAACAGGCGCGTCGAAATCATCGTGCGCTGATCTTCCTGCGCACATTCCCCGCCTCGAAGTCCCTGTCTTTCTCATAGACTGCCGCCATTCCAGCGCAGCGCCAGGATGGTGAGATCGTCCGAGCGCTCGGTGGCGCCGACGAACGCGCGCACATCATCGCGCACTGCATCCACCAGCTTCACCGCATCGCTGGCCGCAAGCGCCGCTGTAAGCACTGCGAACAGCCGCTGGCGCCCGTAGAGCTCGCCGCCTGCATCCATCGCTTCGGTTACGCCGTCGGTATACAGACAAAGCGATTCGCCTGGCGTCATCAGGTAGCGCTCGGAATGGTACTTGTAGCCTTCGATCACGCATAACGGCGGCCCCGAATCGCTCTCGAGGTGTAACGGCGCTGGGCGTTGCGCGTGCAGGAGGTAGGGGGCGTCGTGCCCGGCATTGCAGTAGTTGAGTTCGCCGGATTTCAGATCGAGGACGCCGGCGAATACGGTGACGAACAGCATCTCCGGATTGTCGCGCGCGATTTCATCATTGGCGGCCCGCATCACTTCGCTGATGACCGCACCGCCCTCCAGGCGGCTGCGTAATGCCGCGCTCTTGTACAGGGCCTTGCTCACCGCCATGAAGATGCTCGCCGGGAGTCCCTTCCCGGCAACGTCACCGACCATGAAGAAAAGCCGGTCGGCGTCGAGCTTGAAGAAATCGTAGAGATCGCCGCCGACCGACTTCGCCGTCTCGATCAGCGCCTGCAGTGAAAAGCGCGGATCGCCATAGAAATCTGCCGATGGCGGCGGCAGCATCCCCATCTGGATGCGCCGTGCCGCTTCCAGTTCGCCGGCAGCGCGGGCCGCCGCTTCGCGCTCGGCTTCCAGCGCCCGCCTGAGCGCACGGCGCTGGCGGTCGGATTCGGCCAGTGCCCCGGTCAGCATGACCCCGAAAAGCACGGTCGCCGCGGCCGTTGGCCACGCGACGTCAAGCAGCAATTGCCTCCAGTAGTACAGTGCGAATCCGAGCACGAGCAGTCCGGCGACGATGGCCCCGTAAATCAGTGCGGACGTCCGCGGCTTCACCGCCGGGACCGCGAGTATCAGGATCAGCCCGCAGCCGAGCAGCAGCAAACGCTCCAGCTGCTCGAAATAACTGGGCCGGCGCAGCAGGCTGTCCTCGTATATGTTCTCGAGGATCTGTGCGTGAATCTCGATCCCCGGTATGCGCTCGCCCAGTGGCGTGGCCTGGTAGTCGAGCAATCCCAGTCCGGTTGCGCCGACCAGCGCAATCTTGCCGCGGATGAGTTCGGGATCGATGTCGCCACGGATTGCATCGAGTGCCGATACGAAACGGGCCTCGTCGTGCGCACCGAAGTGCACCCACACCGTGCCGTCCGGGTTGGCGGGAATTGCGGTGTCTCCGACGCCGATGTTTCGAACTCCGCCGCCGTCCGCCGTGATCGAGAACGCCGGTATTTCGCTGGCTATGCGCAGCAGCTCTATCGACAGTGCCGGAGTCAGCACACCGGCCACCGATGCGACCAGCGGCACGCGGCGCACGACTCCGCTGCGCGGATCCACGCTCAGCAGGCCATGGCCGCGCGCGGCGGCGTCGAGTTGCGCGAGGCTGCGCAGCGTTCCGACAAACTGCCGCAGGTGCGGCGTGGGGTCCGGGCCGTGAACGCGGAACGGCGCGGCGCGGCCGGTTGTCGCGGCGCGCGCTTCCGCCTGTTCCACGCCGGCGATGCCGAGAGCCACCGGATAACGGCGCAGCGATTCCGCAAGGACGGCGTCGTTGTCTGGCAGCTGCGCCAGGCGGCGGGCGAGTCCGGTGTCCATGCGCTCGATCAGTCCCGCCAGGTTGACGGGCGACATGCGGTCCGGTTCCGGCATCAGCACGTCCACTCCGATCGCAGCCGGACCGGTCTCCCCGATTGCTTCAATGAGTTCCGCCAGCACAGTGCGCGGCCACGGCCACTGGCCGAGTTCGTTAAGGCTCTTCTCGTCGATGGCGACGATCACTGCAGGGGCGGAAGCGCGCACCCGCGGCGCGATGGTCTGATAGCTGTCGAACAACGCCAGTCGAAGCTGGATCAACACGCGCAAATCTGGCATGAACGAGATCACCAGCAGAAGCACCAGTACCGCGGCGCCCAGCGGCCGCCCGCGGCCGCCGACCAGCACGCGCGTGAGCGTGCGTTCGCTCCGCGAACGGCTTTGCCCGCCCGGCGGCGTGTCCCCGCCGCCTGCGCCGGTCTGCGGAGCTTGGGTCACAACTCGATTTCCATGCCGTCGTATGCAGCAGTAATCTTCAGCGGTTGCTCCGCGCGGGTCAGTCTCTCGAAGCGGATGGTTTCGTTGAGCACCGATTCAATGCGATCGTCGTCGAACGCGGGCTCGTGATGGAACATGCACAGATGCTTCACGTTCGCCATCTGCGCCATCTCCACGCCTACGATGTTGCTCGAGTGTCCCCAGTCTTCCTTCACCGACACCGCATCCAGCAGCGAGTACATGGCGTCGAAGATCACCAGGTCCGCATTGCGGAAGAATTCGACGAAGCCACGCGTTTCGGCCGGGTCTTCGAGCTTGTGCTCGGAATCGGTCGAGTACACCACGATTTTTCCGTCGCGCTCGAAGCGGTAGCCGTAGGAGTCGCCGGTGTGGCGCTGCAGCTTCGGCGTGACCTTGAAGCCGGCGACATCGTAACCGGCCCCGGCCTTGAGTTGCACGAATTCGATGTCGGCGGCAAGCCGCGAAAAATCCACCGGGAAGCAGGGCGCCGACTGCTGCAGTCGGAACGCCTGCTCGAGCACGTCGTGGCAGCCATGGATGCGGATGCGCGCCCCCGGAACATAGGCGGGGGCGAAGAAGGGAAAACCCATGATGTGGTCCCAGTGCACGTGGGACATGATCACGTTGATGACCGGAGGCGGCCCGCCGTCGCGTCGCGACATGATGCTGTTGCCGAACGCGCGCGCGCCGCTGCCCATGTCGCAGACCAGGTATTCGGCGTGCCCGGTTTCGAGCTCAACGCACGGCGAATGCCCGCCGTAAGTGTGGGAAATGCTGAAACCGAGGTCGCGCTCGATGAAGTTCTGCAGCTTCTCTGGGGAGTCCACGCCCCTGGCAATCGCCAGGGCCAGCGCCTGCTCGATTTTGTGCCGGATGTCGGCGGAAGTCAGCGCGACCGGGATCGAACCGCGCGTCCCCCAGAAGCGTACCCGCATGATCACTAGGCGGCGTCGAAGGCCTTCAGCGCGGCGGGCGAAACTTTCGCCAGGGCGTCGCGCACCGTGGCGAAAGTTTCGAATACCAGGGTAAAGCGGCTGATCTCGAAGATCTCGTTCACCACGGGCTGCATCGCCGCAACCACGATTGTGCCGCCCTGGGACTTGGCCTGCTTTTCCGCAAGCATGAAACAACGCAGTCCGGCGCTGCTGACGTAGTCCACGCCGGCGAGATCCAGCACCAGGCGCTCGCCGTTGGCGCTGCAGCGCTCGATCAGCGGATTGAGAGAGCGGCGGAATTCTTCACTGTTGGCGTGGTCGATCCTGCCCTCGGGTGAGAGCACCAGCACGTCGCCGTAAGTCTTAGTGTGGATATCCATTTTTTCATTCGCATGCGGCGATGCGCCGCCGGGTCTCGTAGTTTATGCAAGGGGCATATCGGGCCGACAGGGGCACGTTAATTGAGGTTCCGACCGATTCCGCCGCGGCAAGCGGCGACCGGGCTTGCTCGGCGACGTTTGCCGGGGCGCAACGCCCGCGTATGGACCGCATCAGAACCTGCCGAGGCTATATTAGACCTGAAAACGGCGGCGCCGGCTGTACGCACGCCGGATCAGGCGAAGACCGGGAAAGTTTCGAAGTTGCCGGAGAGCAGCTGGCGCGTGTCGCGGTAGCCCAGCCAGCCCTCGATGACGCTGGCGTAAACGCGGCGGAAATCAGTGGTGAACACCAGATTGTCGCCTTCGTCGAGAGCGTCGAGCTTCGGTGGCGTGCCGTAGTGGCCGCCTTTGACCGGCTTGCCGATCAGGTACATGTGATTGGCCGTGCCATGATCGGTGCCGAGGCTGGTGTTCTCGGGCACCCGCCGTCCGAACTCGGAAAATACCAGCATCACCACGTCGTCGGCGCGGCCGATGCGCTGCAAGTCCTTCATGAATCCGGCCACCGCGTCGGAGACGTAGGTCAGCAGCCGCTGATGCAGGTCCGGCTGCTGCACATGGGTGTCGAAAGCGTTGTGGCGATATGAGGTGTAGTACAACCGTGTCGGCATTCCGGCGGCGATCAGCGACGCGATCTTCGGCAGATCGACCGGGGCGATGCCGTAGTCCACCGGCGTCTTGTACTTCGCCCACGCGTCGCGCACCAGCTGCGAGGCCTCGCGCGCGCTTTTCGCCACGTCGAGCAGGTAACGGCGCGAGGGGTTCGCGTCATGCGCCGCGTCGGAAACCTGGTCCAGCAGCGGCCGGGTCTGATACAGGCCCTTGCGGCCGAAGCGCTCCGGATCGTCGAACACCACCGGAACGTGGTTGCGTGCGCTCACCGCCAGCGACTGCGCTTCATCGATGTTGATGATGAAATTCGGGGTCGGCTGCTGGTCTATGGCATCGGCGAGCCGGCCGACCCAGCCGGTTTCCTCGCCGCTGTTGGGCGCGCCGGTGTGCCAGTAAGCCATCGAGGTGAAATGCGAGAACGATGGCTGCGCGTAACCGCAGCCGTGCACTACCGCCATCCTGCCGTCCTTGTACAGGCCCTCGAAGCCGGCCATTCCCGGATTGAAACCGTAGCGCTCGTCGATCCTGCGCAGTTTTTCCGGGCGGATGCCGATTCGGGGGCGATGCCGGTAGTAGTTATCGTCGCCGTAGGGCACCAGCGTATTGAGACCGTCGTTGCCGCCGGACAGCTCGAGGATAACGAGGATTCGATTCGAGGCCACAGCGTCCGCGGCAAGCGCGCGCGAGAACACCAGCGGCATGCCATTGAGCGCGCCAACCCCTGCGCCGCACAAGTATGCACGCAGCACATCGCGTCTTGTCCAGCTTCTCGTTCGACTAGCTTTGCTCATGGTCCGGCTACCTCTACGGTTCAGGCTCCCTCTCCAGCTTGCTGGAGAGGGCGGGGGGTGAGGCGATTATCCAAGTTGGTACTCCGGCAACGACAGGATCAGGTGCAGCGTCGATCGCAGCGGTTCTTCCAGGAAAGTGCCAGCCGCGACCAAGTCGCCGGTACCGAGTTCGCTTTCGAGGAATTTCCCTATCCGCGCACGGGTGGCGGCATCCACCGGCACCGAAAGGAAGCGTGCCAGCAGCACGTCCACCGCCTGTTGCGCGTTGCGGCAGCCGGCCGCGCGCACCATGCCGGCGAGATCGAGCTGCGCAGTCGCCCTTGGGATCGGCTTTACCTTCTGGATCGCCATCTGCCAGCCTCGGTAGCTCGCCAGCCTGGTGTTGAAATCCTCGTCGCGATCGGCCATCTGCATCGACATCGAAGTAATTTCTTTGGCGTCGGGCTTGGTCGCGGTGGTCACGTCGAAACCCATCGCCAGCTTCTCGCTCACCGCGGCGATCTGGTAGTCGTTACCCGGGTAGCGATCGGGCGGGAGGAAGTTGATGTCGGGAAACACCGTGTCGTACACGAAGTTGCCCCGTGCCAGCAGCAGGCCCGGCGTGATCCAGCTTCTGCCATGCGCCCAGCCGGCCACCGTGGGCGGGTAGAACAGCTTCTGGCCGAGCATTTCCGTCACTTCATTGAAGTCCGGCACTCCGGGGATTTCTTTCAGCCCCATTTTCCTGTAAGTCGACACCACCAGCTCGACCGGCGGCTTGATGCGGGTGCCGACTGACGCCGGACTATAGAAATCGCGGGAAAGAAATATCGTCTCCAGCAGCGGCGCGATCTGATAGTTCGCATCGCGCAGCTTTGCGCCCAGCTTCTTGCGCAGCTCCGAAGAAATCTCCTCGCGCACGAAATGGCGGTAAATCTTGCCGGCGATGTACTCGGCGGTCACCGGGTGGGCGAGGATGACGTCGATGACGGCCACGCCGTCGAAGTTGCCGCTGCGGCCGAGCACCGTCTTCGTCGCGCCGTCGTGCTTGTCAGGTGCGACCACAAAGTTCAGGTCGACGAAATTCCATCCGGTAAAGGCGCGCGCCGCTTCGCGGATGTTGGTTTCGGTGTAGTTGCCGACCCCCATGGTGAACAGCTCCATGATCTCGCGCGCGAAGTTCTCGTTCGGCGCGCCCTTCACGTTCACTGCGGCGTCGAGGAAGGCGAGCATGGCCGGGTCCTGCGCCACGCCGATCAGCAGCTCGCGAAAGCTGCCGGTGCCCTTGTCCTGGAACAGCTCGAGCTGCTTGAGCATCTTGCGGTAGTCGCGCACCTTCTCTTCGCTGGTGGCGAAGTGACCGTGCCAGAACAACGCCATCTTTTCTTCCAGCGGGCGTTGGGTAGCGAGCATCCGGTTCGCCCACCAGTAGGCGAGGCGATGCGTCTCCAGCCGGCTGGCGCGCAGCCAGTAGAAAAACCGGTCGGCAACCGGCTGCAGGCGCCGGTTGCCCGCGGGCTTGACTTTGACGCCGAGGGATTCGCCGGTCTTCTTGGCGAGATCGGTTGCGGCCGGACGCGATGGCGGAAAGGGTTCGAGCCCGGGATCGTGAGCACCGGACTGGTCGAAGGCCGGCAGATCGTTCGCGATGGTCTTGTGGTAGACCAGACGCCGGACCGCGGCCTGTGGCGTCATTGCGGCGTACAGCGCGAGTTCTTCCGATGTGCCGCCGAAACCGGCGCGTTCCAGCAGGTGCGCGGCACGTGCGGCATTCCAGTCCTGCGCTCCGATCGGCGTGAGGTCGCCGGCCCAATCGGCGGCGTTCACAGCGAAGCTCGACAACAGTAGCGCGGCGAGGCCGAGTCCGCGCGCGGCTGAGCATCTCGTCATGGCGTCTCCCTGGCAAATGGTCTTGCGGTCCGGCATCGGCCGGCGGCCGCAAGGCCTGCAATTATCCTCTACCCGGACCGCAATGCGGAGCCGGAGCAGAACCTGCGGAAGCATTTCATGATTTTCATGACGCCGCTTGACGCCCGTGCGCGCCGGGAGTAGCTTCACGCCCCACAAAACCAAGTCAATCAGGCTGTTCCGGTCTTGATCACAACGCTCTCCCTGCTTGCAGTCGGCTTCTTTCTCGGCATGCGCCACGCCACCGATGCCGACCACGTGATCGCGATCTCGACGATCGTGAGCCGCCAGCGCTCGTTGCGCGGTGCAGCGCTGATCGGCGCGCTCTGGGGAGTGGGTCACACGCTGACGGTGGCCATTGTTGGCGGGGCAATCATTCTTTTCTCGATCGTCATTCCGCCGCGCACCGGGCTGGCGATGGAGTTCGCCGTGGGGGTGATGCTGGTCGTGCTCGGCTTCCTCAACCTCACCGGCCTCAATCAATGGATCCGCGACAACGTCGCTCCGGGCTCTGGCGCGCTTCACGCCCATACTCACGCCCACGGCGACTACGCGCATACCCATACGCACGGCCATGGCGCGGCGAACCACGGCCACCCCGAAGACCGGACACCGCAGGCCTGGCTGGACCGCAAACTGGCTGGAATCGGGCTCTATCAGATGCTGCGACCGCTGGTGGTGGGAATCGTCCACGGACTGGCCGGATCGGCGGCGGTGGCGCTGCTGGTGCTTACCGCGATCAAGGATCCGTTATGGGGCATGGTGTACCTGTTCTTGTTCGGCGTCGGCACCATCGCCGGCATGATGCTGATCACTGTGGCCATTGCCGCGCCGTTTTCCTATTCGATCGAGCGCTTTCCGCGCTTCAACGCCTATTTGCGCGTGGCGTCCGGGCTGCTCTCGCTCGGTTTCGGGTTATTCCTGATCTACTACATCGGCTACGTTGACGGCCTGTTTACCGACAACCCGAAGTGGTCGCCGCAGTGAGAATTTCCTTCCCGAATATTTCAAACTGAAACTTAAGAATTAGTGCTTGAGAATTAAGAACTGGTTACTGCGGCGCAGCATTGACGCTAAGTCGCTCGGAGACTAAATTTTCATAATG
>DASYUW010000201.1:0-18478 GCA_036000845.1 Burkholderiales bacterium
ATAGCACGAGGTGCACCCGCCCGGCGATTCACCCAATACCCAGTAACGGGTTAGCAGGTCGACATCGTCATAGAACGATTGCTGCAGGTGGTCTAGCACCTTGGGCTGGACGCCGGCATCGGCGAGTTTGCCGAAGTCGGAGCCGCGCAGCGCGTAGGTTGTCCGCGCTGTGCGGATGCGGTTGACGACCCGTTCCGGGGGCCCGCCCTTGCTCAAGTTCACGACTTCCGAGATGGGCGTGACCGGGCGGGGCGAAAGTATCGAGCATGCGCCCAGCACGAAGGCGGCGGAAAGAGCCAGCAGCAGGGCCAGGGTGTTCGTAATACCTGGGGAATTCTTGGGCAGCATTTTCGCTCTCCTTCCTCGTCAGACGGGGGCACGCGTGCGGCGCCCGATAGTCGCAGTAACGCTCACCTGGGCACGACGATGACAGGACGGTGATAGCAGTAGAAACAGTCGTGCCACAGGAACGAACTCTCGTAGCGCAGCCGGGCATCCCAGCGGATGCTGTCCGCGTAGGCGTTCTGCAGATAATCCAGCACCGCGTCGGGTACGCCCTGGTCATGCAATCTGGCGATTTGTGATCCGGTCAGGGGATAGACCGCGCGCGTTTCCTGCAACTCGCGGATGATCTCTTCCGCGGGCTTACCGGCCTGGCTCATTTCCACGACCTGATCAAGGGTGGGCGGCGGGCGGCGCTGAATACCGGCACAACCGGCGAGCAGGGCGAGGAAAAGCAGAGCCGTCACGTTTCTAAGTATCCGGCTGGACCCGGGAAGCATCGTGGAAATCATCGGTTGTTTATTGCCTGATAGACCAGCCCGGCCGGCGCCAGGTTCAATGTCCTTGATCGACATCAAACGTTTGTCCGCTGCTGCGGTTAGCTTGGAGGCCATTCTGCGTGACGGAGGGTCATATGAAATTTCGCACTTTCGCATTCGCCGTGCTGGTCGCGGCCACAATAAATGCCCGAGCGCAGGAACCGCTGCCGGGACAAAACCTTCACGACACCTATTGCATCGGCTGCCACGACAGCCGCGTGTACACTCGCGAAGATCGCCTCGCCCGCGACTACCGTGAGATTCGTGCGCAGGTCGGGAGATGGCAGCAAAACATCGGCCTAAAATGGGACGATGCCGACATCGAACGGGTTTCCAGCTACATTGCCTCGAAGTTCTACAGGCTGGCGTGCCCGCAAGCGTGCTGACCCCGGGGTCGCGGTTAGGCGGGAATGTCCGGGACCAACTGGCTTTCCAGCAACGCGATCTGGTCCTTCAGCAGCAGCTTGCGCCGTTTGAGGCGCCGCAGTTGCAATTCGTCCAGGTTCGGGTCCCGGGACAGGCGCTCGATGATATCGTCGAGATCCCGATGCTCGACTTTCAAGGCTTCAATCTTCCCGCGGATGAACCGGGCCTCTTCGTCCGTGAGTTCCATCATTGTCCCTGTCCGCAACGGCCGTTCATTTTCCAACTATAGATCAACCCCGGCCTGGTCGCATGCGGCCGGGTGCCAAAATCCCGAACGAAATTTGCCGCCAAGGCGCAAAGAAAAGCCGCGAATCCCGCCGCGAAGACACGAAGAACACGAAGACGCACGAAGAAAGACCGGAGATCTGGGCAAGACGCTCCTGCCTGGACGTCTCGTGAGAATCATGCAGAACGAAGGTGTCGAAAGGTCCCTGCCGACCCGCAAGGAGAATACTCAAGCGCAATGCCGTATAGGGGGTTTTGATCTCTTTGTGTTCCTTCGTGTCCTTCGCGTCTTCGTGGTGAGAAATGCGGTGTTGATCTTCGTGGTAAGCCTTCCGATTTGATCTGTGTCCCTTGCGACCCGGTGGTGCGGTTCTCAGTATCTGTTGTAAATTTCTAGGGCTTTCAGCATGGACTTCTCGCGTTCGATGATCGGAATCATCCTCGATTCCTTGTCGTCGTATTGCTTGAGCAGCGCGACCACTTTTTCCGCCGCCTCCGCCGGAACCACCACCACGCCGTCCGGATCGCCGACGATGTAGTCGCCTGGCCGCACCAGTATTCCGCCGCATTTCACCGCAATCTGCTTGTCGACGCTGACCATGCGTCCAACCGAGGTGGCCGGGCTCACGCGCCGCGACCATGCCGGAAATCCCATGCGCCGCAGTTCGGCAATGTCGCGAACGGCACCGTCGATAACCGCGCCCGTAAGACCGCGCACCTTCGCCGTGGTGGCCATCAGATTGCCCATCGCCGCGATTTCCACTCCATCGTCCATCACGTAAACGAGCACGCTTCCCGGCTCGGCCTCATCCAGGATCTCGAGCAGATGGTTCCGATACTTGCGGTTGTCGGTTCGCAGTACCGGGCGCATCAGCGCAGTGGCGGCGCGCCCGACGATCTTGGCGTCGTAGATCGGCTTCATGTCCGACGACATCCAGCCGCGCGCCCCGGTTGCCTCTTCCACTGCGTCGGCGATGTTGCCTGTGCTGTTTTCGGCACGCTTGAGCGCGGCGACGATCTCCTCCGGGGTCATCGCAATCGCACAGGTCGTCGAAAGGAAAACGGCTGCGCCCAACACGGCACTGCGGATACACACGATGTTCATTTGGTTTCCTCTTGTCGCGCGGTTCAAGACGGAAAAATGGTACACCGATTCGGAGGGCGCAAATTTGAGCCGCGCTGCTGCGGCGCCTATGATGGGCAATTTCTTAGGGAGTCTGGAACGAATGGACAAGAACGAGACGCCGCGTGGTATCTACCCGATGCTTTACGCCTTTTTCACGGCGCAGGGCGAGCTGGACCGGAACGCGGCACGGCGCCAGGTGGAGGCGTTCGTGAATAACGGGGCCCACGGCATGGCGATGTTGGGACTGGGCACCGAAGTGAACAAGCTCTCGGATGCGGAGCGGCGGCAACTGGTGGAATGGGTGGCAGAAGACCTGGCAGGGCGGCTGCCGCTGGCGGTGACGGTGAATGCGCCCACCGTCGACTCGCAAGTCGAGTTCGCCAGATTCGCGCAGGCGCACGGCGCATCGTGGGTGATCCTGCAGCCGCCACCCGATCGCGGCGTGCCGGAGCAGTTTTTCATGCGTTTCTTCGGGGCGGTAGCCGACCGTCTCGACATTCCGGTGGCCATCCAGAACGCGCCCGAGTATCTCGGCGTGGGCCTTACCGCCGCAGGCATCGACACGCTTGCGCGCAATCATGCGAATTTCCGCATCCTCAAGGGCGAGGGTCCGGCGCTCGCGATTCGCCGGGTAATCGAGGAAACCGGGGGACGGGTAACGGTGTTCAACGGCCGCGGCGGATTGGAACTCACCGACAACCTGCGCGCGGGCTGTGCCGGAATGATTCCGGCGGCCGATACCTTCGACCGGCAGGCGCGCATTTTCGATCTGATCGAGGCGGGAATGGAAAACGAGGCCGAATCGATTTACCGCGAAGTGCTGCCGGCGATCGTGTTCGTCATGCAGTCGCTGGACATGCTGCATTGTTACGGCAAGCGTCTGGCTGCCCGGCGGCTCGGATTGGGTGCGGTGCATGACCGCATGCCCGCGCTCGCTGCGGACGCGTTCGGCCTGCAATGCGTCGCACGCTACGCCGCGGCGCTGGGGCCGCTCGCATAGGCGCGGGCACCGTCGAAATCGAGCGCCCCCGCGGCGCGCCGGAGCCGTCCGGCAAGAAAACGCCCGGCGAATTTCTACCGGGCGTCATTTTTTGGCTTGTGCCGTAATGCGTTCAATGCGGCTTGCCGCGGCCCGCTCTTGCCGCCGTGACCTTCAGCGGCTTCCTTTTCTTCTTGCCCTTCGGGCGGGTCTTGCCATGGCTGCCGCGGAACAGCTTGCCGCGGCGCGTCCGTGCGTCACCACTCCCCATCATCCCCTCCTTGATCGGCGGCGAAACTGCGCGCTGATTCCATCAACCGTGGTGTCGCTGCAACTCAACCCTTGGTCGTGGTCTTGCGGATTTCCTTCTCGTCTGTCCATTCCAGAAGACCGTTCTGGACGTTCCAAAGCTGGAGATTGAACTTGTAGTACACGTCCTTCACGTCTTTGACCTGCTTTACTATCGAGGTGATGTTGCCCTCCAGGCGGAAGGCCGCGCCGACCATTTTGCCCACTTCGGTGGACTTGCTCGGGTCATAGTACTGGCTCTGCTGGCGTTCCACCTCCTCGATCTGCTGT
Organism: Burkholderiales bacterium; assembly: GCA_036000845.1. Taxonomy (GTDB): domain Bacteria; phylum Pseudomonadota; class Gammaproteobacteria; order Burkholderiales; family JACQAP01; genus JACQAP01. The sequence continues at coordinate 4,157 of DASYUW010000201.1, forward strand.
TGCATCGCCGCGGCATCCACGGCAAACCGTACCCGCCCGCTTTTCTGCAGTTCGGCGCGGATGCTGTCGGTGATGGCACGGGTATCGATGTATTCGCTGGTCTTGTTCTTCACTTCCTGCACGGTGACGATCGGCAGATTGCCGCCGGCCACCACCTGCGCGCCGAGCATTGAACGCGTCATGGATTCGGCGATCATCTGCAAGTCGGTGGAGCCGAATTCGTTGGTCACTGTCTCCACCCCGCGCGCATCGCCATAGCGGACCGTGTCCTTGGCGCAGCCGGCGAGGACGAGCAGGCCGCACAGGCCCGCGGCTACGAACAGGCGAACGGAAGCACTCTTCATCATGGTGTTTCTCCTTGCTGGTACGGGTTTGTTCCGGCGGTTGGTCACTTGTCCTGGTCCATCAGCACGATGCGGAAATCGGTCGCTTCCTGCGAGGGCGACAACGTCGTCACCGTGTAATTGGTGTTGCCGTAGAGCAGCACCGGTTTCCACGACTCGTCTTCCCAGGCTCGCATGCCCTCCTTGTCCAGCCAGCGAAAGCGATAGGCAATGCGGCGCACTTCCTTGCCGCCGTTCTTCAGGTCGATGTCGATGCGCAACAGGCTGCTGCGGTCGCTGCAGCGCAGGTCGGCGACCTTGATGTCGTCGGTGTCGCCGGATCGCTCCACTTTGGCGGCGATCAGGTCCTCCTTGTCCTTGACCTTCTTGTCGCCGCCGGTGGGGCAGCCAAAGGCATAGCCTGGCCGTTCGAACTTGCTGCCGCCGCAACCGGCGAGCGCAAACATCGCGGCAAGAATAAGGCTGAACAGGCGCACATTCATGGTTCGCTCCTAAAGTAATCCAGCGAGTTCGTCAAAACGTTTCCGCCGCCACGGTCGTTGACCGAACGATTGCGCGTGGCGCGGTGGATGCCTCCGTGCCGGGCTGCGCCGGCAGCATGGTGAACGTGGCGCCGTTCATCAGCCTGATCCCGATCACTGCATAACGGCCGGACACGCTGAAGCGTATCCCCTGCTGGCCGGGCGCAGCGCCGAACCCGACCGTGTGCGTACCCGACGGAATCCGCGCCCGGGCGATTGCAATCTGTGCCGGCAGCGAACGCCAACCGCGTTCGTCGGCCGACTCGGTAATGATGGAACCTATCGCCATGGCGAACGCAGCCAGCCCGGATTCGTCGTTTTCCCCCGCCTGGCTCTGCGCAACCGCCTTGGCGGTCGAACGAATCATACCTCTGAGCAGGATTCCCGGCATCTCTTCCTGCAGCGCCTTGCGCGCCATCAGGTCGATGCTGGTGATGGCGACGACGTCAATCCGATTTTGACCTTCTATCTGCAACTGTGCCGGCGTATAGGGGGGTTGCCCCGGCGCAATCACCGGGAAGGACACCGGCACGATCAGCATCCGGTTCCTTTGTGGAAAGGGCAGGTTGAATTGCTGCGATTTGCGCGCCGGAGCCGTACCCGACTCGACCACGAACAGCACGTCGGTATGGCCGTCGTCCGGGGCGACGGCGCGCGCGTCCAGCTCCGCGAGCGCCTGTTCCAGCAGCGGCTGGTTCGGCTGCAGTTCGATCGCCTGCCGGTAGCCGGCAGCGGCCAGGCTCGGTTCGCCCAGCGCCTCGTAAACGAAGCCGGCGAGGTAGTGGCTGAACGCGCTCTGGTAGCTGTTTCTCAGCGCGTTTACTTCCGGGTTGTCGATGGACTGCACCGGATAGCCGTTCAGCTCCTTGAAGCTGCTCTGCACGCCGCGCTTCCGCGCTTCCTCCTCCGTCTTGCGCAGCTCCTTGTCGCGCAGCGCGGCGATTACCGCCTCGCGCTCGTGTGTCCTCTTGATGTCCACGCGCGCAGTGTCGAAATCGCCGCGGGCCAGGTGATCGAGCGCGAGCCGCGTGGTCAGCATGACCTTCTCGTAGTCGTGACCCTCGTAGGGTCGCGCCTTGTCGTTGATCAAAACACTTGCCACGCTGCCGGCCAACTTTTCCGGGTTGGCGGCCGCCGTACTCTCCCAGGCCTGCACGCGCGCATCCGCCTCCATCCAGGCTTTCCGGCTTTCGTCGTATCGGTTCCTCAGCCGTTCCAGTTCGCCGAGTTCGAAGTAATAGAGCAGGTCCTTCTTGCCGCGCCTGTTGGTGCGCTCGAGCAGGTTGATCGCGCCGTCCACGTTGCCGCTCGCCGCTAGGTTGATGGTGTGGTTCAGTTCCGCGTCGTAGCTGCGGAACGTGGCGCATCCACACAGCGTCGCGGCCAACAGCATGGCCGCTGTGTTGCGGAGGATGACAGGGAGGGAGGGCAAGGGCGCGATCAACGGGGTCCGTGCCAGCGGGAACGCCGCAGCCGCGTCTCAGTTGACGGTGCGGTTGGTTTCTTCCTCGGCGGCGGGCGCCAGCGCCGGGACCGCGAGCGCGAGGTCCCATTCCGCCTTCGACGCGGTGTCCTGCATGAGCTTCAGTACGCCATGCAGCAGCGTGTCGCCGAGCGCGAGATCCACGCCCTTGCCTTCCCGCGGCATCAACGACAGGACCGTCTGGCCCGTCTGATTGCGGCGCGTGCGCACCTTGCTCACCAGCATCGGGGCACTGCCCAGCGGGTGCTCGCGGCCGGGTTCCTGCGTCGCCTTGGAAAACTTGACCTCCTGCAGCGCCTTTTCGTGCTGGAACCCCAGCAACGCCTTGCGCGCCTCGGGACTGGGCTGCAGCTGGATGTCCGGCTTCGCCTGCGCCATCTGCAGCAGCACCGGCCATACGCGCTTGACCAGCCGCCGCGTCAGCCAGAACTGGATCTCCGATGTCTTGTCGAAGAAAACCCGAACCATCAGGCGGTCTTCCTCGGCGTGGAATTCGACGGTAATGCGTTCTAGGTTCATGGCGACAATATAACGCGTAAGTGGGCATCGAAAAAGAATGACGCATGAGGTCCCTGCGTGCGAGGGTACCGTGATTCGGTGCCGCGGACTCGTTTGGAAAGCCGCGCCGGAGCCGAAAGGCAGGGCGAGAATGCGGCCCGCCCGCAATTGGCGGACTTTTTCTCCAGCGCGCACACCGCCTTAGACGTGGTTCGCCATGCGTACCTCAGGCTATGGAAAAAGGCCTTCTTGACTTTCCTTGATATTTCCATGATACTGGAAGTATGAAAACAAACGACGCCATCAAAGCACTGGCAGCTCTGGCGCAGGGAACGCGTCTCGAGGTGTATCGGCTTCTGGTTCAGAGGGGACCGGAGGGCATTCCGGCCAGCGCGATCGCCGAAAAGCTCGACCTGCCAAACGCTACGCTGTCCTTTCACCTGAAGGAACTCAACCAGGCCGGCCTGGTGAGTGCGCGCCAGGACGGCCGCTTCATCCATTACTCGGCCAATTATCGGGCGATGGACGCGCTGATCGGGTACCTGACAGAAAACTGCTGCGGCGGCGAGGGCTGCGGCGTCGTTGGCGAATCCGTCAAACCTTCCAAGAGGAGATCAGCATGAAACGCTTTCACGTTCACGTGGCTGTTGACGATCTGGATCACAGCATTTGCTTCTACAGTTCGCTGTTCGGTGCCGAACCGTCGGTGAAAAAGGACGATTACGCCAAGTGGATGCTGGACGACCCGAGGGTCAACTTCGCCATCTCCCGGCGCGGCGACACCCCGGGCGTGAACCATCTGGGCATCCAGGTCGAGAGCGACGAGGAACTCGGCGCCATGCGCGAGCGGCTTGCGCAAGCCGGCCAACCGGTTCTGGAGCAGCCTGAGGCCGCATGCTGCTACGCCGAGTCGAACAAACATTGGGTTCAGGATCCCCAGGGCATCGCCTGGGAAACCTTCCACACCCTGTCGAACATCCCCGTCTTTGGCCGCGACACCCAGTCCAGCCTGGGACGCATCCCGGTCAAGGCGGCGGCCTGCTGCGCACCGAAGATCTGATAGGGCGCGGTCATGGCAGGCAAGCTCTACAACGTGCTGTTCCTGTGCACCGGTAACTCCGCGCGCAGCATCATGGCGGAGACGCTTTTGAACGCGATGGGCAAGGGACGGTTCAAGGCGTTCAGCGCCGGCAGCCATGCAACCGGCAAAGTGCATTCCCTGGCGCTGGAACTGATCGAGAAGAACCGGCTGCGCACGGGAGGTTTGCGTAGCAAAAACTGGGACGAGTTTGCCGTTGCGGGCGCGCCGGAAATGCAGTTCGTGTTTACCGTCTGCGATCAGGCGGCGGGCGAGGTCTGCCCGGTGTGGCCGGGGCAGCCGATGAGCGCGCACTGGGGGGTGGACGACCCCGCGGCCGAGACCGGTTCCGAGGAGAACAAGCGCAGGGCATTCTTCAGGGCCTACACCCAGCTTGCCAACCGCATTTCCATTTTCCTGAATCTGCCCCTCGACAAGCTCGACAGGCTGGCATTGCAGAAGAAGCTCGACGAAATCGGCAATACATGAGCTTGGCGAAGCGTGCCGCGGCCGAAGGCATCGGCACTGCGTTTCTGGTCGCCGCCGTGGTCGGGTCGGGCATCATGGGCGAACGGCTCTCGGACGAAAACCCGGCGGTCACGCTGCTCGCCAACTCCCTGGCAACGGGAGGGGCGCTGGTTGCGCTGATCCTCGCTTTCGGAGCGATCTCGGGCGCGCACTTCAACCCTGTGGTGTCGCTGGTTGCGCGAATGCGACGCGAGCTTGCCGGTGGCGAGACGCTCGCGTATGTCGCCATGCAGGTCGTCGGGGGCCTGGCAGGCGTCGCCGCGGCTCACCTGATGTTCGGCGAGCCGATGTTCAGCCCGTCACGCCACGCGCGGGCGGGTACAGCCCAGCTTTTCAGCGAATGTGTCGCGACGTTCGGCCTGGTTGCCGTCATTCTCGGGTGTTCACGCGCCAGGCCGGTTGCCATACCCTACGCCGTGGCTGCCTACATTACTTCGGCGTACTGGTTCACGGCCTCCACGTCCTTTGCCAATCCAGCCGTAACGCTCGCCCGCTCCCTGACCGACAGTTTCTCGGGGATTCGGCCGTCCGACTTGGTTCCGTTTGTCGCCGCACAGGTGACCGGCGGCCTCCTTGCCGCAAAGGTCTTCGCCTGGCTTCAGCATCCTGCTCTAGGTTCCCCGGACAAATGATCCAAGCGGCTCGCCGATCGCTTCTTTATTTCCCGAACCCGCTCTGGCACTCGAACTGAAAAAAGGCCCCGCCGCAGCGGGGCTTGAGTCGTTCGCATCGCTCGCAGGTTGTTTTACAGCGCGCCGACGCGCCACGGACCGGTGATCGCGCAGGTCATGCCGCTGCCGACTGCTCCGGTGCCGAACACGTTGACGAAAAGTATCTCTCCGTCCGGGCTGAAGCAGGCGCCGGCAAACTCGCTGTCATTGAGGATGTTTACAGCGAATTCGAAGGGTTCGCCACTGCGGCCCATGCCGATCAACCGGTTTATGTCGGTGATCCCCGGAGCGAGCGGATGCGTGTCACTGTCGCCGCTGGCATCGTCCTCGCAAAAGAGAATGCCGCCGCTCGGCGTCACGCACAGGTTGTCCGGCGAATCAAGCACACTGCCGTTCGGCGATTCGAACACCAGCACCAGCGTGCCGCCGCCGCTGAAACTTGGAACGTACTGCCACAGTTGTCCACGGGCCGCGTTGCCGCCGCTGGTGGAGACGAAATACATCGTGCCGTCGCCGCCGCGGAAGATGCCTTCAAGGCGGTTCCAACGCGCGCCGCCCTTGGCGAAGCCCTGCGCGAAGCAACTGGTAGAGGAGGTGACGGGATCCGGATCGGGATTATCGATGGTGACCCACTCCACCGGCAGCTCTGCGCCCACGGTCTGGTTGGTGCGGGTGTCGTAGCCGTTGATGCCGCGAATCTTGGCCATCTGCAGCACGCCTCCGGCAAGCAGATTCTCCGCGTCGTTCGGCAGGAATCGGTAGAAACCGCTGTTGCCGCCGGCGTCCTCGGTCTGGTACACGACGCCGCTTTCCAGATCGGCCACGGAGGCCTCATGTGCGAAGCGGCCCATTGCAATCAGCGGCACAGCGGGCAAAGGGACATCGATGTCCGCGCGCACCAGGAAATTGTAGCCGTGCTTTTTTGTATAGCCGTTGATTGCCGCCTCGGTGGTCTCCTCCGACGTAATCCAGCCAATGTCTTTGTAAGCAAGGCCGCCCGAACAGTTGACGATGGTGCCGTTGATGCTGATGAAGTCGCGCACCACACGTTTGTTGTTCGGATCGTAGTCCACCGTCACACAGCCGCCGGTGCCCGCAACGTCATAACGGGTCGATGCCGGGCCGATCACCCCCAGCGTGAAATCGCCCGCTGCGTTGCGCACTTCGTGGTTGCGGATCAGGCGGATGGTGCCGTTCGGGCCGGGAAGGGCGGTCATTCCGTCATGATTGCGGGGAGTGGGGTAGCCGTCGCTCATCGTGTCGCCGATCTTGCCGAAGGTGGTGTAATGAAAGCCATCGGGCAGCGCGAGGATCAGGGCGCCGTTCTGGTCGGGCGTGGGCTTGAGCGGACCGTAACCTCTGCCGGCCGAGCCTTTGCCGCGAACAGCGGGCCTGCATTCGTTTGCATAGGCGGTATGCGCGGCGAGCGTTTGCAACGTGGTGGCGGTGACCACGCCACCGGCAACCAGCGTTGAGCGCTTGAGAAAACTGCGGCGGTCCATCTTGACGTTTGTATCTTGCATAAGGCCTCCGAGAGTGTGAATTGAATCAAAGTTCTCGACTTCGATCGAGCCGGGCCGCGCGACATGCGTGTGCGAACCCAACGGAGGCGAATGCTAGGAGCTGCGTTTTACATCTTCATGAACGAAATGAGACAGTAAAAGTAAAAGCCACATCCCTTCGGGCAGACGAAGCCGCGCGGAGTCTCTTTGGTTGGCAAGCCTTGGTAGCCGGTTGCAATGTGTGTCACAGGGCCAATCCTCAAAGCACGGGCAGTCATATGCCCGTCGGGGTTTCCTTCGGTCATTTTCCGCGCAACAGCGCGAATACTTCTCCCGCCGCGCGCACGCCGGACAGCGCCGCGCCTTCCATGAAGCCCTGCCATTCGTAGAACGAGCTGGTGTGCTCGCCGGCGAAGAACAAATTGTCCACCGGCCTGGCTTCGTTGTCGGCGATGGTTGTGAAATAGCCCGGCCTGTTACAGGTGTAGCTGCCCTTGCTGAGCGGATTCAGGCTCCAGTTCTCAAGAAGCACCAGGTACTGGCCCTGCCTGTTCTTGCTGGCGTACTGGCTGGCGTTCGGATACACCTTGTTTAGATCTTCCAGGAAGCGGCCGGCCTCTGTCTGCACCCGGCTGGGGTTGAGCGCCGCGCCACGGTTGCCGCCCGAGTAATCGGTGAGGATCGCGGAATTCGGCGTGGCGCGAATGGCATTAGTCTCCCAGGTGTTCTGATGGTTGGCGAGATCGCTGTAGGACGAGCCATTGCTGCCATGGAGCTGATACCAGGGGCGGCTGGAAAAGCCGAGCATCATTTTCGAATTGGTGCCGTAACCCAGGTTGTCGATGGCGAAACGCTTCCAGTCCGGCAGACCGAGGCTGGCGTCGAGTTCCACATCGCGCAGCACCGAAAAAGGCAGCGTCAGCACCACCGCGTCGTGCTCAGTTTCGACGGTCTTGCCGCGATTGCTAAACGTAAGCCTGATGCGGCCGTCAGAAAGCTTGCGCGCCTTGACAAGCTTGTGCTCGAAGGCGATCTGGCCGGGCAGGCTGTCGGCGAGCCCTTGCGCGATCCGGTCGTTGCCCTCGACGACATGGAAGCGTTCGTCGCTGAACACGCCGAATGGACGGAACTTCGAGCGCCGGTCGGCATGGATGAACAGCAGCAGATTGATGCAGCTCTGCTGCTCGATACCCAGGCCGTACTCGATGGTGTACGCCACGTCGAGAACTTCGCGGATCAGCCCACCGGCGCCGCGCGAGGAGAGGTAATCCTTGAGGTTGGTGAAATCGAGAATCCTGTCGTCCGCGGTGAACGATTCGGCGGTGGGCGGCGAAAGCTTCTTGATGTCGTCCTGCAGCGCCGGCACGAAGGCGCGGAACTCCTCGACGACCTGAGCCTCGCTGTAATGTCGCCCATTGAAGAAATAGGCGACCTCGCCCGGTTCCTTGGTTACGGCTTCCAGAGTCAAGCCGAAGGTGTTGGCATAGCCGCGCATAGTGACATGGCCGGTGTCGATGAATTCGCCGCCGCGCTCGGCGACCTGGCCGGGGAAAAAGTTGTAGAGCGAGAAACAACGCCCGCCTGCCCGGTTCGAGGCTTCGAACAGCTCCGCACGCACGCCCTTGCCGGCGAGTGCGTAGCCGCAGGAAAGCCCGGCCAGCCCCGCGCCGACGATTGCCACCCCGCCGCTGACGCCGGGAGCCGCAAAAGCCCCGCGCAGCGCTCCCGGCAGGGCGCCGGTTGCGGTCACGATCGTGCCCGCACCCATGGCGGTCAGCAGCCGCCGGCGTTCCCGGTTGAACTGCCCGGCATGCTTGATCTGCTCCAGCACTTCTTGCGCCGGCTGACCGGTACGTTCGCAGTGCAGCGCAATCTGCAGATATCGGGTAATTCTTTGGAAAAAATCCGACCGGCTCATGGACGTGCCCCCTTTATTGATGGTTTTGCTTTATCTGGTCTGCGGCGCACCGGGTTGAAACCTGCCGTAACACCTTGGTGAGCCTCCCCTCGCTGCGGGTCGCCGAACCTGCGAAAGGACGACAAACGGATTTTTACGCCCACGGCGCGCGGATTCGCAAGTTCTTTTTCGAGAGAGACCGAATGCGGAAGTCGTTTGCGGCTAGCTGTGTACCGCGTGCGAGGGAGGACTATCCTCGATCAAGGCAAACGCCGCCACAGGCTGCGGCGGCGCAGCGGATTTGCGAGAAGGATCGACGGTGCCTTGGTGTGGGCGTCGTCGAGTGTCAGTTGCTGCCGGGCACAAACTTCGTGACTTCGGACTCCTGACCCTTCAAATCCTCCTGATCCAGGTGCAGCGGGATTGCTTCGTTGGTCAGCCACAACGGCAGGAAATTCAAGTACCACGGGCTGCCCAGAACGCCACTCGTGCCGCCCGGCCAGATGGACTCGGAACGCGTTTCCTTCCGCGAACGCTCGCTGACAAACCGGCGCACCGGACCGGCGTTGAATATGAACGCGTTGGCGTCCGCTGCGCGCACGATATGGTTCGACGCGTCGACAGTCTGGAAGCCCCCGTCGGTGGGGATCCCGGGCAATCCAGGTAGCGGCTCCGGAAAGGCCCCGCCGGCCGGTGGGATGCTGAATGGTCCGCCTAGCGGGAGGGCGAACACGATCCTGTGCAGCTTGCCCCAGCGATAGTTTTCGAGATCCGTCGAATTCTGGAACGCGGCACCGAACGCATTGCTGGCTAACGCATCCAGCGCGCTTTCCACGCTGCCGAGAATGACGAAGTCACGTGCATCTTCGGGGACTGCGAGTCCCGGAGCATTGAAGAAATTCACGCCGGAAGCACCGACGCCGTGGTTATCGGCAAAATTGTCGAGCAGGTACCGCAGCGCCGCCAACGCGTCGGAATCCTGAGGAACCGGCACGCCGAATGGCACAAGTTGCGCATCGATCGTTCCTTTGACGAATTCGGAGCGCCACACTGCGAAGATCGTGGCGGCCACGCTATCTTCGATTTCTGTTGGGGTCGGGGTTGCCAGCCCGCCGTTCGCGTCCGCGGCGTCGTAACCTTCAGGGATGCCCGTGGGGGTGTCGAAGCTCCAGCGGGAAAGTCGCGTGACCGCATCGGCGAGGCGCATATTTCCCGTCAGACCCGCAAGCGCCGTCGGTGCTCCGTCGCGCTTAGCGTTATTGAGCGCCTCGACGATGTATGGTACGAACACCTGTGCATCGCGCAACTTCGCGTCCGCCTGAATGGACTGCATCTGCATGAACGAGATGTGCCGATTGCCGGAATCCAGGTAGTCAAGGATGCGTTCCTTGATGCGCCCAGCGCGGAATCCGCGATTGAAAGCGTAGGCCAGGTAGTAGATGCCGCCGTTATGACGCTGCTGCCCCAGCGGATTGTTGCCGGCCGTGACCCCCGCCGGGTCGTTGTTGCCGTTGACCAGGAATCCAGCGGGCGGGTTCAGAATCTGCGGCATTTCGTCGAACGGCAGAATTTCGTACGGCGAAGTCTGCTTCGGCTGCGGATGTTGCACCGCCAGCCACTCGTTTCCTCCCAGGCCGTTGCGGATGAACCACGGTGGCGAACCGCTGAGCGTATTGGCTTGCAGGTCCTCGCGGACCGGCATTTCTCCGCTGGTGAAATAGGCGATATTGCCCTTGTCGTCCGCGTAAACGAAATTCTGCGAGCCGCAATCGAAAAACTGCAGCGCTGCGACGAACTCATTCAAGCTCGACGCTTGGTTGATCTTATATATGGAATCCAGCTCTCGCGTCGCACTGAATCCGGCGTACTGTACGCTCAGCGCAACGCCGGTCGTCATATTCAGGGAGATGATCGGGCCCTGATTGCGCCGCGGCACGATGAGCGTTGCGGCGGGAATGCCACCGCCCGAGGGAATCAAGACGATGTCGTCGCGGACGCCGTTGCCCGGCTGGTTCGCGCGGAAGGTCTCGGGGATCGGAATGATCGGCTCGCGCTGTCCCAGATACAAGGTCGCGAGACCGCTCGGCGAAGTCGGCTCGCTGACCACTTGCTCCTGATAAGTGTCGGTCACGTCGATGAGATTGTTCGTGGTGCCCCATGACAGACTGCTGTTGTAGCCCTGGACGATCCCCGGCGCGCCGGGGAAGCATTCACCGAAAACCCTGAGTCCGCCGGTGACTTCGAGCCCCATCGGATAGAACGTTGACGGCGTTCCCAACTGCAGGTGCGGATCATTGGCGATGAGGGGATTGCCGGTGTCGCTCAGGGCGCCGCTCACGGCCCACAGATTCGAACCGCCGCGTTTGTCCTTGTCGAGAATACCGTCGAAAAGAGGAATTTGCCGGACCTTCCCCAGATAGTCGCGGGCAAGTTCCAGCGCCTCACTGCGCAAACCGGCTGCCTCTGTTGACCCGGGCGCCAGTGCAGAGCGCACCCGCGCGGTGGTCATGGCCTGTGAAGCTGACATCGAAGCATCAGGCACTGTCGCGGCAGGATCAAAAGGCGCGGAGCGCACCAGATCCTCGTGGAAAAGCCTGGCACCGTCGAATCCCGCCTCGATTCCGGCTTGAACGTACGACATATATTGCACCGTCGGCGCCACGTCGAGTTCGAACGACAGGCTGAAGGCGATCAGTTTGGCGATCACGACACTGTCGGTTGGCGACCACGGCCCGAACTGAGTGATTTCAAGCGCGCCGTATTCGGGCGGCAGAGGATGCGATCGCACCCATGCATTGACGCCGTCGGCATAAGCCTGAAGCGCTGCGCGCGTCTTGGGCAGAAGCGCCGCCAACGATCGCGCCGCCGCCCGGCGCATCCCGATCGTTCGTAAGGTGACGTCACTGTTGAGTGCGCCAGCGCCGACCAGCTCGGCCAGCGTTCCGCTCGGCAGGCGGCGATTCACGTCCATCTGGAACAGGCGGTCCTGCGCGTGCGTCCACCCTTGCAGGAAGAACACGTCGTGTTCGCTGTGGGCCCGAATGTAAGCGATGTTGTTGGCGTCGCGAACAATCGTCGCCGCGGAATTGAGTCCCGGTACCTGGATGGAATTGCTTGAGTCCGCTCCCTCCGCTGCGCTTGCGATGACAACGTTCAGACTCAGCACACTTGTTACGAAAAAAACAATATAGTTTGCATGCGCGTCTCCCCATGGCGGCAATCGGCCTTTGATCTGCCTGACGACGCAAGCCCTGGAACCGGAAGGCTGTCACAGGACTTGCGCATTCTTGTCCGAATGCAATTTCAGTCCCGCCAATCGAATTGTTACCGCGCGATTCGACGAGGGACTTATCTAATTCATGATAGGACAGACGCGGGAAAATGCGAGAGTCATCGCATGAAAGTGACGCTTGATTAACTTATTCGGGAAACTCGGACATTTTTGAAGACAAACAATACCGAGCAGGTGTCGGATGGGAAAGTGTAACGAGAAGGTCGATCTGCAGCGCAAACGCGTGCGGTTAACCAAGGAATTCAAGCTTGAAGCGGTTCGGCTGCTCGAGGGCAATCGGCCAGGGTCGCAATCGGCGCCACGCCGGGAAAGGGCTAGGAGATGGTGCGGTACTTCTTGTAGTAATTCATCACCCGCGGCACGTAGGTCATGGTCTCGCTGTAGGGCGGGATGCGGTTGCCGTGCCTCACCACCGCATTCTCTCCCGCATTGTAGGCGGCGACGGCAAGCTGGAGATCGTTGTTGAACATGCGCACCAGGTCGCGCAGGTAGCGCGCGCCGCCGTGAATGCTCTGTGCCGGGTCCAGCCGGTTCTTCACGCCGTAGCGTTTGGCGGTGTCGGGCATCAGTTGCATCAGTCCGGCGGCACCCTTGCGCGAGCGCGCCAGGGGGTTGTAGCCGGATTCCGCGGAGATCACCGCGTGGATGAGTGCCGGCTCGAGCCTGGTGAGCCTTGCGGCGTCGTGGATGTGGCGGGCGTAGCGCGAACGCGCCTGATCGTCGTAGTACCGCACTTCGCTCGCCAGCGTCTGCGCGACCGGATCCGGCTTCTTTCTCTTCTCTTTCAGATAGACCTTGTAGCGGCTGTCGGGCGGCACATTGGTGAATTGCACCGCGCCGTCGGCATCCACGTAGCGGTAGATGTCGGCCTGCACAATTCCGGCAGAAACCGCCAAAACCAGTAAGAGAAAGAACCGTGTTCTCATGATTAGTCAGTACTCAGCAACTTCCGGGCCAATTCTCATGAAGAAACCACGGCTTAGCGCAGCCTTGGCGCCAGCCCCGCGGGCTTCTGGTCGCCGCTTCCGCTAGGGGGCCTGCTTGCTAACGTATTTCGGTGGCACGAGCACGGTCGCGAGCGCGGCGATCACCAGCACCAGTGCCGCGTATTCCTGCCACTGCGGCCGTTCGCCCAGGATCAGCATGCCGCTGAACAGGCCGACGATCGGGATCATCAGGGTGGAGAGCGCGGCAATGGTTGCGGGCACGGAGGTGGCGATCTTGTACCAGGCCCAGTAGCAGAAAATGAAGACGAACAGCATGTTGTAGCCGAGCCCGATCGCAGCCCCGACGCCGATCGGCCGCCATTCGCCCCAATCGAGAACGAGCGCCCCGACCATGATCGGCACGCCGCCGATCAGCAACTGCCAGGCCGTGAAGGTGGTCGTCGGCAGGTCGGTCGGATAGCGCCGCATCAACACGGTTCCGACCGCCCAGGATAAAGCCGCACCGAGGACCAGTGCCGCTCCCATCGGCGCGGCCTCCATGGCGGCGAACTCGTCGCCAATCAGCAGCGCCATGCCCGCCATGCCCAACGAAACGCCAAGCACGCGGCGCGGAGTCAGTCTCTCGTTAAGCACGAACTTCGACAGCAGTACGGTCCACAGCGGCATGGTGTAAGCGAGGATCGCACTTCGCCCAGACGGCAACAGCAGCAAGCCGTAGCCGATCAGCACATTCCACATCGTGACGTTGGCGATCGCCGTAACCGCAAGGCGCGGCCATTGCCCCGCCGGTACGCGGGTTGGCTGACGGCCCGCGCGCGCAATGATGAAGAGTCCGATGGCGCCTGAGGCGACGCACAGGCCGCGAAAAGTCCAGACTGGGATTTCGGCGAGAGTCAGCTTCATGATCGGCCAATTCAGTCCCCAGCCCAGTGTAAGCAGCGTGGTCAGGATCCACATCGAGCGGGGAAGGGTGGTCATAGACAAGGATGAGGGATGAAGGGCAAGGATGAAGGCGGAAGGATGAAGGATGAAGGCGGAAGCATGACGTTCAAGCAGCGACGGAGTTTACAGGACGGTTGAAAGTCACGAGATCCGAGGTGCGAGATTCGAGGTTCGAGGGAAACGCATGGTCAACAGCAAGCCTTGTTCTCGGCCCTCGTACCTCGGCCCTGCACGCAGCGCAATAACGCTGCGTGCTAACATCGCCGCCATGAAACTCACCAATCCCGCGGTGCGCTTTGTCATTTTCTGGGGCGTGAACACGCTGTCTCTCTGGGTGGCCGACGATCTGTTCGACGGCATGTCGTTGCAGACTGCGCAGTCGCTGTTCATTGCCGGCCTGCTGCTCGGCATAGTCAATACTTTCCTGAAACCGCTGCTGGTGCTCCTCACGCTGCCGCTGTCGGTGGTAACGCTGGGCCTGTTCGTGCTGGTGATCAATGCGCTGATGCTGCTGTTCGTGGCCTGGCTGGTTCCAGGGTTTTACGTCGCGGGGTTCTGGGCCGGGTTCTTCGTCGCGCTGTTCGTTTCGGTGTTCAGCTTCATCCTGAATTCGCTCATC
>DASYUW010000202.1:0-13273 GCA_036000845.1 Burkholderiales bacterium
ATCGTGTCCTCGCACACCGCGCAACCGGCACTGAACACTTCGATCTTTCGAGTAGCGGCCATATCTGCAATCTCCTTAATGCGCCTGTGTCTTAGGTTCGCTCTCCGACCCCGCGCAGGCAGGACAGGAAGTCGGCTGAACGGCTCGTCTTCGAGCAGCCAGGAAAATCGCCCCGACAAGCAACGCGATGCCGGCGTTAGTCATCCAGTCTGAATCGACAACGAACTTGCCGATCAACACCAATGCTGACGAAGTGATTCCGAGGACCAGTGGGATTGGCCGGCCAGTTCTACGGGCTCCGATCGCGAGCGAGCCGACAGCGACGACGAGAAATGCCAGGGTTGCCGGCAACAGGTACGGCGTGTAGTCAACGAAACCCAAACCAATCGCACTAAGCAGCGCGGAATAAGCTGGCCAGCAAATGGGGCACGTAAGCTTCGGCAAAAGCGCGGCCCCGATCGCGGGAAGCGACGCCACAAGAGTACGCAAGCGGCCCCGATCATTGGCTGGATGACCAGCGGCAAGAAGCAGCACCGCGGAGATCGTTTCGAGCGTCGGTGTGCGGCTCAAGCTGCCGTCCTGAGCCCTATAGACTCTGCAGCTCGCTTCGCCAGCTCCCGGATTCATCCCCGCAACATCCTGGCCGTCGACCAGAATCGTTGGCGAGCCGTACTTTTTTGCATGTGCCGGCGTGCCTGAAGTATTGCGTTCCCACTCCCGCCAGCGTGCCGAAGTCCCAGTCTTGGTGAACGCTTCGATCAACAATGAGCGTGTGACTGCTACGTTGGGACAGTCGGCGTCGTATATCAGTTCGACTTTCATGTATTCAACTCTGGTCAGCGTCCAAGGCTTCCAGGATAGGGCACTCACTGGTCGGCCCTTCACCCCGGCACGCCGTGGCAAGCTTTGCCAGCGCGCCGCGTATCCGTGTGAGCTCGGCGATTTTTTCTTCGACAGTCGCGATTTTCTGGCGAGCCCTCTTCCGTATGTCGGCACAAGTAATCCCGGGCCGCATTCGGAGCGACAGCAGCTCGTCGATTTCGTGCAGGGAAAAGCCGAGCAACTGAGCCTTACGGACAAAGCCCAGCCGCCTCACTGCCTCTTCATCATAGAGGCGGTAGCCGGATGAAGAACGGTTAGGCTTCGGGATCAGTCCGCGGCGCTCGTAATAGCGAATGGTCTGGATGTTGACCCCACCCTGTCGCGCGAGCTTTCCGATTGTCAATAAATCCGTGTTGAGCATTTGTGCCTCCAGACGAATGCACTATAAACCCTGTACGTACATATAGAGTCAAGCCAGAGCGTTAAGATTCGATCGGAGGTGCTGCCGCCGAGCTGCGCGACGAGATCAAGGACTGGAAAGGACTCGGCATCGAGCTTTCCTTGCCCAACTTGCGGAGGTCGAAGCCGAAGCGTTCGCGGCGGGATAAGCTTCAGCGCAAGCGTCGTGGGTCGGTCACGTTATACACCGCGGGAATCTTTGATCAACGCCGTAGTCTTAATTTGAACAAGGACCATCACGGGTCCCGAGGGGGGCGCTTGGTTGGTGTCAGGCTGATGCTGGTCTTGATCGTACTATGGCTGCCGGTCCGGGGTCTGGCGGGGTGGGGCGTGCCGCATTGCGCTGGGCCTGACACCGAGGCCGGTTTTGCCGACAGCTCGGTGTCCTCCTGTAGAGAGTGTTCGGGAGACGCAGGCAATTCTTGTGTTCGCTGCCAAGGATGCATCGGGCCGCTGATTGTCGCCCCACCTAAGGCGCCGTCCGCGTGGCCGAAAATATCCGAATTCCTCCCGACCCGAGAATACTGTCACAGCTTCTCCGGTCAGCCGGCTCTTCCTCCCCCGCGGAGCTGACCGCTGTGTGTCAGTTTTCGACCCTTGTGCCGACAGATGTGTCGTTCAGAGGTCAGGCGAGTTGCCAGAACATTACCCAGGAGGATGTCATGAAAACGATTGGAATTGCCGCCGTTTCGGCGTTGACGCTGCTGCTGGTTTCCTCGGCCGCGTATGCCGGCCGCGACACAAACGACTGGATTCAGTATCAACGTGCGATCGCGGCGAAACAGAAAGCCATGTCTCAACCGGGCGCTGCAGGGCGCGTGGGCCCCGCAGGCAAGGAAGGCATGCCCGGCGGGTCTGAAGGAGCTGCGCTAATCAAGCGCGTGCACCCGAGGAACGCCTACGGTTACTGAACAACTAGGCGCAAGCGCGGGAGCGGCCCGGGGTCGCTCCCGTTTTTTGGATTAAGCGGTCAAGGTTGTTGCAGAATTAGCGATGCGCTTGCCAGCTTGAGCGGCGCTGCTTCATCTGCCACACCCAAAAGCTGCGCCAGCTTCTGTACGAACGCTCGCTGCGGTTCCGGCGTGGCGGAGGACCAGCTCTCGATGTAGTCCCCCAAGTCTCCGATAGTGGCCGATTTGTCCGCGTTCAGGAACGCGAGGGCGGTCCAGTGTCTGGGCTCGGCGGCCAGATCGCTCGCCAACACATTTGCCAACACTTCGTTGTACTCACGCAGATAAGCGCTACCGCGCAAATTGTCCCGATGCTGCCGGTACCACTGCGACAAGTCCGTCCCCTCGGCAAGATGCCGGTGCGCTTCTCCAGCGAGTTGCCCGGCGTAGTCGCGCAACAACGGCGCATAGTCGCGCCATTGGGGATAGGGCGGCGCGGCCTCCCAGCTATTCGCCATGCTCCGCAGCGTGAACAAGGATGCCGCCTCGCACAGCGACTCTTCCAGCCACTGATTCGGCGCAATCGGTGTATCGCCGGCGAACTGCTTGTTGTCGTAGTTCGACAGCACGTGACAGAACTCGTGGGCAAACTGGTAGGCATACTGGGACCAGCGGCGATTGCCCGCGCTCAGTTGCATGAGGTACTCGCCGTTTGGCCCGCGCTGGTACAGCACGCGCGGGTTCCCTTCACTGTGAGAGACGACGATCGGCGCTAGAGATCTGCCCGGGAAGTGGGCAAACAGTTCGCGCGCAGCGGAATTCAGCACCGCCTCAATGTCGGCTGGGCGCGCATTGCCCCAGCCCCCCTCGGTGACGCGGATCGAAAGGCGATCTTGCGCAGCAGGCGCGCGCTCTTTGCCATGCGCGCATGAGATGGCGAACGACGCGGCGAAGCAAAGCGCGGCAAGGACGGAACGCAATTGAGCTTGAGCCCCAAACGGTTGCAGGATGAAGGGCTGGTACTCAGCCCCTGCCCACCGGCAACAGCACTGGCTGTGCCAGGTGCCCGACACCCGTCAATTTGGCTCAAGACAAGTGAACAAACAGAGAGTTAGAGACCACGGCAAGTGGGAACGTCGTCCGACAGAGCATGAGGGCTGCCCCGTGTTGGAGCGAAGACGGCGAGCGGTGCCCCGCAACGGGGCGTGCGAGTGCACGCCACGAACCGCAACTCTTCGCCATCGGTCCCGCACCGCGCGGCATTCGCGCTCCTCTCGGGCACCATCCGGAGTTGGGAGATGGGATTTCGTAGCTCACGCTTGACCGCTGTGTTGCGATTGCGCTGCCTCGATGTTTGGAGGCAGCAGACGTAGCTCGTTAACGCTTGAAGCAAGCCTCAACATTAGGGGCCGAGCTTCGGACGACGTCATCGCACGAAGCCCGGCCCCAAGAGCCGCATTCGCTGTCCGATTTGCGAGTCATTTGCAGTTGCCCTGCATACGCTCACTTTTGCCCTTACCGGCTAGGGCGGTCTCGCCTGTTAGGCCATTGGCGGGACCTCACTCAATACAGGTCGTAGCTCTAAGACCGGCCGTAGATCATGCTGACGTCGTGCTCGCCCTTGCCCGAACCGGTCGCTAAGGCCGGGCCGCTGCCGGCGTTGCGGGGCTCCCAGTACGGATCGTAGCTTGCCCGGCCGTAGATCTTGTCAACGCTCCGACTCTCCTGACTCGTTAAGCGTACGACGGACGTCACGAGCGGAGCGTTGGGCCGATAGCCAGTCCGACCGTATATTTCGCTGACCGAAGGCACGGGCGCTCGCACATTGCTGTCATCGGCTGCGAGAGGGGTGAGAGCCCCCACTGCGAAGAATGCTGCGGCAATTACGAGAGTAAGGCTGACTTTGCGGATGATGGCTGATTTCATGATTGCCTCCTCTTCAGAGATCACGTGAGCACCATCCTACGCGGCCGCTAGGCACGGCTCCGTGACCTCAACATTACAAGCTTGTAATGGGGACACGGTCGCGCACCGCTCTTGTCATTGATGCTTATCGTAGTCTTTCATTGCGAACACCCGCATGACATCCTGCTATCGAAAATCCGGACCTGATTTGCCGTGCGCGCGCGGGTACTCGCGCTGCCTTGGGAAGCGCCGCGAGTCCGAGACGAACATCCTTTGACGGTCCCACACGAGCCCAGCGCGCGTGATCGTCTGCAACACGCGTGGGATGCCGGGGGCAGCCCTTGATTGGATATGTGTGAAGGGCGGTGATCTCCACGTGCTCTGCGGACTCGCTGGTTATGCCCTCGTGCCTCAAAGCCTCGATCGTCGTGTAACAGATGCGCAGCGGGGCATCAGCCTTTCAGTCGTGTGTTACGTTCCGGAAATCAACTCCGAGCGAGTGGAGCTTGCGGTACAAGTGCGTTCTCTCCATACCGACGCGCTTGGCGAGCTGTTCGACCTTGCCGTTGCAGATCAGCAACTGCTTCTGCAGGTACGCACGCTCGAACTGCTCGCGAGCCTCGCGCAACGGCGACCCTAGTCCGAGTGAATGGAACTTGCGATACGCATGCGTTCTCTCCAGGCCGACGCGCTTGGCAAGCTGCTCGACTTTGCCGTTGCAGATCAGCAGCTGCTGCTGCAGGTACGTGCGTTCGAACTGCTCGCGAGCCTCGCGCAACGGCAGCGCGAGCACGTCCTGCTTCATCAGCGGTTCGTCGGCCGGAAGCTGGCTGGACAGCTCACGTTCGATTTCGTCGAGACCGATTTCTTCTCCGCCCTTCAGAATCAGCAGCCGCTGCACGAGGTTCTTGAGCTCGTGGATGTTGCCGGGCCAGGGATAGTTGCGCAGCCGGTTCTGCGCAGCCAAGCTGAAATGCCGGAACGGCAGCCCGCCATCATCCGTCAGTCGATCCACGTAGTAGCGCAGCAGGTCCGGCACGTCCTCGGCATATTCGCGCAGCGGCGGGACGCGTAGAGTCACCACGTCCAAGTGCCACAGCAGATCACGGCGGAACGGCTCCGGCACCCCGCGCGTATCGAGGCCGGGCTGCGCGGAGCTCATGAACCGCACGTTGAGTGGCCGCGATTGCGCGGCACCGAGTCGCGTGAAGTGGCCGTTCTCGATGTCGGCGAACAGCAGCCGCTGCGCCGCTGGCAACAAATCCTCCAGGCCGTTGATGAACAGCGTGCCCGCATCGGCCTGGTCATACACCCCGGGCTCGACACCCGCGGCCGTCTCGCGTCCATGCAATAGCGCGGCGGCAGTCTCTTCTGCGAGGCTGCCCGCGGCAACTGCGACAAGCGGCTGCGCACTGCGCGGACTGAGAGAGTGAATGTAGCGCGCGAGCGCCTCGCGGCCAGTACCCGATTCGCCCAGAAGCAGAATCGGCGCGTCGTGCGGCGCGACCTGCTGGACCTGCTCGCGAATCAGCTGCATCGCGCGGCTGCGGCCCACTGGTGCGAACGGTGGCGGCAACGGCACGCTCTCTCTCTGGCGCTTCTGGCGGCCGGCATCCAGTGCCCGCTCCACGGTGCGCAGGACCTTGGCGAGCGACAGGGGTTTTTCCACGAAGTCGAACGCGCCGAGGCGGGTCGCCTCCACCGCAGTCTCGACAGTGCCGTGGCCGGATATCATCACGACCGGACAATCCACCGTGGTCGGGCCACGCGACCACTCACGCAGCAGCGTGATGCCATCGGTATCCGGCATCCAGACGTCCAGCAGCACCAGATCGGGGTTCTGGCGCGCGCGCGAGGCGCACGCCTGCGCCGCGTCGGCTGCAACCTCGATCTCGTAGCCTTCCTCGGAGAGGATCTCGCGCAGGAGACTGCGGATGTCGGCCTCGTCATCGACGACCAGAATGCGCTGTGAAGTCATGCGCGCTCCCTGTGGAGGACGGCAACAGGCTGTGCAACGAGCGCGAGCTGGTCGAGGGCACTCGGTTCGAGCGCGGCTTTCGCTTGTTCTATTTCATCGACAACCATATGTGGCTTTTGTTGCGTTCGGGAACCAAAGACGGGCGCCTGAAGAGGCGCCCGTCCCGTCACGGTAGGCAGATGCGGGCATCAGAAGGTGTGCTTGATGCGGACGTCGAACACCTGGTGGTCAGCCCCGATTGAGGTCGATGGTCCGCCCCCGGCCAGTGGTGAGCCGATTTGCGCGTAGGAGCCGTTAGCATCGTTGTCGGTGCGGGCGTAGATGAACTGCAATTGCGACTGCTTCGACAAATTGTGGAAGTAACCCACGCCGAACATGGTCGCGCCGGTATCGACTGCATCACCAAGATTGGTCTCGCCTTCGTTGGCAATGCCGAGTTCCGCGCCGACGTAGCCTGACGGCATGTTGTACTTCACCGCGAACCAGTACGCATCACGCTCATACTCGCTGATCAACCCGGCAGCAATACCATCGGTCTTATAGCTCAGCTGTTCATAGCGTGCGTGCAGGCTCAAATCGCCGAGAGTCCAGCCGCCGCCGATCTGCAAGGCGTCATCACTGGAACCGGTTCCGCCAACTGCACCGAGCTTGTTCGCGCCGAACATGTCTTCGTGCTGCTCGATTGCCAGGTCAACATAGAACGGCATGCCTTCCGGCTGCCACTTGCCGCCGATCGAGATGATTTGCGGATCGATGGTCTGGGTCTTGAACGCGCTCAGCGTGTAGTCCACTTCGAAGGTGAAGCCGTTCCAGTTCGGGCTCTCGTACCAGATCTGCTGTTCGGCACGACGATAGAAGCCCACGCAACCGCCGGTGCCAGCATCCGGGTTTGCGATATTTGTGCCGGTATCCGGATCAAAAACGAAAGCGGCACCAAGCGTGGCGCAGCCGGCTTGACCGACCTCGAACACGGTGCCCACGCCGGGCGTGCCAAGGATGTTCAGGTTGCCGCCCGGGCCGACAGCGCCGTCAAGCGGGTCCGGCACGTACATAAAGCGCTCGTATACGTTTTCGTTCGTGCCCACCTTGAACGCGCCCCACGTGCCGACCACGCCGATGAAGGAATTCCGGTTACCTATGGCGCCGCCCGCAAGATTGGGGGCGGCGCTAGAAGTACCCGAAATATCGAACTGATAGTGGAAGACGATCTTGTTGCCGTTGCCGATGTCGTCCGTCGACTCAATATCGATGTGCGAGTAGCTGGGGTGCAGTTGGTTCGTCGTAAGGCCCGGAACCGCGGGCGTACCGGAAAATGTATTGGCCGGGGCGTCGCTGGACTTACCGATCTGTAGACCCATGTTGATGGCGCCGCTGATGGTCACATCTGCCATCGCGGCCGGCGCGGCGAAGGCGCCAGCTACCGCCAAAGCGATGAGTCCCCTCTTCATAGCTATACTCCTCTTCATAACTATCTCCTTGTAGTCTGGTTATTTAAGCCGGGCGGGCGCTCTCCTAGCCCTTTCCGGTTCCACGAGGGCAGCATAGGAAAGGACGCGGCACCGAATGCCCAAAAGCCCTGGTGCCGGTCCTGCGCTGCGACTTGTGTTGGTGGCGGGGTTTAGCGTCGGTGCGCGCACTCCCCGCATCTGGGTGTGCGGAAGCAAGAGGTGTTTATTTTTCTGTTGGCGGCCGATCCAGCCGCTCAAGTTTTGCTGTGACATCGGCTTGCCGTGTTCGAGTGAAGCACATCGATTCCTTTTCGTTCGTTGCTGCCAAGTGCGTGGAAGGCAACTTGTTGCATCATCACGACAGATGGAGCCATGCTAGTGGCCCGCGGCAAACGCCCACCTGACGGCAGGATTACATTTTTGTAATGGTGTCCCGGGTGCTGCTTGCGCGAAAATGGTCGGGACGCTTAGGAGGGAAGCCATGCGCCTGCTGGTCGTGGAGGACGAGGTCAAGACCTGCGCTTACCTGCGCAAGGGACTCACGGAAGAGGGGTTCGTCGTGGATACCGCCGCAACCGGGGTCGACGGACTACACCTCGCGACCACCGGCGACTACGATGTGGTGATCCTGGACATCATGCTGCCCGGCGCCAGCGGCTGGCAGGTTCTCGAGGCACTGCGGCGGCAAAAGCAGACGCCAGTCGTGTTCCTGACCGCTCGCGACGAGGTGGCCAACCGCGTACGCGGACTGGAACTTGGCGCCGACGACTACCTGGTAAAGCCTTTCGCTTTCGCCGAGTTGGTGGCGCGTGTGCGCACGGTGATGCGCCGTGGTGCCGGGCGCGAACCCGACGTGCTTCAGGTGGGGGACTTGGAGCTGGACCTGCTTCGGCGCCGTGTGCGCAGAGGCCAGGAGAGAATAGATCTGACCAAGCAGGAGTTCGCCCTGCTCGCACTTCTTATGCAGAACCCCGGCGCAATCCTCTCCCGGGCCTACATCGCCTCTCAGGTCTGGGACATCAACTTCGACAGCCACACCAACGTCGTCGACGTTGCCATGCGCAGATTACGCGCCAAGGTCGACGACCCTTACGAGCGCAAGCTCATCCATACGCTGCGGGGCATGGGCTACGTCCTGGAGGAGCAGGAAAGACATGGCTAGCGCCAGAGCGCCGGTCTCGCTTACGGCGAGGCTCGCCGTCGGATTTGTCGCCGTGCTGGTGACCGCGCACGTCGGCATCTGCATCTATCTCGACTACAGCTTCCAGGAGGAATTCTCGGTCGAGGACCGGCGCGAACTCGCGGGCATTGAGGCCTTTGTACAGCAGATCCTGGCGGAGCAACGCTCCTTCGAAGAGCTGCGCGCTAACCCCCAGCGCCTGCTCAACGCCATGACCCTTCATCAGCGGCTGAATTTCGTGCTTAGCGACTCGCGGGGCCACACCATCGAGTCCTCCTACGAAGCGCGCTCGCTGGCCGACAGCGTCTGGAGACGCGCGCGCACCTCGCGACGTGCGGGCGAGCCGATGGGCACGCTCACGCACGAGGGTCGCATATGGCGGGCGCTGGTCACGTCGGGCGCTCTTGGAGACGCCATACACCCGCCCATCGCCATCATGCTCGCGCTGGACGTGACCGAGCGCGAGAACTTCGCCCGGCGCTATCGTTCGAGGCTGGTGGTGGCAGCTGTCGTCGCGGCCGCCATCGCGGGCCTAGTGGGTTTCCCGCTCGTCCAGAGCGCGCTCTCCCCACTCGACGCGATGGCGCGTCGGGCGGGCGAGATCTCGGCGAGCCGGCTGGATGAGAGGCTACCTGTGGACGGCGTGCCGCGCGAGCTGCAGGGACTGTCCGCGGCCTTCAACCAGACCCTTGTGCACTTGCAGGATTCCTTCCGGCGGTTGTCCCAGTTCTCTTCGGACCTGGCACACGAGCTGCGCACGCCCATCGGCAATCTCATGGGCGAGGCCCAGGTGGCGTTGCGCCGCGCACGCGCCGCGCCGGAGTATGAGGCCGTGCTGGCCTCCGCGGTAGAGGAGTGCGAACGGTTGGGCCGCATGATCGACGCCATGTTGTTCCTCGCGCGCGCGGACAACGCGCAGGCCGTCCTGCACCGCAAGCTCCTTGACGGCAGACGGGAAATTATGCACGTGGCTGAGTACTACGAGGGGCTGCTGGCCGAGCACGGGCTGGAGCTGCGTATCGAAGGCAGCGCGGCGATCTGGGCCGACCCCGAGCTGCTGCGGCAAGCATTGTCCAACCTGGTCATCAACGCCATCGGCCACACGCATAGTGGCGAAGCCATCACGGTGTCCCTTGCCCTCGCGCCCGATGCGAGCGTCCTCGTCGAGGTCTCCAACCCCGGCTCGGGGATTCCCGCCAACATCTTGTCACGAGTGTTCGATCGCTTCTTCCGGATAGACGAAGCGCGGGGCGGGTCGGAGCGCGGCTCGGGGTTGGGGCTAGCGATCGTGCGCTCGATCATGCAGTTGCACGGTGGGTCCGCGAGCGTGCGCAGCACGCCCGAAGGGCCGACCGTATTCACCCTGTGCTTTCCGAGCGAAGCTGGCATTCAAGCAGCAGCCAGGGGTGTCAGCGTTAATTCCTCTCCACAACGCCGGGAGATGGGCGTGTCGCCGAGTTAACGCTGGTCGCGGGAGCTCGATCGTGGTTGTGGAGTTGGAGGCGAGAGGCGCCCGCTGCTCACAGACAGGGTAGACCTGGCGTGCCCACTTGACCGCATAGGCATGAAGAACCAGTTTTGACATTCGCGTTGGCTGGTCGCGCTCATGCCCGGCTTCTCCAAAATGGAACAGGCGCACCGATTCGTTTGGTCAGTGGCACGATTCCTTGATAAACGAACTAATCTCGCGCGGTGCAGTAAATATGACCGCTGCACGGTCACCCATCATCCCGGTCCCCACGATAACCGGCTCTCCCTTGAGGGGGCCGCGCTTGCTCGAGTCCGTTTGTAAGCGGAGGTTGAACTCCCAGAATTTGTACGTTTGTCCCGCTGCTGTTTTGACGATATAGGTATCGCCGCAGTATTCGAGAGAAACGACCTGCATCTTCGGACTGGCGCTTTTCAGATCCATTTTACTGCGACCCATCATCATCCCCATGCCGCCTTCCTTTTGGGATGGCGCCGGCGCGCGTCCTTCGGAGACCGCCTTCAAGTAGGCGATGACGTCCCGGCGATTATTGCCGCCTTCGATACCAGGGAACGTCATGTCGTTGTGCGGAATAAATTTCGCCGGATCGCGCAGCCACTGGTCCAGCGTGTGCTCATCCCACACTGCGTTCGCATTCTTCAACGCGTCCGAATAGCGGGCAAATCCTGCCGCTGTCCCAGCCTTGCGACCCCAGACATGAGCCAGGCTCGGGCCTGTCATGTGCTCATCGGGCTTGATGGAATGACACGCAATGCATGCGCGGAACATCGCTGCCCCGCGATCCGGATCACCGGCGGCAAGAGTGATGCCGCCGACCAGCATCGAGAGTGCGAAAAACAGGAAATACGAAATCGATTTGGCGCTGTCGTGCATGATCGGTTCTCAGGAAAAAGGCGGAAGCATCCTTAAGCATTGCTGGAGAAATAGGGGGAGCATGCCGAAGCATGCTCCCCGATCGGGGGCGGCGATCGAAGCGTCTCAGCCCTTTTCCACCTTGCCACCCTTCTCCATACATTGCTTCTCGCTCATCGATACCCATCCTTCGCCCTTGCAGGCGTTCTGTCCCTTACATCCATTTTTGGCGGACGAGCACTCGCTTTTGCCTTTGCAGGCATTAACGCCCGCGCATTGCACCTTGGCTTCTTTCGGCTCCGCTGCGACTGCGCTGACTGTACCGGACAGAAACAATCCCGCTGCCGCTGCTGCAAGCGCGGCGCCCGAAACCACCCGCATCGTCTTTCTCTTGCTCTGGTCCATTTTGCACTCCGCTAGCCTGTTGGTTGATGAAATGACACCCCTGCAACACACCTCTACTAAATGAAGAACCCGCGGAAGGATGGAGCGATTTTCGTGTAAGTTAAAGTCGCTCATTTCCTACAGCGTAACAACATCAAGAGCCGACGGGTTCGCTTGCACCTGGTTGCCGTCAAGCCTCAACGTAGCCGGCGGCGATGAATCAGAAAGTACGCCGCAGGCAGCACGATCATCGACAACAGCGGCGCGGAGATCATTCCGCCGACCATCGGCGCAGCAATGCGCCGCATCACCTCCGAACCCGTGCCCGTGCCCCACATGACCGGCAACAAACCCGCAATGATCACGGCAACCGTCATGGCGATCGGCCGCACCCTTAGGGCTGCTCCCTCCACGATTGCCTGGGCAAGCTCTTGCCCGTTGTTAAGGCGTCCCTCGGTCACGCGGGTGGCGACCGCCTGATTGACGTAGATCAGCATCACCACGCCGATTTCCGCTGCCACGCCGCCCAGTGCGATGAACCCGACCGCGGAGGCGATCGACATGTTGTAGCCCAGGAGAAAAATCAGCCAGAAGCCGCCCACCAGCGCGAAAGGCAGCGTGGCCATGATCAGAAACGCCTCGACGAAACGTCGAAACGTGAGATAAAGCAGCACGAAGATGATGACCAGTGTAAATGGCACGACGATCTTCAGCTTCGCCTGGGCACGCTCGAAGTACTCGAATTGGCCTGACCACGATATGGAGTAACCAGCCGGCAGCTTGACTTCGTTCGCCACCGCCTGCTGCATGTCGCGCACGGCGGAACTGAGATCGCGGCCACGAATGTCGACGTACACCCAGCCGGATAGGCGCGCATTCTCGCTCTTCAGCATGGGCGGGCCGTCGTTGATCTGAATCGCTGCGACATCGCCGAGCCGGATCTGCGCTCCGCGTTCCGTCAGTACCGACAACTGACGCA
Source organism: Burkholderiales bacterium (assembly GCA_036000845.1). Lineage (GTDB taxonomy): Bacteria > Pseudomonadota > Gammaproteobacteria > Burkholderiales > JACQAP01 > JACQAP01. The sequence continues at coordinate 12,387 of DASYUW010000202.1, forward strand.
GTTTCTCTGCCGAATCGCGCACTTCGCGCGGATAGCGCACGTTGATGGGGAAGCGTTGCAGTCCCTCGACCGTCTCGCCGATGTTGTCGCCGCCGATGGCCGCCGAGACCATGCTCTGTACATCGGCGATATTCAGCCCGTAGCGCGCCGCCGCGTCGCGGTCGATCTTCACGTCGATGTAGCGCCCCCCGGAAAGCCGTTCGGCGAATGCGGAGGTCACCCCAGGCACCTGCTTCAGTACGCGTTCGATCTCGGCCGTGATGCGGTCGAGCTCCCCCAGGTTCACTCCCGCCACCTTCACCCCCACCGGGCTCTTGATGCCGGTGGCCAGCATGTCGATGCGGTTGCGGATCGGCGGCACCCAGATGTTCGACAATCCCGGTACCTTGACGATGGCGTCCAGTTCCTCTACCAGCTTGTCCTGGGTCATGCCTGGGCGCCATTCCGATTGCGGCTTGAACTGGATTGTGGTCTCGAACATCTCGAGCGGCGCCGGGTCGGTCGCGGTCTCGGCGCGACCGGCTTTGCCGAACACGCTCGCCACCTCGGGCACGGTCTTGATGAGCCGGTCGGTCTGCTGCAACAGTTCAGACGCCTTGCCGGCCGATAGTCCCGGCAGGGCACTCGGCATGTACAACAGATCGCCTTCATCCAGTGGTGGCATGAATTCACCGCCGATCTGCCTGACGGGATAGATGGTCGCCAGAAGGATCAGCAGCGCAACCACAAGGGTGGTTTTGGGAAAGGCCAGCACCTTGTCCAGCAGCGGCTGATAAAGCGCGATCAGCGCGCGATTGAGCGGGTTTTTCTTTTCCTCGGGAATTTTGCCGCGGATGAGATAACCCATCAGCACCGGAATCAGCGTCACCGCCAAGCCGGCGGCGGCG
>DASYUW010000203.1:0-5195 GCA_036000845.1 Burkholderiales bacterium
CGCGGCGGCAACGCCGCCTTCCTTTGCGAAGGCCTTCGACACTTCCGGCCGAACGTCGTAGGCGTGTACCTCGAAGCCCTTTTTGAGCAGCGTGCGGGCTACGCCGATGCCCATCGAACCCAGACCGATCACGCCCACCGCCCGTTTTTTTCTGGTCGCCATTTGCTCGCTCCCCTTGTGTCGAATGTGTTGCTTCGCTGTTAAACTTCAGCGAGTTTCTTGTCCTGTATGGAACGATGAGATTGAATATTGTGTTTTATGCCACGTGCGCGTTTGTAATCGCCGCATGTCACGGCAACCCTCATTATAATCCGATGAAAACCCATCACACTCCCGACGGATTTCGCAACAACTACCCGCACACTCCGAAGCAGAGCTTCTGGAAATGGCAATGGCAACGCTGGACTAAAGGTATCCCGGAGGATCCTGAAGCGGGATACAACTTTCCCTTGCTCAAGCCCGACGCGGCGTTTCTGGCGGCGAACCGCGCCCAGCCCACGCTGACGTGGATAGGCCACGTCACTTTTCTGCTGCAGTTGGGCGGCGTCAACGTGCTCACTGATCCGCATCTCACCGAACGCGCCTCGCCGCTGCCCTTCGCAGGTCCCAAGCGCCACGTTGCGCCAGGTCTCGACTTCGGGACCCTGCCGCACGTGGACGTCGTGGTCATTTCGCACAACCACTACGATCACCTCGACCGCGATACCGTCAGGCGCCTGAACCGGCAGGCCGGCGGTCCGCCGATGTTTTTCGTTCCGCTGGTGCTCAAGGCCTGGTTCCTGGAGCAAGGCATAAGCAACGTCACCGAGCTCGACTGGTGGGAGAGCCGCGTTCACATGGGGCTGACGTTGCACCTCGCGCCGGTGCAGCACTGGAGCCAGCGTACGCCGTGGGATCGCGACCGTACTTTGTGGGGCGCCTGGGTGATCGAGCACCCGCAAATGCGTCTGTTGTTCGGCGGCGATTTCGGCTACTCGCAGGACATAGCCGACCTCGGCAGGCGCTTCGGCTCGTTCGACCTCGCGGCCTTGCCGATAGGCGCTTACGAGCCGCGCTGGTTCATGAGCATCATGCACGTCAACCCGGAAGAGGCGGTGCGTGCACACCGCGACCTGAATGCGCGTTACTCTGTCGGCATGCACTGGGGAACATTTCGTCTCACCGACGAGCGCCTGGACGAGCCGCCGCGGAAGCTTGCCGAGGCGTTATCGGCCGCGGGCATCCCGCCCGAGCGCTTCTTCCTGATGAAGCACGGCGAGACCCGCGGGCTGGAATTTCTTCTCGCCGAATCCGGTAATGAGGCCGCACAACCAAAACAGGCTTCCGCCCGCTGATCCGCTGCGGGGCGCCGTGCCCGACCTTGGCGCGCTCGCGGCCCGCATCCGTGGTTGGGGCGGCGAGCTGGGATTTCAGCAGATCGGCATTGCCGGCTGCGAAATCGGCGAGGCCGAGACGCGATTGATGGAATGGCTGGCGCGCGGCTGGCACGGCGACATGGACTACATGGCGGCACACGGCACCCGCCGCACCCGTCCTGGCGAACTAGTGCCCGGCACCTTGCGGGTGATCTCGGTGCGAATGAACTATTTCCCGCAGGAGGCTCGCGATTCCTGGGAGGTCATCAACGACGGCAGCCGCGCGTACGTTGCGCGCTACGCGGTGGGCCGCGACTACCACAAGGTGTTGCGCGGCCGATTACAGAAACTTTGCGAGCGCATCGCCGCAGAGGTAGAACGCGCCGACACGCTGAGCACGGAGCCGGCGAGGCGATTCTCCTACCGCGTCTTCACCGACAGCGCGCCAGTCATGGAAGTCGAGCTGGCTGCCAACGCGGGAATCGGCTGGCGCGGCAAACACACCCTGCTGCTCAATCGCGAGGCCGGCTCCTGGTTTTTCCTCGGCGAGATCTACACCGATCTGCCGTTGCCGGTGGATGAGCCGCAACCGGACCACTGCGGTACCTGCCGGCGCTGCATCGACGTCTGTCCGACCGGTGCGATCGTGGCGCCGTATCAACTCGACGCGCGCCGCTGCATTTCCTATCTCACCATCGAGCACAAGGGCGAGATCCCGGAGGAGCTGCGCCCGCTGATGGGCAACCGCATCTACGGCTGCGACGACTGCCAACTGGTCTGTCCGTGGAACCGGTTCGCTCAGAAGGCGGACGTCGAAGACTTCTCGGTTCGCGACGGCCTCGATGCGGCGGCGCTGACGGAGCTGTTTGCCTGGAGCGAAGAAGAATTCGAACGGCGGCTGGAAGGCAGCGCCATCCGCAGGATCGGCCACGAGCGCTGGCTGCGGAATCTGGCGGTGGGCCTGGGCAACGCGCCCACTTCGGGCGCGGTGGTGGCGGCGCTCGAGGCGCGGCGCGACCATTCCTCGGCGCTGGTGAGAAGCCACGTGGCCTGGGCGCTCTCCCGTCACAAGTCTGCGACGGCGTAATAAGTTGTTTCACGATCTCCCTCTCCCCTCGCGGGAGAGGGGCGGGGAGAGGGGGTCGGGGTTGAGATTGCCGCCAACTTCGTCTATAAAGTTGCCCTCACGCAGGGATGGCTGCGTCGCCAGATCTAAGGAGTGAAAGCTAAATTGGCCGGCTACAAAAAGTATGCGGTTTTCGAAGGGAGAATGCTTATCGTCGGTTTCGGATCAGTGGGCCAGGGCTCGCTGCCGCTGATCCTGCGCCATATCGACATCAAGCCCGAGCAGATCACCATCATCACTGCCAACGCTTTCGGCCGCGAGATTGCCGGCAGCCTTGGCGTCAAGTTCATCGTCGAGCCGATCAAGCGCGAGACCTACGTCGCCCAGTACGACAAGTACCTGGGTCCTGGCGACTTCCTGGTCAACGCCTCCTACGACGTCAACAGCCTCGACACCATCGAGTACTGCCGGCGGCGCGGGATTCTCTACATCGACGCCTGCATCGAGCCCTGGCCCGGCGGGCACAATAACACCAGCGTCCCTGCCGACCGGCGCTCCAACTACGCCTACCGCGAGGCGGCGCTGGACCTGCGCAGGAAACACCCCAAGGGCCCGGCCTGCGTGTTGATGCACGGGGCCAACCCCGGACTGGTCTCGCACATGCTCAAGCAGGCGCTGCTCAACATCGCCAAGGATGATGGGGAAAAAACGCCGGTGCCGAAAACCCGCGAGCAGTGGGCGCAGCTCGCGCAACGGCTGAACGTCAAGGTCATCCATATTGCCGAGCGCGACAGTCAGGTGAGCCCGCGCCGCAAACAGCGCGACGAATTCGTCAACACGTGGTCGAGCGAAGCCTTTGCGGGCGAGTCGCTGCAGCCGGCAGAGTTGGGCTGGGGTACGCACGAGAAGAACTGGCCGCACGACGGGCGCAAGTTCGATTTCGGCTGCGGCGCCGCGGTTTATCTGGAGCGCACCGGCGCGTCCACGCGGGTACGCACCTGGACGCCGCTGGAAGGCCCGATGCTCGGCTTCCTGATCTCCCACGGCGAGTCCACCACGATTCCCGACTACTTCACGGTGCACAAGAAGGGCAAGGCGGTGTACCGGCCGACCTGCCACTACTCGTATCATCCGTGCGACGACGCGGTGCTGTCGATGCACGAGTACATCGGCAACAATTACCGGTTTCCGCCGCGCTACCGGCTGTTGCGCGACGAGATTTCCGAAGGTATGGACGAACTCGGCGTGTTGCTGATGGGGCACAAGAAGGGCGCTTACTGGTACGGCTCGCAGCTCACCATCGAGGACGCGCGCAGGCTTTGCCCGTACAACAACGCCACCAGTCTGCAGGTCAATATCGGCTATGCCGCGGCGATCATCTGGGCGATTAACAATCCCGACGCCGGCATCGTCGAGCCTGACGAGTTGCCGTACAAGTTCATGATGCAGATCTGCAAGCCCTACCTCGGCAGGGTCGTGGGCGTGTACACCGACTGGACGCCGCTGGAAGGGCGCGGAGTACTCTTTCCGGAGGATGTGGACGCGTCCGACCCGTGGCAGTTCAAGAATTTCAGGGTGGTCTGAAGAATAGGGACGAGGGGTGAGGGACGAGGGACGAGAGAAATGCGGTCCAACGCCCCGCGCAACCGGAGGGAACAAAAGACCGCCAGACAACACATCGCGCTGCCAAACTCTATTCTCTCTTCTTATAGCGGCTGGAGCAGTACACCGGAGAATGGCGCACCAACGTCTCCTCGCTCTTGCCATTGGCCCAGTGCAACAAGGAATACTTCTGCCCGGTTGCTTTGTCGGTTACGTCGACTTTATACGCCGCAACAATATCGCCTTCGACGATGTCACCGACCTTGGGTATCGACTTAGTGTTGGACCTAAACAAGCCGAACGCTTCGGCGGGATTCCCTTCTGGCAGCTGGATGATGAAATAGTCGCAAGTCGAATCGGCCCAGACCACCGGACCTTCCGCGGAGACTGCGGCACCCGAGGCGAGCATCGTGGTGGCGAATGTCAGAAATACCGTTCTTGCTTTCATCTTCTCTCCCTCAGGATTCCGCGAGCTTTATGGGTCGGACTACGCCAAACCCTGGTCGTCCAATCGCGCGGGCGGGGAAGGCAGGTGTTAAATTTTCAAAACCTGACCCCTTCTGCCTTCTGCGGCTCATTTTCACTTTCCAAACTATTTCTCCAAGATCCCGAGTTTTGCCGATCCTTTGACTTCGATCTTGTCTCCAATTACTCGGCTCGTTCCTTCCTCTTCAATCCAGATCGCCGAATGCTCTTCGCCCAACGTTCCCCTGATCCAGTAGACCTTGCCTGCCTCGGGAGCAAAGCTCATCTCGCCCGTCGATTTCGGCCAGGCAAAAGAAGTCGGCCTTGCTGGTGCTGTGCTGGTTGACGGTATCCTTGATCATCGCGAGCGGCCCCGAGTAACCCTCTGGCACCGGTGAGCTGGTAGTCGCGCAACCAGCAATGAGCCCAATCGCTATTACCGCAATCCATCTCGTCATGATTGTCCTCCCATCACTGTTGCAATGGTTCGACCGGGTGGCATATAGCCGTGCTTGATTCGGAGACACAACAGTTCCAATGACAATGGAACATTGATTTTATGGGTACCCGATGGCTACAGAAGTGGTACACGCGCGGGATTGGGATCTTCTTTGTTCTCGTTCTGCTGAGTCTCATTGCCGACTACCGCGAGTTTGGTCATCGCCCCGAGTCGTGGCACAAGATCTTTCACGTTCTCGTGGGCGTCG
>DASYUW010000204.1:0-23875 GCA_036000845.1 Burkholderiales bacterium
TGGCCGGGCGGATTCTTCTGCCCCTGTCACGGTTCCAAGTTCGATCTCGCCGGCCGCGTCTACAAGGGCGTGCCGGCCCCCACGAATCTCAAGGTTCCCCCCTATACCTACTTGAGCGACACGCGTCTGCTCATCGGTGAAGACAGCAAAGGAGCATGACGCGATGGGCAAGATGACGGCGTTGCTCAACTGGATCGACGCTCGCTTTCCGCTGACGGCGACCTGGAAGGCGCATCTTTCCGAATATTACGCGCCGAAGAACTTCAACTTCTGGTACTACTTCGGCTCGCTGGCGATGCTTGTGCTGGTGATGCAGATCGTGACCGGCATTTTCCTCACCATACACTACAAGCCCGATGCCGCGCAGGCCTTCGCTTCGGTCGAGTACATCATGCGCGACGTCGACTGGGGATGGGCGATACGCTACATGCATTCCACCGGCGCGTCGTTGTTCTTCGTGGTGGTATATCTGCACATGTTTCGCGGCCTGATCTACGGTTCCTACCGCAGGCCGCGCGAGTTGCTGTGGCTGCTGGGCGTGCTGATCTACCTGTGTCTGATGGCGGAGGCCTTCTTCGGCTATCTGCTGCCTTGGGGCCAGATGTCCTACTGGGGCGCGCAGGTGATCGTCAATCTGTTCGCGGCCATCCCCTTCGTCGGTCCGGACCTGGCGGTGTGGATCCGCGGCGACTACGTGGTTTCCGATGCGACGCTAAACCGGTTTTTCGCTTTCCACGTCATCGCAATCCCGCTGGTGCTGCTGGGCCTGGTCTTTGCGCACCTGGTGGCGCTGCACGAAGTCGGCTCCAACAATCCGGACGGCATCGAGATCAAGAAAAAGAAGGATCCGAAGTCCGGCATTCCACTCGACGGCATCCCCTTCTTTCCCTATTACGTGGTGAAGGACATCTTTGGCGTGGTGGTATTCCTGATGGTGTTCAGCGTCATCGTGTTTTTTGCGCCGGAGGTTGGTGGCTACTTCCTCGAGCACAACAATTTCGTGCCCGCCGATCCACTCAAGACCCCGACCCACATCGCCCCGGTGTGGTACTTCACCCCGTTCTATTCGATCCTGCGCGCTGTGCCGCCGTTGCTCGGCTCGCAGTTTCCGGGCGTGCTGGCGATGGGGCTTTCGGTGGTGGTCTTCTTCTTTCTGCCGTGGCTGGATCGCGGCGCCGTCAAATCGATCCGCTACCGGGGGGCGGTCTACAAGACCGCGCTCGCGCTGTTCGTGATTTCCTTCGTGGTGCTGGGCTATCTCGGCACCGTGCCGACCAACGTCTGGGGCCAGTTCGGCGGCTGGTTGGGCGGCGCGGAACGCGCAACCGTGGTGGCGCGCATTTTCACGACCATCTATTTCCTGTTCTTCCTGCTGATGCCCTGGTACACCAAGATCGACAAGACCAAGCCGGAGCCTGAGAGGGTGACATGGTGAAAAGATTCATTCTCGTGTTGCTGTTCGCGCCGGCCACGGTTCATGCCGCAGGTGGGGGCATCCAGCTCGATCGCGCCAACCTCGATTCCGGCGACGTGCTGTCGATCCAGCGCGGCGCGAAGGTGTTCGTCAACTACTGCCTGAACTGCCACTCCGCGACTGCGATGCGCTACAACCGCTTGATGGATCTGGGGCTGACCGAGCAGCAGATCAAGGACAACCTGCTGTTCACGGGCCAGAAGGTCGGTGATCCGATGCACATCGCCGCCACCAAAAAAGACCAGCAGGAGTGGTTCGGCGTCGCGCCGCCGGATCTTTCAGTGATCGCCCGCTCGCGCGGCGTGGACTGGCTCTACACCTACATGCGCAGCTTCTATCGCGACCCGACGCGCGTGACCGGCTGGAACAACTTGGCGTTTCCGAACGTCGGCATGCCGCACGTGCTCTGGCAGCTGCAGGGCAACCAGGTCCTGAGATCCGAGATCGAGGACCGCGGCGGGCACAAGGTCGAGCACAAGAAGCTGGAGCTGGAATCGCCCGGAACCCTTGCGCCGCTGGAGTACGACAAGCTCGCGCGCGATCTGGTGAACTACCTTTCCTACATGGGCGAACCCGCCAAGACCCGGCGCGTCCAGATCGGCATCGTCGTCCTGTTATTCCTGTCGCTCCTGCTTGTGCTCAGTTGGCTGCTCAAGACGGAGTACTGGAAAGACGTGCAGTGACCAACAACACCTAGGTAACGGCCCATGATGACCCTTTATTCGGGCACCACCTGCCCATTCAGCCAACGCTGCCGCATCGTCCTCTACGAAAAGGGGATGGATTTTCAGATCATCGACGTGGACCTCTACAACAAGCCGGAGGATCTGGCGGTGATGAACCCTTACAACCGCACCCCGGTGCTGGTGGAACGCGACCTGATCCTGTACGAGTCGAACATCATCAACGAGTACATCGACGACCGCTTCCCGCATCCGCAACTGATGCCGGCCGATCCGGTGATGCGCGCGCGCGCGCGGCTGTTCCTGTTCCGTTTCGAAAACGAACTGTTCTCCAACATCGATGCGATCGAGGGCGGCACGCAGAAGCAGGCCGAGAAGGCGCGCCAGATCATCCGTGATAACCTGACGCAGATCGCGCCGGTGTTCGTCAAGCAGAAGTACATGCTCGGCGAGGAATTCTCGATGCTCGACGTCGCGATCGCTCCGCTGCTGTGGCGACTGGATTTCTACGGCATCCAGCTGCCCAAGCAGGCCGCACCCCTGATGAAGTACGCCGAGCGGCTGTTCAGCCGTCCCGCTTTCATCGAGGCGCTCACAGCTTCCGAAAAGGTCATGCGCAAGTGAAGGAAACCACGACCACCCCCTACCTGATCCGCGCGATCTATGAGTGGTGCTGCGACAACGGGCTGACTCCGTACATCGCGGTCAAGGTTGACGAGACCACCAAGGTCCCGACCGAGTACGTCAAGAACGGGGAAATTGTGCTCAACGTTAGCGCCGACGCCACCCGCAATCTGAAAATCGGCAACGACCTGATCCAGTTCTCGGCGCGTTTCGGCGGCACGTCGCGCGAGATCTCGGTGCCGATCACCGCGGTGGCGGGAATCTTCGCCAAGGAAACCGGGCACGGCCTGGCGTTCCAGACTTCGCCGTCATTACCCGCCCCGGTGGTCGCGCCGCCGAAGACCCACACCGGATCTCCGGACGACCACCGTCCCAAGCCGCCGGCGGGCCGCCGGCCGAGACTGCAGGTGATCAAGTAGGGCCCTCCCGGCTGGCGCAGTTTCGTGGCTGCAATGCTGGGCCTATAATGCGGCGCAAGCCGGCATAGCTCAGTTGGTAGAGCAGTTGATTTGTAATCAAAAGGTCGCGGGTTCGATTCCTGCTGCCGGCACCAGCGAATGCCCAGCCTTCCTGAATTAGCGCCGACAACAGCGGGCGCCGGAGAAAAAATGTCGAGATTTCTTCCAGCAGCCGCATTGATGATCATCACGGTCACTGCGTTCGCGCAGACGGCCGAAACGCCCATACTGACGGTCGAGCAGGCGCAGCAGCGTGCCCAGTACGCACGCGAACAGATGACCGCTGCCGAGCGAAAGGTGCGCACTGCCGAAAAGAAAGAACAGGCCGCTTACAAGGAGCTGGAGGCCGCACAAAAACGCATGGAGGATGCACAGCGCGCCTACGAAGAGACCAAGGTACGCGCCGAACAGGCGACCCAGGCTTCACGCGCGGTGCAGGGCGAGTTTGACCAGGCGCGCGCGCGGCATCAACAGGAATACCAGAATCTCAAACGCGCCCACGATGCCGCCGAAGCGGCCCGCAAGGCGCCCCGCTAGTACCGGCCCGGCTTCTTCCCCAGTTTCCTTTGCAGTGTGTGCCGGTGCATGCCGAGTACGCGCGCGGTGGCGGAGACGTCGCCGCTGTCTTCGCCAAGCATTTTTTGGAAAAGACAATTGGCTGGAACGTTCGTGGCGGCAACCGGGCGCAGGAGAAGGTGCAAATTCAATTCCTTTGCGAGCCATTTGCCGGGCTGCGGCAAATTGCCGCGCGGCAACGTGTCGCATTCTGCTCATCCGACTGCCCGTCTAGCATTGCGCCTTCTGATTTGAAATCATGGTGATGCCCGGAAGAGTTCACTGTTTGTCGTTTGCAATCCTGGCCGGGCTGTTGCCGCTGCCGGCGTGGGCCGGGTGCGGCTCGGCGGTCTGTTCGATCAATACCAACTGGGACGCGCAGGGCGCCTGGACCGAGCCAGGCGCGCGCTTCGATCTGCGCTACGAGTTCATCGACCAGGACCAGCCGATGTCCGGAGACTCGCGTATCGGCGTCGGCGAAATCCCCCGGCACCATGACGAGGTCCGCACCATCAACCGCAACTGGATCGCCACGCTCGACTATGCGTTCAGCCAGCGGCTCGGCGTCTCGGTCAGCTTGCCAGTGATGGATCGCAGCCACGATCACATCCATAACCACGGAGGCGCCCAGCTTCCCGAGAACTGGAACTTCACCGAAGCCGGCGACGTCCGCGCGCTCGGACGCTACCACCTCGGCGCATCCGGCGAGGCAGGCACGGGACTGCTGTTTGGCGTAAAGCTGCCGACCGGCGATTTCAAAGTCGAGAATGACGATGGCGACCGCGCCGAACGCACGCTGCAGCCCGGCACTGGCACCACCGACGCGCTGCTCGGCGCCTACTACCGTGCGTCCGACTCCGGGCACGGCGCTTGGTTCGCGCAGGTGCTATGGCAGGCGGCGCTGGGGGAACGCGAGGACTATCGCCCGGGAGATCGCGCCGGCGTCGACCTGGGTTATCGTCACCGGTTGAACGAGCGATTTGCCGCGCTGTTGCAGTTGAATCTGCTCTATCGCGACCGCGACAGCGGCGCGCAGGCCGAACCGGAGGACAGCGGCGGCCACTTTGCCTTCATCGGCCCGGGACTCAGCTACAACCTTGGCCGCGGCACGCAGCTCTATGGCTACGTTCAGGTGCCGGTCTACCAGTACGTCAACGGCGTGCAACTCATCGCCGACTGGTCGCTGGTAGCGGGGCTCGCGACCCGTTTCTGAGCGTTGCCGCGCCGCAGCGGCGGCGCGGGCCTTTGCGGTATACTTCCCGCGCTTTCCCGCGCGGTCGGCTTGTTCTGCGACCTTCCAGCTGGCGATCCCTAGATTTGTTCCGGCGTGCGCCGCATGCACGCGAGAATCCGGCGTGCCAGTCTGCCGCGGGTCCGATTCAGGCAAAGACCGGCAATGAAAATCCACGAATACCAGGCGAAAGAAATCCTCAGGAAGTACGGTGTCGCTACACCCCGCGGCACGCCCTGCTTCAGCGTAGAGGAAGCGGTGAGCGCGGCGAAGAAACTGGGCGGCAAGGTCTGGGTAGTGAAGGCGCAAATCCACGCCGGCGGCCGCGGCAAGGGCGGTGGCGTGAAAGTGGCGAAATCCATCGGCGAGGTGCGCGACTGGGCCGGAAAAATCCTCGGCATGCAACTCGTAACCCATCAGACCGGACCGCAGGGCCAGAAGGTGCGGCGGCTGCTGATCGAGGAAGGCGCGGACATCAGCAGGGAGCTTTACATCGGCATGGTGGTGGACCGCGGCACGCAGACGGTGTGCGTCATGGCGTCCTCGGAAGGCGGCATGGACATCGAGGAAGTGGCCGCGCACACGCCCGAGAAGATCCACAAGGTGTTCGTCGATCCCGAGCACGGCCTGCGCGATGCCGAGGCCGATGATCTGGCCCGCAGCATAGGCATTCCCGTTGCCAGTGTTGCCAAGGCGCGCGCGGTGCTGAAGAACCTGTATCGGGCATTCTGGGACACCGACGCGTCGCTCGCAGAAATCAACCCGATGATCCTGAACGGCGGCGGCGATGTAATCGCGCTCGACGCCAAGATGAACTTCGACGACAACGCGCTGTACCGGCACGAGGACATCGTCGCCATGCGCGACCTCGACGAGGAAGACCCCGCCGAGGTCGAAGCGTCCAAGCACGGGCTTTCCTATATTTCGCTCGACGGCAATATCGGCTGCCTGGTGAACGGCGCCGGCCTGGCGATGGCTACCATGGACACCATCAAGTTGTTCGGCGGCGAGCCGGCCAACTTCCTCGACGTCGGCGGCGGTGCCACCACCGAGAAAGTGACCGAAGCGTTCAAGCTGATGCTGCGCAACCCCGACCTCAGGGCGATCCTGGTCAACATTTTCGGCGGCATCATGAAATGCGACGTGATCGCCACCGGCGTGGTCGAGGCGGCCCGGCAGGTGAAGCTCGGGGTGCCGCTGGTGGTGCGCATGAAGGGAACCAACGAGGACCTGGGCAGGAACATCCTGGCGGATTCCGGATTGCCAATCATATCCGCCGACAACATGGCCGAAGCCGCACAGAAGGTGGTTGTCGCTGCGAAATAACATAGGTAACCACAGAAGACGCTCAGAAAAAACCTAAAGCTAACCACCAAGACACCAAGGCACCAAGTAAAGGCTAAAGGACAAGATCGGGTTTTGGTTTCCTTGGTGTCTTGGTGCCTTGGTGGTGAGTAGTGATTTGGATAGTCTCTATAGTCTCTGGGGTGAAAGCGAGATTGCAGAAATGGCGATACTGATCGACAAGAATACTAAAGTTCTCACCCAGGGCATCACCGGCAAGACCGGACAGTTTCACACCCGCGCCTGCCGCGATTACGCCAATGGAAAGCGCTGCTTCGTGGCCGGCGTCAACCCGAACAAGGCCGGACGGGATTTCGAAGGCATTCCGATTTTCGCCTCGGTACGCGAGGCGAAACGGCAGACCGGGGCCAACGCATCGGTGATTTACGTGCCGCCGCCGGGCGCGGCGGCGGCGATCTGGGAAGCGGTCGAGGCCGATATCGACCTGGTGATCTGCATCACCGAGGGCATCCCGGTGCGCGATATGATCGAAGTGCGCGATCGCATGCGCAAGCAGAAACGCAGGACCGTCCTGGTCGGCCCGAACTGTCCGGGAGTGATCACGCCGGAGGAAATCAAGATCGGCATCATGCCCGGCCATATTCATCGCAAGGGACCGGTCGGCGTGGTATCGCGTTCCGGCACGCTCACCTACGAAGCGGTGGGGCAGCTCACGGAACTGGGACTGGGCCAGTCTTCCGCGGTGGGCATCGGCGGCGATCCGGTCAACGGACTCAAACATCTCGATGTGCTCAAACTCTTCAACGACGATCCGGTGACGGAAGCGGTGGTGATGATCGGCGAGATCGGCGGCGCGGACGAGGAAACCGCGGCGCTGTGGGCCAGGGACAACATGAAGAAACCGATCATCGGCTTCATAGCCGGCGTCACCGCCCCTCCCGGCAAGCGCATGGGCCATGCCGGCGCGATCATTTCCGGCGGCAAGGGCACCGCAGCGGAGAAACTCGCGGTCATGCAAGAGTGCGGCATCAGGGTGACCCGCAACCCCGCCGAGATGGGCAAAGTGCTCAAGTCGGTGTTGCGCTGAGCACGTGATTTTTCCGCGACAAATCCACTCGGTACATTAATGGATCTGAGTAACCCGCAGTTCTGGATCGCCGTTCTGCAGATCATCCTGATCGACATCCTGCTAAGCGGCGACAACGCGGTGGTGATCGCGCTGGCCTGCCGCAATCTTCCGCCGCGCCAGCGCAGGCTCGGCATCTTCTGGGGCGTGACCGGCGCCATCATCCTGCGGGTGACGCTCACTTTCTTTGCCGTGAGCCTGCTGGCCATACCCTATCTCAAGATTGTCGGCGCGGCACTGCTGCTCTGGATCGGCGTCAAGCTGATCCAGCCTCAGGACGACGGCGAGGGGCACGAAATCAGGGCAGCCGGAAACCTGCTCGGCGCAATTCGCACCATCATCATCGCCGACTTCGTAATGAGCCTGGACAACGTGATCGCGGTGGCGGCCGCGGCGCGCGACAGCCTGTTTCTGCTGATCTTCGGCCTGGCGTTGAGCATCCCGTTGATGGTATGGGCGAGCCAGTTGATCCTGCGCTTGATGGATCGCTTCCCGTCGATAATCGTATTGGGCAGCGCTTTGCTGGGATGGGTGGGCCTGTCGATGGCGGTACACGACCCTGTGGTAAACGACTGGGTGGTGGCACAGGCCGCGTGGCTGAATTGGGTGGCGCCGGCTGCGGGTGCGGCTCTGGTGGTCGCGGTGGGTAAGTTGCTATCGCTGCGGGCGGGACCAGCGCGCGCCCGGCGCGAGGGCATGGTGGATCTCGCTGAACGGGAGCGCTCGCCGCCGCAATCCTGAATGAGAGGAGATGATGAAGATTCTGCTGCCGGTGGACGGATCGGAAAACTCGTTGCGCGCGGTGCGGCACGTTATGGCGATGAAGGAGCAACACCGCGACCCGATCGAGGTGCACCTGCTCAACGTACAGCTTCCGGTCGCCTCAGGTGCGGTGAAGATGTTCATCAGCCAGCAGCAACTGAACGACTTCTACCGCGACGAAGGCGTGGCGGCGCTGAAGGATGCCCGCGCGCTGCTGGATCAGGCCGGCGTTCCCTACCAGCACCATATCGGCGTAGGCGACCTGGCCGGTACTATTGTGTCTTACGCCAAGGAGAAGCAGTGCCGGCAGATCGTGATCGGCACGCGTGGGCGCGGCAGCTTCGCCGGCGCGCTGCTCGGCTCGGTGACCAACAAAGTCATCCATCTCGCCGACATGCCGGTCCTGTTGATCAAGTGAGGGGCTTGCGCGCGGCCCCCTGCCGCGCGGCGATCCGCTTTACCAGGCATTCCGGGCAGTAGCAGCCGGCTGCGCCATCGGTCAGCGGCATCAGCGCCGCAAACTCGGTCGAGCACCAGCACGGCGTGTCATCCACGATGCCGCAATGAAACGCCCGGCCGCAGTCGAGGCAACGCCGGTTCTCCAACGGTTTTTTCGTCAGCGCCATGCGGAAAGGAACGTGTTCCTCAGCGTGAGCACGCCGACCAGAATGAACAACGCGGCGGCAAGCATGCGCACTGACTTCATGGGAATCTGTTGCGCCAGCCGGTCGCCGATCCACACCGCTGGAACATTGGCGATCATCATTCCCAGCGTCGTTCCGACGATGACCTGCGCAAGCGCATCGAAGCGCGCCGCCAGCGCCACGGTGGCAAGCTGGGTCTTGTCTCCCATCTCGGCGAGGAAGAAGGCCACAAACGCGGTGACGAAAACCCCGGCCTTGCGGACCGTGGGCGACCCGTCGAGCGCATCCGGGTGCAAAGCCCAGAGTCCGAAGGCGATGAAGGACAAACCCACTATCCAGGTGAGCAGCGTCTCCGGGACCAGGCCGGCGAGCAGGCTTCCGGCCCATGCGGCAGCGGTGTGATTGGCAGCGGTTGCAGCCAGAATGCCGGCAAGAATCGGCCAGGGCTTGCGCAGGCGTGCGGCGAGCACGAAGGAAAGAAGCTGGGTCTTATCGCCAATCTCGGCGACTGCCACAAGAAAAGTGGACGTCAGAAAAGCTTCCAATGGTGAATTTCGATATAGACGAGATTGGGCTCTAAGACTGCGTCTTGTTGCTCCGAATTGATTCTCTTCACGTTTCTTCGTGCTCTTCGTGATTTCGTGGTGAGTATCCCGGTCTTGTCTTTCTCCGTGTTCTCCTCTGGTGCAAGGTTGAAGTTTTTCTCTCAGTCAGCCAGCTAACTCCTGGCCGAGAGGCGGCTGTTCGCCCAGGTCAGCCGGTCGATGAGGATGCGCAGAAACGCCTGATTGAACTGCTTCTGGCAGGCGTCGGTGGCTTTCTGCAACGCCGCGGCCTTGATCTCGATGAGCGCGAGAGGCGTGGTGGAGGAGATGGTGGTGATCCGCCGCGCGCGGGTATCTTCGAAGTAGAGGATTTCGCCGAAGCAATCGCCGGCTCGCAACGTGTCGAGCAGGTTCCCTGCCTTGGTTACCCGCGCTTCGCCGGAGGCGATGATGTAAAAACTCTCCCCGACATCGCCCTCGCGGATCACTGTCTTGCCGGGCTGGATGCGGCGGAAGGAGGCAATGCGCACCGTTTCCCAGATCTCCACGTCGCGGAAATCGCGGAAGAAGGGCAGCGCCTTGATGGCATTGAACTTCTCTGTATCGGAAATCGAGTCCGGCGGCAGTTCCAGGTGGCGGTAAGTCTGGGTCAGGTCGCGGCTGAAGTCCCCCCAGGTCTGGTAACGGTTTCTGACGTCCTTACTGAGCGCGCGCATCACTACGCGGTCGAGGTCGGATGAGATATCGGTGCGATGCGTGGAAGGCGGCAGCGGCTCGATATTCATGATTTGGTAGAGAAGGCTGGCCTTGGTGGCGGCGATGAATGGCAGCTTGCCGGTCAGCAACTGGTACATCACCACGCCCAGCGAGTAGATGTCGGTTTGGTGCGACAACTCCTTGTCCTCCACCTGCTCGGGAGACATGTACGACGGTGAACCGACGCCCTGGAGGTGAGTTTGCTCGGCTTCCGCCTGCAGTGCCACGCCGAAGTCACTGATCTTGATGTCGCCCTGCGCGCTGATCAGGATGTTCGCCGGCTTGATGTCGCGGTGGATCACCCCGTGCCGGTGTGCGAATTCCAGTGCCAGGCTGCATTTGAACGCAATTTCCACCACTCGCTCCACCGGCAGCAGGCTGGTCACGTTGCAGTACTGCTCCAGGGTCGGGCCATCCACGTACTCCATGACAATGTAGCTGTAATCGTCGGCCACATCCGCATCGTAGATGGCCATGATGTGCGGATGGATCAGCTTGCCGACCAGCGAGGCCTCGTTCATGAAAACTTTGCGGAAGCGCCGTCGCAAATCCGTATCCACGCCGGCCTCGTAGCTCACCAGCTTGATCGCCACGTCCCGGTTGGCAAATGGATCACGGCCCAGATAGACCCGGCTGGTCGCACCGCGCCCGATTTCCCGGGTCACCGGATACTTGCCTATCTTGGACGGAATCGCGTCATTCATGGATTCATCTTGGCGTCGCGTCAGCGCGGTGCCGGGACCTTCATGCCGCGCCGTACCGCCGGGCGCGCCCCGATCGCGTCGAACCAGCGCTTGACGTTCGGAAAATCGGCCAGCTCGACCTTGTGCCAGTCATGACGGGCGACCCACGGATAGGTGGCAATGTCGGCCACGGTATAATCCGTAGCAAGCCAGCCGCGGCCGGCAAGACGCTGATCCAGTACCGCATACAGCCTCCGTGTTTCCCTGCTGTAGCGCGCGATCGCGTAAGGAACCGGTTCCGGCGCGGCGCGCAGGAAGTGATGGGTCTGGCCGAACATTGGTCCGACCCCGCCCATCTGGAACATCAGCCACTGAATGGCGTCGAAGCGCTCGGTCGTCCGCGTGGACAGCAGTCGGCCGGTCTTTTCCGCCAGATAGAGCAGGATCGCGCCGGACTCGAACAGTGCATAGGGCTTGCCCTCAGGCCCCTCGCTGTCCACGATCGCCGGAATCTTGCTGTTCGGACTGACGGCCACGAATTCCGGCTTGAACTGATCGCCCTTGCCGATATCGATCGCGTGTACGGTGTACGGCAATCCCAGTTCCTCGAGCATGATGGAAACCTTGCGGCCGTTTGGCGTGCTCCAGGTGTACAGGTCGATCAACGCGCGCTCCTGATGAATTGCGGGGAATTGTGACGGATTTTAGAGTAAAGCAGGAATTACGCCCGTATAATGCATAGCTCGATTGCTTGTCACGAAGGCACGAATAACACGGGGGAAACCAGGTTTTGTTGCAGGCGTGAGCTTCGCGCCATGTCTTGACCGATATGCCGCAAAGGGGAATTTCGTCTCACTTCTTTGTGTTCTTTGCGTCCTCGCGTTGAGAAGTTTGGTTTTGCGATGCCTCTCTTCGTGTCGTCGTGGTGAGCTTCTTGTTTTTCCGGACGAACGGAGAGCGAAGTGCTGAAATGGCTGCTGGCGCTGGTCATCGCGCTATTGTTGCTGGGCGTGTTGTCTCCCCGGCTACGCAGATTCGGTTTCGGGCGCCTGCCCGGCGACATCGACATCCAGCGTAACGGCCAGCGCTACTCGTTTCCCATCGGCTCCACGGTGATGCTGTCGCTGCTGGCTAGCCTGATCTACTGGATGCTGAGATGAAAAACGGACAGGCTTGCCTGTCCGTTTATCGTTCCGCAACCGTGTTGTTCAGCTCTTCTTGCGCTCCTGGCGGTGCGCCTTCATGTAGTCGTGAATTTCCTTCCCGGTAACGGTGCCGCTCTTATCGGCGTCGATCGCATCGAAATTGTGCGCCACCCTGGACATGGCCTTGGCTTCTTCCCTGTCGAGCATGCCGTCGCCGTTCCTGTCGGCCGCCTTGAAGCGTTCCACGCCGCGTTCGTGCATTTCCTTGGCCATTGTTTTCATCGCGACCTGAATTTCCGCCAGCGTGACGGTGCCGCTCATGTCGGCGTCGATGGTGTCGAAGGTCTTCGCCACCCGTGGTATCGCTTTGGCTTCTTCGCGGGTCAGGCTGCCGTCATTGTTCTTGTCGGCTGCCTTGAAGTGTGCCTCCATGCGGGAGCCATGCCCCTCCACGGACACGGCATGAAACGGGATGAAAAGCGCTACTGCGGTTGCGAGCGCGGTTGCCAGCTTGGGTACGGTCATGTGAGCTTCCGGTGGGGTTGATGACCCCGCAACAACGGCTGGCGCCGGTTCAGCGTTGACGTGCAGCCGCCAGCGCTTCAGTAACGGCCTTCAGGCGGACGGCCTCGATTGCGCCGGGAATCCGGCTTGGTTCTCCAACTTCAAGTGCGATCGCGCCGGCGTCCACCGCGCGCGCGGCAGCGGCGGCGCATCGCAGAATATCCGCTGGCGGATAGGTGCGTTGTTCATAGCCGGTTCGGCCATGAAAGTCGCAGGCGCAGGCGTCGACGAATTCCTCGAATCGCTCCGGTTTGCGGAATACATCGGTTGCGGAAAGCAGCTTCAGTATCGTTCCCGGACGCAACTCTTCGGCTCGGTGCACGTCGCAGTGGTAGCGCGCCACCAGCACCGCCAGGTCGCGGCACTCGTTCGGCGCGCGCAGCCGCTGGCACAGCTTCTCGACCAGCTCGACGCTCTTGTGCTCGTGGCCATGGTGCTTCGGCCACAGCGCCTTCGGAGTCACGCCCTTGCCCAGATCGTGGGTGAGCGCGGCAAAGCGCACCGGCAGCGGGAAGTTCCGACCGGCTGCGTAATCCACCACCAGCGTGATATGAATCCCGGTGTCCACTTCCGGGTGATGCTCCGGCGGCTGCGGCACGCCAAACAGCGCATCGACCTCGGGAAGGACTCGCGCCAGCGCCGCGCAGTCGCGCAGCGTTAGGAACATGCGCGAGGGCGCGGCTTCCATCAGTCCGCGGGAGATTTCCTGCCAAGCGCGTTCCGCAACCAGGTGATCCACCTCGCCGTTTCGGACCATCTCGCGCATCAGTTCCAGCGTCGTCGGCGCGACGGTGAAACCGAAGCGGGCGGCGAAACGCGCCACGCGCAGCACCCGTACCGGGTCCTCGACGAACGCCGGGCTGACGTGGCGCAGTATCCCGGCCTTGAGATCGGCCGCGCCGTGAAAGGGATCGATGATGTTGCCTTGCAGGTCGCGGGCGATCGCGTTAATGGTGAGATCGCGGCGTGCCAGGTCCTGCTCCAGCGTCACTTCCGGCGCAGCGTAAATATCGAAGCCTTTGTAACCGCGCGCGGTCTTCCTTTCGGTTCGCGCCAGCGCGTATTCCTCGTGGGTCTGCGGATGCAGGAAAACCGGGAAGTCCTTGCCCACCGGGCGGTAGCCCAGTTGCTCCATCTGTTGGGGCGTCGCGCCGACCACGACGTAGTCCTGGTCCGCCACCTCGCGCCCGAGCAGACGGTCCCTCACCGCACCGCCGACCGCATAGATTTTCATGGTTCGTATTCGGAAATGACCTCGGTCTCGGCATTCGCCCCGGTGATCCACTCCTGCATTCCCGCAAGCGCGTACACGAACTCGGCATACTCGCGCGCGCCGCCCTCCAGGCCCACTTCGTAAGTGTAAAAACGCGACACTACCGGGGCGTACATCGCGTCTGCCACGGAAAACTCGCCGTAGAGAAACGGCCCGTCGGCGCCGAAGCGTGCGCGGCAGTCGTTCCACATCGCCTGGATCCGTGAAATTTCGGCCAGCACTTCAGGGTTTCTGCCTCTCCCAGGCATCCGTCGACGCACGTTCATCGCCATCTGGCCGCGCAGATTGACGAATCCGGAATGCATTTCCGCACTGATCGAGCGCGCATTGGCCCGTACCCGCGGGTCGACCGGCCAAAGCCGCTTCTGCGGATGCTTTTCGGCGAGATATTCGCAGATCGCCAGCGAGTCCCACACCGTCAGGCTGCCGTCCGCCAGCACGGGTACGCGTCCGGCGGGCGAATAACGCAGGATGGTCTCCTTGCTGTCCTGGCGATAGAGCGGAACGCGAACTTCGTCGAAGGCGATTCCGGCGTGCTTCATCAGCAGCCACGGACGCAGCGACCAGGAGGAGTAGGCCTTGTTGCCGATTACCAGGGTGGGATTGGACATCGAACGGCTCCTGAGAGGCGCACCGGGCGGGAACGCGGTGTTTGAAAATCAACGGCGGGCCCGGAAACGGAACCACCGGTACCGCGCCCTCGGGGTATTCTCGGCGAGATAAAGCGGCACGACTGCCTCGAGCGGTGTCGGCTCGAAACCGAACACGCCGGGAAACGGGCAGGCACAGACGCTGGCCACTTTCATCGAGTAATAGTTGTCCCGAGTCATCAGCTTTACCGGCAGCCACTCCATCATCCAGGCCTGCAGGTAGGAAAGCGGGTCGTTAAGCGGGATGATTGGCCGCTCCAGTCCGAGCACGCGGCAGACATACTCCACCAACTCCTGCAAGGTGTAGACCCCGGGGCCGCAAAGTTCATAGCTCTGGTCGGCGGTGCGTGCTTCGCCGAGGCTCAGCACCACGGCACGCGCCACATCCTCTACGAACACAGGCTGGAAGCGTGCCTGCGGGCTTGCCAGCACGATCACCGGCAGACTGCGCACCAGGCGCGCGAACAGATTGAGAAAGCTGTCTTCGCGCCCGAAGATCACCGAGGGGCGGAAGATCGTGGTGCGGATGCCGGCGGCCTGCGCCACACGGATCTGTTGCTCGCCGCCGGCCTTCGAGCGCAGATATTCGCTGGGGGCATCGTGCGCCGCCCCGAGGGCGGAAACATGCAGCAGCCGACGCAAGCCGTGCTCACGGCAGGCGTCCACGATTTTCCGCGGCAGTTCGGTGTGGGTGTGGGCGAAGTCGCCTTTGCGCCTCTCGTGCAGGATGCCGGCTAGGCTCACCACCGCATCGGTTCCGGCGACCAGGCGCGAAAGCGTCGCCGGATCGTTGATGTCGGCAGTGATCACGTCCACCGTGGGCAGAACGATGAGCTGTTTTGCGCGTTCGCGATGGCGGGTCGGCACCCGTACCTGGATTCCCTGCGCCGCCAGCAGATGAACAATGTGGCTGCCTAAAAATCCTGAACCGCCGATTACGCAAACAGAACTGATTTTCATGTCGTCGACGCGACGGAATTGCGCGGCGAGAGCCCGCGGTGATGCAATTATAAGTCGGCGATTGCCGCTTACGGTCAGTTGTTCTGCAGCGTCCTGGCGGGCACGGTGCCGAGCCGCTCGCGCAGACTGGGTCCCGTCTGGCGCAGCAGCCGCGCATAGTACAGAGTGTTGTTCATGACCCGTTTGACGTACTCGCGCGTCTCTGGAAACGGGATGGTCTCGATATAGACCGCGCCCTCGAGAGGGCGGCCGGCTATCCACTCGCGCGCGCGGCGCGGGCCGGCGTTGTAGCCGGCGGAGGCGAGCACCATCTGGTTGTCCAGGGAGTCCATCATCTGGCGCAGGTAGTAGGTGCCCAGCACGATGTTGGAGTCCGCCGTTGCGGTGAGCGTGGCGTGGTGGCCGCTCAAGCCAAGGCGCTTCGCCACCCAGCGTGCGGTGGACGGCATCAACTGCATCAATCCGCTGGCGCCGGCGGTGGATCGCGCGGTGTGCACGAAGCGGCTCTCCTGGCGCACCAGACCGTAGACCCAGGCTTCGTCGAGGTCGAGCTGGCTGGCGTAATCCTGCACCACCTCGCGATATGGAGTGGGGTAGCGCAACCCGAAGTCGTGCAGCAACACGGTGCGCTCTGCGGTGTCGATGGCGCGCTCGTACCATTGGTTGCGTGACGCCAGTTCGGCGGCTGCAAGCAACTGCTTGTCTTCATAGTCCTTGACGGCCCACTGCCATTCCAGCGCGCCTTCGTAGCGCTGACCGATGCCGTACAGCGTCAGCGCGCGCACGATGCCGGGCTCTTTGGCGATCGCCTCGATTTCGTCGTCGTCGGGCCGGTAGGTCTGCGGCACCGTGCTGATCGAGGTGCCGAGTTCCTCTGCGGCGAGCTGGCCGTAGAAGTTGAACTGGTTGGAAAGCGGTGCCAGCAGGGCGTTGGCTTCCGACTGGCGGCCCAGTGTGGACAGCGCGCGCGCTTTCCAGTAGCGCCACTGAGGCCATTTGTACTCGGCCGGCGACATCGCCTCGACGGCGGCGAGCACCTCGTTCCAGTTGCCGGCGCGCAGCGCGGCGCGGGCACGCCAGGTGAGCTGGCGATCGTTCATGCCGTTGCCCGCGTTACTGAACCAGGTAAGCGCGTCCGGATGAAGGTTGCGCGCGGCGACCGAGGCAATTTGCGCCCACGCGTACTCGCGCTCGCCGTCCGGCAACTCCTTGGCGATTCTGTGCAGCCGGTCGGCGGCGGTCTGGGGCCAGCCCTCCGCGGTCTTGTACAGCGCGTAGATCGCTAGTTCGCGCTCGGCGCGGGTCTTCAACGGCAGCGGGGCGCGGTCCAGAAAATGCTGCGGCCGGCGCGATATCGAATCCAGCGTCTTCGCATCCGGCCGCTGCGCCGCTGGCAAATAGCCGAGAAGCATTCGTGCTCCGCTTAGGTTGCCGAGCTCCAGCGCAAGCCGGATCCGGGTCCAGCTGTCCTCGGCCGTTAGTATTTCTTTCTCGAACATCAACTCGAACAAGGACAGGCAGCTTTCCGGGAGGACCTGTGCGGTGAACCACAGCGGCCGCGCCTGCGTCAGAATCCCAGATTCACCCCGCGCCAGGCGCGCCTGATAGGCAAAGCAGACCAACTCGGGGTCTTCAGTGGTGAGCTGCGGGTATTCGCGCAGGAAACCCGGCCAGTCGCGATCTTGCGCCAGTTGCCGCAGCCAGTCCGCGCGCAACCGGTCGGCGACCAGGCTGTTATTGTAATTGGCCAGGAAGTTCTCGATCTCGCCGGGAGACAGGTCGGTGAGGCGCGAACGCAGTTGCCAGTACTGCACATACGGGGCAAGCGGATAGTCATCGTCGAGCTGCTTGGCAAGCCGGTCCAGCCGTGCGATGTCGCCGCGCTGGAACGCTTCGCGCGCGTCGAGAAAAACTTCGTCGTCCGGCGTGGCTAATGCGGCGCAGGAGGCGAACAGCAGTACGGCAAGGCTTCTTTTCACGGCTTCAATCTATGCGCGGTAAAGAGATAAGTCGGTCAACTTGCAATTATAAAAGGGCGCCCGGAGAAAATAGAGCACGATTTAGGCCAGAAACAGCGAATAGGCAGGGTTCCTGGTCTCGTCCCAGTGCGCGTAACCGAGTTGCGAGAGAAACCTGCGGAACGCCGCCTGATCGCGCGGCGGCACCTGCATACCCACCAGCACGCGCCCGTAATCGGCGCCGTGGTTGCGGTAGTGGAACAGGCTGATGTTCCAGTCGTGACTCATGCTGTCGAGGAAATTCATCAACGCACCCGGGCGCTCCGGGAACTCGAAACGGTACAGCTTCTCGTTCTCGACCGAGGGCGCGCGGCCGCCCACCAGGTGGCGCACGTGCAGCTTGGCCATTTCGTTGTCGCTGAAATCGAGCGTCGGCAGCCCTTTGCGGCGCAGCCGCGCAATGAGCTTGCGGGTCTCATCGCGGTTGCGCACCTGCACGCCGACGAACACATGGGCTTCCGCGGGGTCGGCGTAGCGATAGTTGAATTCGGTGACGTTGCGTGCCCCGAGCAGCGAGCAGAACTGCTTGAAACTGCCGGGGCGTTCGGGAATCGTCACTGCCAGGATGGCTTCGCGCTTCTCGCCCAGTTCGGCGCGCTCGGCGACAAAGCGCAAGCGGTCGAAGTTCATGTTGGCCCCGCAAGCGACCGCGACATACGTCTGGCCTTTTTGCCGGCGGCGCTCGGCGTAAGCCTTGGCGCCGGCGATCGCGAGCGCGCCCGCCGGTTCCAGGATCGAGCGGGTGTCCTCGAATACGTCCTTGATGGCGGCGCAGACGGCATCGTTGTCTACCAGGATCATCTCGTCCACCAGCTCCCGGCAAAGGCGGAAGGTTTCGGCGCCAACCTGCTTGACCGCCACGCCGTCGGCAAAAAGGCCGACCTGCGCAAGCCGTACCCTGTGGCCGGCCGCAAGGGAGCGGGCCATCGCGTCGGCATCGACCGGCTCGACGCCGATGATCCGGATCTCCGGACGCAGGCGCTTGACGTAAGCGGCGATTCCGGCGATCAGCCCGCCGCCGCCCACGGCGACGAAAATGGCGTCGATCGGGCCGCCGCGCTGGCGCAGGATCTCCATGCCGATGGTGCCCTGCCCGGCGATCACATCCGGGTCGTCGTAGGGATGCACGAAAGTCAGCTTCTCGCGCTTGGCGATCTTCAGCGAGTGCGCGTATGCCTCGTCGTAGGAGTCGCCGAACAGCACCACCCGAGCACCGCGCGCCGCCACGGCCGCAATCTTGATCTGCGGCGTGGTGGCGGGCATGACGATGGTGGCGCGGCAGCGCAGATGGTTTGCCGCCAACGCCACGCCTTGCGCGTGATTGCCCGCCGAGGCGGCTATCACGCCGCGCCTGCGCTGGGCCGCATTAAGGTTCGCCATCTTGTTGTAGGCGCCGCGCAGCTTGAACGAGAACACCGGCTGCATGTCCTCGCGCTTGAGCAGCAGGGTATTGCCCAGCCGGCCGGACAGCGACGACGCCAGCTCCAGCGGAGTTTCGACCGCAACATCGTAGACGCGCGCAGTCAGGATTCTTTCGAGGTAATCGATCTTCATCACTTCTCCTAGGGAAGCTCTGCATAGGTCCCACGACGCGCGTTGCGCCAGGTGCGGATGACTGCTAGGCGTCGCTCCGCAGGTGCGGCTGAAGCCCCAACAAGGAGCGTAACAACGCAGGCGCCGCACCTTGGCACAACCCAATATTACTTCGACTCTTTCGAGGGACCGGGCGATTCGGGCCGATGTCTGCGTCGGCTCCTCCTTATGTAGGCCGGCTACACTGCGTCCTCGCCGTCTTGCCCTCGACCCGAATCGCCGCGGTCGCGCATGCGGGATCTATGCAGAGCTTCCCTACGTATCCTTCGAGCGTAGCAGCCGGCAACGAACGGGCGCAACCGGGAAGCTTATTTGTGCCGATCCGGCGTTGACGTTATGCTTGCAGGCAGTTCCAGACGCAGCAGGACCATGACTCAGGACGAGCTCAAGAAGGCGGTCGCGAAAGCGGCGATCGTCCACGTGCCGGAAGACTGCATCGTTGGCGTCGGCACCGGCTCGACCGCGAATTTCTTCATCGAAGAGCTGGCCGGAATCAAGGGACGCCTGGAAGGGGCGGTGGCCAGCTCGGAGGCGACTGCCGCCCGGCTGAAGGCCGCGGGGATTCGCGTGTTCGACCTGAACTCAGTCGATGAGTTGCCCGTTTATGTGGACGGTGCCGACGAGGTCACGCGGCATCTGCACATGATCAAGGGCGGAGGCGGTGCGCTCACCCGGGAGAAGATCGCGGCGGCGGTGGCAGGCAAATTTGTCTGCATTGCCGACGAAGCCAAACTGAAGGACGTGCTGGGCGCGTTTCCGCTGCCTGTGGAAGTGATTCCCATGGCGCGTTCCCATGTCGCCCGCGAGCTGGTCAGGCTGGGCGGGCACCCGGAATTGCGCCAGGGCTTTACCACGGACAACGGCAATATCATCCTGGACGTGCGCGGGCTGGCGATCGTCAATCCGGTGGCACTGGAGGGCGAGATCAACCAGATCGTCGGGGTGGTGGCGAACGGGCTGTTTGCCCGCCGCGGCGCCGACGTGCTGTTGCTTGGCACCCGGGACGGGGTGAAGACGCTGACCCGGTGAAACTTTTTTGTAACGCAATGGACGTACACTGAGATATTTGCCAGTGCGTGGTACGGAAGGGAGTTCGAGGTGATGACCAATACAGAGCACACATCCAAGCAGTTCGATGCCGAACTGGAGGCGGTGCGCGCCCGCGTGCTGCACATGGGCGGTCTGGTGGAAGAGCAGATCAAGCTGGCTCTGGACGCCCTGATTTCGGGCGACCTCGAGCTTTGCACCAAGGTCGAGAACAACGACCACCTGGTTAACGGACTCGAAGTCGGCATCGACGAGGACTGCAGCACCATCATCGCGCGCCGCCAGCCGGCCGCCGGCGATCTGCGCATGTTGATGACGGTGGTGAAGACCATTACCGACCTGGAACGCATCGGCGACGAAGCGGCGAAGATCGCGCGCATGGCCAAGCTGATCTATTCCGCCGACCGGCTGCAGCAGCCGCGCACCGCGGAAATCCGCCGCATGTCGCAGATCGCGCTGGAAATGCTGCGCAAGTCGCTGGACGCGTTTGCCCGGCTCGATCTGGCGGCCTCCGCCGAAGTGGTGCGCCGCGACCAGCACGTGGACGAGGAATTCCGCGGTGTGCTGCGCCAGCTCATTACCTTCATGATGGAAGATCCGCGCACTATCTCGGTTTCCATCGAAATCCTGTTCATCGCCAAGGCGATCGAGCGCATCGGCGACCACGCCAAGAACATCTCCGAGTATGTGATCTACATGGTCAAGGGCAAGGACGTGCGCCACGTCACGCTCGAGGAAATCGAGCGCGAGGTCATGGGCTGACCGGCCAGCGCCTTTCACGCTTACCAAGCCGACTCTCACCGCAAAGACGCAAAGGACGCGGAGAAAATACAAGGACAATATCGTGTCAGGCTGGCCATAACGAGCCGGACCGTCATAGGATTCAGGCTTCCCTGCCGAATTTCCGGTTTCATTGGATTCTCCTCTGCGTCCTTTGCGTCTTTGCGGTGAGCGGTTCAAGTTGTCTGGTGTTTTTGAGGCAAAATGGCCGTGATGGAAACGCCCCCGACCATTGCGGCGGTCGACCTCGGATCCAATTCGTTTCGGCTCCAGGTCGGACGCGTCGTCGATGACCAGATCTATCCCCTCGATTCGTTGCGTGAGCCGGTACGGCTCGCCGCCGGCCTGACCGCCGACAAGCACCTCGATGACGCGGCGCAGGGGCGCGCGATCGAATGCCTGAAGCGTTTCGGCGAGCGCCTGCGCGGATTGCCGCCAGGCGCGGTGCGCGCGGTCGGCACCAACACCCTGCGGGTGGCAAAGAACGCCAGCGAATTCATGCCCCGGTTCGAAGCAGCCCTCGGTTTCCCGATCGAAGTCGTGGCCGGACGCGAAGAAGCGCGGTTGATTTACCTGGGGGTCGCCCACAGCCTGCCGGCGACGCCAGAAAAGCGGCTGGTGGTGGACATCGGCGGCGGCTCCACCGAGTTCATCATCGGCGCCGGCAACCAGCCGCACAAACTCGAGAGCCTGTACATGGGCTGCGTCAGCTATAGCCTCAGGTACTTTCCGGACGGCAGGATCAGCAAGTCCAACATGAAGCATGCGGAGCTGGCCGCCCGCATCGAAGTGGAAACGATCAGGAAGCAGTTCTCGCGCAAGCATTGGCAGCAGGCGGTCGGCTCTTCCGGCACCGCTCGCGCGATCGGCGACATTCTCGAAGCCAACGGCTGGAGCGCATCGGGAATCACCGGCGACGGCATGGAGCGTCTGCGCGGCGTATTGCTCAAGGCGGGCGACGCGGCCAAGGTGGCGCTGCCGGGATTGCGGGAAGACCGGATCGCGGTGCTGCCCGGCGGGTTCGCAATCATGAGCGCGATCTTTGCCGAACTCGACGTCGAGCACATGGCGCTCGCCAACGGCGCGATGCGCCAGGGCATCCTCTGGGACATGATCGGCCGGGTGCATCATCGCGACATGCGCGAACTGACGGTGCGCCAGTTCATGAAGCGCTACCACGTCGAGTCCAACCATGCGCATCGGGTCGAACGCCTGGCGCTGAAGCTGTTCGAGCAGCTGGCGGGCGGTGACAAGGCGCAACGCGAATACCCAATGTGGCTTCTTTCCTGGGCGGCGCGCCTGCATGAGATCGGGTTCACCGTCGCGCATACCGGTTACCACAAGCACTCCGCTTACATCATCGGCCACGCCGACATGCCCGGCTTCTCCAAGATGGAACAGGCGCAACTGTCGCTGCTGGTGCTGGCGCACCGCGGCTCGCTCGACAAACTGCGCGGCATGGTCGCGAAGGACGTCGACTGGACGCTGCTTGTCGCGCTGCGGCTGGCGGCGTTGTTGCACCGCAGCCGCTCGGAAGTACGCTTGCCGGCGATCCATGCATCCAAGAAGAAGAGCACGTTCACAGTCGAACTGGATGCGCGCTGGCTCTCCGCCAATCCGCTCACTGCGGCCGAACTGCGCGACGAGATCAAGGCCTGGAACAAGCTCGGCATCGAACTTTCGGTGCCGCAGCTCGCCGAAATCGAAGCAGAGGCGCTCGCCGCGGAGTGAGCCTGCTGCCCGCGCCTCGCATCGGCCGGCGCGAACCCGTTACGTCGAGTTCAGCTTTTTTCCACTTTCCCGCCTTTTTCCAGGCACTGCTTCTCGGTCATCTTCAGCCATCCCTGGCCCTTGCAGGCGTTCTGCCCGTGGCACGCGCTGGTGGCGGTCGCGCAGTCGCTTTTGCCTTTGCAGGCATTGACGCCCTCGCAGTGCACCTTGGCTTCCTTCGTATCTGCTGCCACGACAGTTGCGGTACCGCTCAGGAACAACCCGGCTGCGGCTACTGCAAGTGCTGCACCTGAGAACGCTTTTATTGCAATTCGCTTGCTATCGTTCATTTTTACTCCTAAGGCGGTTTGGTTGATAACACGACATTACTGTTGCGCGACTGCCATTTGACGCAACAGATGCACGATGCGCAAGCCACGCGGCCGGCGCAGGAGCAGATACGCTGCCGGAATCACGAACATCGACAACAGTGGCGCGGTGATCATACCGCCCACCATCGGTGCGGCGATGCGTTGCATGGCCTCGCAGCCGGTCCCCGTGCGGTACATGATCGGCAGCAGGCCGGCGATGATCACCGCTACAGTCATGACCTTGGGACGCACCCGCAGCACCGCGCCTTCACGAATGGCATCGAACTTGCAGTGCCGCAGCTTGCTGAGGCCGAAGCGCTCGCGGCGGAACGAGCTTTATGTGTGCGAAAGTTATGGATTCACCGCTGAGGGCATGGGCGGGAAAATCGAGACTGAACTGACCCGATAATTCTACTCCCCGGTCGCGCGCTCGATAATCGATACGTTTTCAGGAATACGACCGGTTGATGCGCCAGGGGTTCATCGGCGCGATACTTAATTGGCTAAGGGCGCGACGCCTGTTTTGACGGCCGCCAAAACAGACCCGGATTTAACAAGTGTGCGCAACCTCTTTAGCGCGGCGTTCCGATCCCAGCCGCGCTGAGGCTTGTCTCGTCCGGCCCGCGCCCCGCGCAGCAATCGGCAACTCTGCCATCGACAACGACGGCGGGAACGCTACGAACGCCATGGGCCTTCGCCCTCTTCGCAACAGCTGCATTGCGCATGTCGAGGATTTCTACTTCGCACGATGGACATGCCAAGCGGTTGATCAGTGCGATCGTGTCCTCGCACACCGCGCAACCGGCACTGAACACTTCGATCTTTCGAGTAGCGGCCATATCTGCAATCTCCTTAATGCGCCTGTGTCTTAGGTTCGCTCTCCGACCCCGCGCAGGCAGGACAGGAAGTCGGCTGAAC
>DASYUW010000205.1:0-3347 GCA_036000845.1 Burkholderiales bacterium
CGCTGAGGCTCGCGCGCGAGCAGGACAAGCCCATCCTGCTTTCGGTCGGCTACTCCGCCTGCCACTGGTGCCACGTGATGGCGCATGAGTCCTTCGAGGACCCGCAGATCGCGGCCACCATGAACCGGCTGTTCGTGAACATCAAGGTCGATCGCGAAGAGCGACCCGATCTCGACCAGATCTATCAGACTGCGCACCACATGCTTACCCAGCGCGGCGGCGGCTGGCCGCTGACCATGTTTCTCACCCCCGGGCAGAAGCCGTTCTTCGGCGGCACCTATTTTCCGAAATCTCCGCGTCACGGCTTACCCGGATTCGGTCCGTTGCTCGAGCAGGTGGCGCAGGTCTATCGCAGCAAGCGCGCAGAGATCGATCAGCAGAACGAATCCCTGCTCGAGTTCATGAACCGCACGTTGCCGGCGCCGCCCGGAGAGCTCGCGCTCACCACGGCGCCGATAGCCGCTGCGGCCGCGGATCTGCGCGCGAGCTTCGACGAAGTGCATGGAGGTCTGGGCGGTGCGCCGAAATTCCCGCATCCCTACGAACTCGCTTTCTGCCTGCGGGCGGCCCGCGCCGACGGCGATACACGGTTGCGCGAACTGGTGCTGCTCACACTCGAGAAAATGGCGCAGGGCGGAATCTATGACCAGCTCGGCGGCGGGTTCTGCCGCTACAGCGTGGATCAGTACTGGCTGATCCCGCACTTCGAGAAGATGCTGTACGACAACGGGCCGTTGCTCAAGTTGTACACGGATGCCTGGCTGATCACCGGCAATCCGCTGTTCGCGCGAGTGTGCGAAGAAACCGCAGCCTGGGTGATGCGCGAGATGCAATCTCCCGAGGGCGGTTACTACTCTTCGCTCGACGCAGATTCCGAGCACGAGGAAGGCAAGTACTACGTCTGGTCGCGCGAGGAGGTGAGTGCGCTCCTGAACGAAGACGAGATTGCGGTGGTGTTCCCGCACTACGGCCTGGAGCGGCCGCCGAATTTCGAAAACCATGCCTGGAACCCGTACGTTGCGCAGCCGCTCCTGGCGGTGGCAGAACAACTGGGGCGCGAACCGGCCGAATGCGGGCGCTTGCTGCACAGCGCGCGCGGGAAACTGCTCTCCGCGCGCGAGACGCGTGTTCACCCGGGCCGGGACGACAAGATCCTCACCAGCTGGAACGCGCTCATGATCGAGGGCATGGCGCACGCGGCGCGGGCGTTCGGGCGCGAAGACTGGCTGGCCTCCGCGCGGCGCGCGCGGGATTTTCTTTGCACCAGCATGTGGAAGGAGGGGCGGCTGCTGGCGACGTACAAGGACGGCCGTGCCCACCTCAACGCCTATGTGGACGACTACGCCTTCCTGCTGGCCGCTACGCTGGAGATACTGCAGGCGGAATTCCGCAACCCGGACCTCGAGTTCGCAACCGGGGTTGCCGATGCGCTGCTAGAGCATTTCGAGGATCGTGGCGCAGGCGGATTTTTCTTCACCAGTCACGATCACGAGCAACTGATCCTCCGGCCCAAACCCGGCCACGACAATGCCACGCCCTCGGGAAACGGCGTTGCGGCGCTGGCGCTCACCCGGCTTGGCCATTTGCTTGGCGAAACGCGCTATCTGCGCGCGGCGGAGGCCACAGTGAGGCTGTTCTACCCGACAATGGCGCAACACCCGGCCGGATTCGCGACGCTTTGCACCGCGCTCGCCGAAGTGCTGGAGCCGACGCAGACGGTGGTGCTGCGCGGCCCGCGCCAGCTTCTGCGCGAGTGGCAACAGGCGCTGTCCCGTCTCTACCTGCCCGATACGCTGACCCTGGCGCTGGATTCGGTGGCCCAGGCCCTCCCCGGTCCGCTGGACAAACCTGCGGGTGCGGCTGTCAACGCCTATTTATGCCGGGGCGTTAATTGCCTCGCACCCGTCCGGAATCTCGACGAGTTGCTCGGGACTCTGCAGAGCAGGCCGACGATCCAGACCGGTTGACAGTTTCCAAGGCCGGCCAAAAACCGATAAAATGTCCGGCGCTTGAATCCAACCTGTAACGAAAGGCACGAGCAAATGAAAAAATACCTCATGGTGATCGCTGCAGCGGCGGCTGTGGTGTTTGCCGGCGGCGCGAATGCGGCAGTGGACGTTGCCAAGGCCAAGGCGCTGGCACAGTCGAAGAATTGCCTGGCCTGTCACGCGGTAGACAAGAAACTGGTGGGTCCGGCTTACGTCGAGATCGCCAAGAAATACAAGGGCAACAAGGATGCCGAGGCCATGATGATCAAGAAAGTCATCAACGGCGGCGGGGGCGTCTGGGGTACCATCCCGATGCCGCCCAATCCGGTCAAGGAAGACGAAGCCAAGGTTCTGGTGGAGTGGATCCTGTCGCTGTAGATCGGTGGTTCATCCGAACCAAGGGAAAAGCCGGCAATCGCCGGCTTTTTTGTTTTTGCCGCCAGCGACAACCCAATGAATTACGGGCCAAAATTGACAACGTTTCGGAGCGTGGCCGATAATCCATGAAGGTTTTCTGGCGCGCTTACATGGAGGGGGACAGAAATCATGAACAGCGAAATCTCTGGGATCTCGCGGCGAATCATCGCCGTAGTGGCCGCAGTCGCGCTCGTGGCGGGCTTGGGTGCGTGCGGCAAGCAGGAGGACAAGGCCAAGACCGGTTCGTCGCTCGAGCGTGTGGTCAAGATCGGCCATGCCGCGCCGCTCACCGGCGGCATCGCCCACCTGGGCAAGGACAACGAGTATGGCGCCAAGCTCGCAATCGATGAAGCCAACGCCAAAGGCATGACCATCGGCGGCGAGAAGATCGTGTTCGAGATGCTCAGCGAGGATGACGAGGGCAAACCGGACAAGGGCCCGATCATCGCGCAAAAATTCGTGGACGCGAAAGTCGCCGGCGTGGTCGGACATCTGAACTCCGGCGTGACCATTCCCGCATCCGCGGTGTACAACCAGGCGGGCATTCCGATGGTCTCGGGCTCCGCCACCAATCCGAAGCTTACAGAGCAGGGCTTCAGCAACGTTTTCCGTACTGTCGGCCGTGACGACCAGCAGGGTCCGGCGATCGCCAGCTATCTCAACGCTCAGTACAAGCCGAAGACCGTCGCAGTCATCGACGATGCGACCTCTTACGGCGAAGGTCTAGCCAACGAGGTGGAAAAGACGCTCAAGGCTGCCGGCATTATGGTGCTGCCGCGCGAAAAGGGCACCGACAAGACCACCGACTGGAAGGCGATCCTGACCAAGTTGAAGGGCAAGAATCCGGACGCCGTGTTTTACGGCGGCATGGACCTGGGTGCCGGCCCGCTGATGCGGCAGGGACGCGAACTCGGCATCAAGGCCGTGTTCGCCTTCGGGGAC
>DASYUW010000206.1:0-21454 GCA_036000845.1 Burkholderiales bacterium
TCCGAGCGCGGACTGTCGGTGCGCAGCCGGGTCGAGCAGTTCCTGGTGGTGCCGAACCAGGAGTACGAAGTGGTGGAACGGGAAAAGCAGGTTTACTTCCGCCCCGCCGTCGCCGCTAACTAGCGTTTTGGCTGTGAAACAACCGCAAGAGCGTTGACGCAAAGCGCGCAAAAACGGGTCAAACTAGCGTACAGCAGTTCATCGACCGGAGGATCCATTGAGTCACACTAAGATGCTGCACGCCAGGCGAAGGAAGCAAAAAGCCAAGAAGGATATCGCGGTGGCAGCCACGCGAGCGAAGAAGCTGAGGAAGCAAAACGCGAAGACGGTCAGTGCGGACGCCCCGAAAAAAGGACCCGCCTAGCCATTTTATTACGCGAACCAGAGAACCCTATATGCTCGCCGTGCAGTGACCTGAATCGTCTCCGCGCCTCTGCGTTGAGATGCAGGGAATTTCTAGCCGCGAGGGCCGAACATGATGATGGCCATGCCGCCGACCGCGACGGCGCTGCCAATCAGATCCCAGCGATCCGGTGGATGACCTTCCACCAGCCACAGCCACAGGATTGCAACTGCCACGTAAACGCCGCCGTAAGCCGCATACACCCGGCCCGCGGCCGCCGGGTGCAGCGACAACAGCCACGCGAACAATGCGAGGCTCAGGACACCGGGAACAAGCAGCCACGCGGAGCCGTCCTTGCGCAACCAGAGGTAGGGCAGGTAGCAGCCGATGATTTCGGCGACCGCCGTTACTGCGAACAAGAGCGTTGTCTTGATCACCCAGCTCTTCCCCGTGTCCCCCGTGGTAAAAGTCGAGAGATTCAGCCAGGCAGATACGCCGAGAACTCCTTCTCAACCGCTTTCGGATCGGCGGCAAGCCCAGCCGACACTCCGCCTGCCATCTGCCCGGGATATGCATCTTCTGTTCCGCTCTCTACCGCGGCCAGCGCGGCTATCGCCACGTCGTAGGGATTTTCCTTGTGACCCTTGTAGTCGCGCTCGACGTCAGTGTCGGTAGCACCTGGCATCACCCCCACCACCAGCGTGCCCTGCTTCGCCAGCTCGGCGCGCACGCCCTGCGTCATCAGCAGGCAGGCCGCCTTCGAGGCGCAGTAGGAGCCGTAAGCAGGCAGGCTAACCCGGCCGAGTATGGACAGCATGTTGACGATCGCACCACCGCCGTTGGCCCCGAGGACCGGAGCGAAGGCGCGGGTCATCGCGCAGGTGCCGAAGAAATTAGTGTTGAACTCGGCGCGTGCGTTGTCCGTACTCTTTCCGGCGATGATGCCGGTCTTGAGGTTGATGCCGGCGTTATTGACCAGCAGCGTCACGTCTTTGCATGTCTTCGCTGCGGCGGCGACCTGCGCGTCGTTGGTTATGTCGAGTTGCAACGCCACGA
The DNA here is from genome assembly GCA_036000845.1 of Burkholderiales bacterium. Taxonomy (GTDB): domain Bacteria; phylum Pseudomonadota; class Gammaproteobacteria; order Burkholderiales; family JACQAP01; genus JACQAP01. Next base: position 1,400 of record DASYUW010000206.1, read on the forward strand.
CCTTGCCGGGATACGCCGCGACCAGGTCCGCCACTTTGGACGCATCGCGCGCGGATGCGTAAACCTTTTTCGCGCCTCTGGCGATCAGCGCCTTGACGAAATTCCTGCCGATGCCCCGGCTGCTGCCGGTCACCAGCGCCACTGCTGCCTCGATCTTCATTCCCCCCGTCTCCTTTCCCTCTTCATGTTGTTCGCATTCCGCGCCGCGGCTAACCGAGTCCGGATCCAGATCGGGCAGCAGAATGGCGTCGAGCAGACTGCGAGTGTAATCGTGTGCGGGAGCGGCGAAAAGCTCGGCGCCAAGCAGCGGCCTGGCGCGATGCTGGCGGTTTGACATGGCGCCCCCGGGGGGTTAAAAGGGCGCTCCGGCGCGAGCCGCGCTGCAGTCGACAGATCAGTGGACCAGGAGGAGCAGAAATGGCCGGGCCAAACGTCACAGGACAGTGGATCGAAATCAAGGCCGCGGACGGCGGCAAATTCAGGGGTTACCTCGCCGTGCCCGCGTCGGGCAAGGGGCCCGGCATCGTGCTGTGCCAGGAAATTTTCGGCATCAACGCCTACATCCGCGAGGTCGCCGACTACTACGCCGAGGAGGGCTACGTGGTGCTGGCGCCCGACCTGTTCTGGCGCCTAGACAAGAACGTCGAACTCGGCTACACCGACGATGACTGGAATAAAGCCTTCGACTATTTGCAGCGCTTCGACGCCGACAAGGGCATGGAAGACATCACGGCGGCGGTGCGCGTGCTGCGCACCCGGACCGAAGTCACGGGCAAGGTCGGCGCGCTCGGCTTCTGTCTCGGCGGACGCCTGGCGTATCTCGCGGCGGCGCGCTCCGGTGTGGATTGCGCGGTCGGCTATTACGGCGTGACCATTGACCAGTACCTGAAGGAATCCGCCAAGATCAAGGTGCCGATGGTGTTGCACTTCGCCGCCAACGACAAGTACGCGCCGCCGGAAGCCGTCGAAAAGATCAAGGCCGCATTCAAGGGCCGCCCGGAGATCCAGATCTACGTTTATCCCGGAGTGGACCATGCGTTCGCACGCACCGGCGGAATGCATTACGACCGCCCGGCCTCGATGATGGCGCACTCGCGGTCGATCGCGTTGTTCCGCAAGGTGATGGGCCCGCACTACGACCTCTCGGCACTATGGGAACAGCACACCTTGCACGAGTTCGGCACCCGCGACGTGGATGCGACCATGAAGACCATGGTGGCCGAGCCCTATGTCAATCACATCCCGACCCTCACCGGTGGCGTCGGCCACGAGCATCTGAAGCGCTTCTACAAGTACCACTTCATCCCGAAGACGCCCAAGGACACCAAGCTTGTCCCGATCTCGCGCACCATCGGCGCCGACCGGCTGGTGGACGAGATGCTGTTCTGTTTCACCCACGACATCGAGATCGACTGGATGCTGCCCGGCATACCGCCAACCGGCAAGTACGTGGAGATCCCGCTGGTCGCGATCGTGAATTTCCGCGGCGACAAGCTCTACCACGAGCACATCTACTGGGACCAGGCCTCGGTGCTGGTGCAGATCGGCGTGCTCGACCCGAAGGGCTTGCCGGTAGCGGGCGCGGAAACCGCCAGAAAGCTGGTGGACGAGAATTTCCCATCCAACATGCTGATGAAGAACTGGGCGTCGAGCGAAGGCAAGAACTGACCCCCTCACCCCCTCTCCCCAGCCCTCTCCCGCGAGGGGAGAGGGGGTAACGTCAAGAACAAGGCAGCGCCCCGGTTGCGAGGGGAAAACGAGTTTTAATAAGAAAAGGCGGCAGTCGGACGCGTTTCACTCTTTTGTTTTCAGAACTCCCTCTCCCCTCGCGGGAGAGGGCTGGGGAGAGGGGGCGAGGGGCGAGGTCGTACGAAGGTGTTCGAGGTTCCAGTACGCGCGCGGGTGCCTCGGGTCGCGTTCGAGCGCGCGCAAGTAGGCGTGCTCGGCCTCGTCCAGCCGCCCCGCGCGCGCGCGCCGGCGCGTCCGGCAAGCTCCATATCCATTGCCTGGTTTGCAGTGCAACAAGCAGAGTCGTTATGTGACAGAGTGGGGTTGCATCATTGACTTGTCGCCAGGCGAAGAGTATCAATTTTCGCCGGACGGGCTGTTCCGGTCCGTCCATTTCCAACTAAAAATCTGGGAGGGACGACACATGAAAGGCTTCAAGAAACTGATCGCGGCGTCCGCGGTCGCGCCATTGTTTTCGGCCGGCGCCGTCATGGCCGGCAACAACCCGGTGGACGAAAAATGGTGGCCAAGCGAGTTCGGCGCCAACGATGAAATGGGCGGGTCGGGTTACATTACTACGCAGAAGCGTATCGAAGCGGCGAAGCTGGTCAAGCGCGGCAAGATGGCGTTGCTCGGCATGCCGTACAGCAACCATATGCCGCTGGTCCCTGGCCGCACCTTCGCGCTGAGCATCCCCGGTGCGCCTACCCACGGCCCGCTCAATTGGCCGGGTGACAACTTTGACCAGACCTTCATGGATGAACTGGTTACCGCCGAGATCGGCCAGGTCGGCACCCAGTGGGACGGCCTTGCTCACCCGATGATTCGCATCCAGGGTGTATCCGGACTGAAGGATGGGAATTACTTCTACAACGGCGTACGGTTGGAGGATGTCGAGACCCCGCGCGGCTTGAAAAAGAACGGGACCGAGAAGGCAGGCGGTTTCTTCACGCGCGGAATCCTGATCGATATCGCGGTACTCAAGGGTGTCGAGCGCCTGGAAAAGGGTTACGCCATCACCATGGCCGACTACCGCGCGGCGCTGCAGAAACAGGGCATCAAGGACGCCACGCAAGGCGACGTAGTGTTGTTCCGGACCGGCTGGAACAGCCTGTGGAAGACCCATCACCTCGGCCGGCCTGGGGGCGAGAAAATAAAGACCGACGAGCAGCTCGCGAAAGACTCCGCGGAGTTCGGGTCGGGCGAACCAGGGGTTGCGCCGGAGGTTTGCGACTACCTAGGCGCAAAGAAGATCGCGATGATCGGATCGGATACCTGGGGCCTGGAGCCGCTCGATTTCTCGAAAGGCATGCCTGAGTCATTCGCGTACTGCCATATGAACCTGGTCGTACGCCGGGGAATCTCGAATTTCGAGAACCTCGATCTGGACGACCTGTCTGCCGACAAGGCCTACGAGTTCGCGTTCGCCTGGGCACCGCTCAAGCTGGTGGGGGCCACCGGCTCACCCGGCAACCCGGTCGCTGCGTACTAATCAGCCGTAGTTGAAGCGAAACGGGCGGGGTTCACACCCTGCCCGCTTTTTTTGTCTGGACTACGTTGGGAGTCTCGCCACACACAGGACTTGCCAGGCCAGCGTCATCTGCGCCACGAATCCTACTGTAAAGGCGAGCGTGCGCACCCATGGCACCTTGAATGTGTAGGCCAGAAGATGGACCAGCCGGGCCCAGAAATAGGCCGCGCACGCTATGACCGTCGCCTCGCTGCTGACACCCAGATCCTGCGCCACCAGCACCAGGGCGGCAAAAACAACGAGATTCTCGATCGCGTTGTCGTGCGCTTTTATCATGCGTTGCGCCCACGGCGCCTGCGCTTTCGGATGCTCCGGGTAGCCCACCGTGTCCAGCAGACCCCACACCATGACCCGGTCGATGATGTAGGGGATCCACATCAAGGCCGTCAGCACTGTCACCCATACGAGGTACATCAGTTCTGTTTTCATCGCTTCCTCCGTTTCGAACGTTGATGCATCGTTACAGAAAGTTGGATCACGACTAACGCAACTCGAACGTCTTCTCGGCAATCACCTGGTCGGCCGCCATCAGCCTGACCGTCCACCTGCCGGGCGCTGCCTCAGCCTCGCTTTCCAGCGTATGCCCGAGGCAGGCGATCGCCTCGCCGCCGGCGGCGGTCAGCTCGATTTCCTGCTCATAACTTGTCGAAACCGTGCCATCGGCTTTGAACACCGGTGGATGCAAAATTACTTTCTCGAGATCGAGGTCGCCGTCTTCCAGCGCGCCGGTGACGCTGACACAGAAGCCGAAACGCGATCCCGGCTGTGCAGCCAGGATGGTCGTCTGTTCGACAAGCTCGATCCCGGCCGGTCCGCCCGGCGCGTGCGCGGCACGCTGCAGGAACGCCCCGGAACCGGTGCCGTATATGCCGTAACTGAGTATCGTGCCGCGCAACAAATGGTCCTGCATGCGGCCGTGATGCGCAGCCGTCAGTCCGCTCGCCACTACCAGCAATGCCGTCAATGTCAGTTTGTGCGTTCTCATCATTCCCCTCCTTTAATGCGTGAACCTACCACCAAGGCACCAAGACACCAAGGAGAGCAAGGGAGAGATGTAAATCTACTGGCTATTTGGCCCTTGGCAACCACGGATATCACTTGGCTAAACGGGTGCCTTTCCATATTCAAGTGCTTTTGATCTTCTTGGTGTCTTGGTGCCTTGGTGGTGAGTTCTCCTAGTATCAGCCCTTGAGCTCGGGCAGCGTGAAGAACGGAGCAGGCTGGAGGATCTTGTTCTCCATGCTGTCCAGAAGCGGCTGCGCCTTGGCGAGGTAAGGCGCGAATCCTGGATCCTGCGCGAGGCGGGCACGCCGCTCCTCCCGGTCCGCTAGGTTCTTGTAGGCCCACATGTGCACGATTTGGGACAACGGACCGATGTCGTTGCTCACGTACCAGCCGACGCAGTGGCCGAGATACTTGAGCTGTAACGGCAACATTTCCTTTTCATAGAGCTTCACGAATTCATTCAGCTTGCCCGGCTTTATTGCGTAGGTGCGGTGATCGACGATCATGATGGTCCTTCGGACAGGTGAAAGGTGAAAGGTGAAAGGTGAAAGGTGAAAGGTGAAAGGTGAAAGAAAAAATTATAGGTCTCTCGGGGATGGAATGTCTGCTTTTACTCGGGCCTCGAACCTCGGACCTCCTTCTTATCTTCCATATTTCATATTTTCGCCAGGAAGTCGCGGATCACCCGATTGAGGAATGCGGCGTCTTCCGGTTTCAGGCTGGTGGCGGCCTGGTGCCCCTGTATCGAGGGAATCTCGACGAACCGCGCACCGGGGATCGCGGCGGCAGCATCGCGCGCCGATTGCGCCGGATTGAACAGGTCGAGCGGCGGCGCCAGCAGCAGCGCTTTCGCGCCGATCGAGGTGAGCGCGCCCGCGGTGTCGGCGAAGCCCGCGGTGGTCCCGACATCGTGCGCTTCGTAGGCCCAGGACTGGTAGAGGTAGTCGTGGGCGTCGAAGCCCAGTGAACGATTCTGCGCAAACAAGCGCTCGAACCAAAGGTGCGTTTCGGCGCAGTCCGGGAGAATTTCGGCGAGCGCCATCGGCGTGCGCGACAGCAGCGCGGTCATCAGTCCGGTGTAGGCGCGCCAGCCGCGCTCGGGTACTGCGCTGAATCCGTCGCCGGTCCACGCCGGATCGGCCATCAGGCAGGAACGCGCCGTTTCCGTGATCAGCACTGCCCAAGGGGCGGTTTTCGCCATCGGCGTCATTGCCACCAAGGCGCGCATGAAGCCGGGATGGCTCACCGCCCACTGCAACGCCTGCATCCCGCCCATCGATGCCCCGAGCACCGCGTGCAGCCGAACGATGCCAAGTTGTCCGGAAAGCAAATGGTGCTGGGCATTCACCATGTCGCGAATGGTAAAGCGGGGAAACTGCATCCCGGGCTGCCGGGCGCTGTTCGAGGGTGAAGTGGACAGGCCGTTGCCGATCGGGTCCGTGGCCACAATGAAGTGGCGCGAGGGATCGAGTGCCCTGCCCTCGCCGATAAGGAAATCCAGACGGTGATGGTTGCCGGTCAGCGACGCGCAGATCAGGACTACGTTCGACTTGTCGCCGTTGAGCTTACCGCGTGTGACGTACGACTGGCGGTAATCCCGGATCACCTCGCCCGATTCGAGCCTCAGATCCCCAAGCTCCGCCATCCGGTGCGGCGCGTCGATCCAGCCCGGTTGCATCGGCGGATGTCTGAACGCTGGCAACGTCAAAATCGAACCTCGTTCAACGCAAAGGACGCAAAGGTACGCAAAGGAAAAGCAAAAGGACAGATTAGATTAGATTAGATTAACGAAATTTCTTCGATGCGTAGTTTGCAGAGCGTGCAGAAGATATCGCGATAGATCTCTCGACGCCCGAATTTCCGAGGAAATTCAGTTTTCATTCCTGTTCCTTTCCTTGGCGTACCTTTGCGTCCTTTGCGTCCTTGGCGTTCCAAGATTTTGAATTTCTAGTCGAACATGACGACGGTGCGAATGCCCTCGCCACGGGCGAGGGAGGCAAAGCCATCATTGATGTCTTCCAGTCTGATGCGCTTCGTGATCAGTTCGTCGAGCTTGAGCCGCCCCTTGAGATACTCACGCACGATCCACGGGAAGTCGCGCCGCGGGCGGGCGTCGCCGTAGCTGGAGCGCACGATCCGCCTCTCACCCATGAGCGAACCCCAGCGGAAACTGACCTCGTCGTTGACGTTGACCTTGCCCAGCCAGACGACGTCGCCGCCGGGCCGGGCCGCCTCGACCGCCACCCGGAAGGTATTCTTGTTGCCCGCAGCCTCGAACACGTAGTCCGCGCCGCGGCCAGCAGTAAGTGCCTTGATCTGGTCCAGCACATCGCCGCTCGAAGCGTCAACGGCATGGGTTGCCCCGAACTGAAGCGCGCGATCCAGCCTGGCCTTGCCGACATCCACCGCGATGATCTGACCGGCGTCGACCAGCTTTGCACCCTGCAGCACGTTCAGTCCCACCGCGCCGCAGCCGATAACCACGACATTGGAACCCGCCGCGACCCTGGCCTTGCGCACGGCCGCGCCGACGCCGGTCATGACGCCGCAGCCGATGATGCAGGCACGGTCGAACGGAATGTCCTTCGGCACGGCAATGGCGCCGGATTCCGGAACTACCGTGTAGTCGGCATGCGTCGAGGTGACCGAATAGTGGTGAACTTGCTCGCCGCCGCGGCTCATTCTGGACTTTCCATCGAGCAGCAAACCCTTCGGCTGATTGCGGGAGAACGGCTCGCACAGGATCGGCAGGTCGCGCTCGCAGTAGAAACAGTGTCCGCAATGCGGGTTCCAGGAAAGGATCACGTGGTCACCAGGCTTCACTTGCGTGACATCATTACCCACCGCCTCGACGATCCCGGCGCCTTCGTGGCCAAGCACGATCGGCAGCGGATACGCAAGCGACCCTTGTATTACCTCCAGATCGGTGTGGCACAAACCGCTCGCCTTGATATTCACCAACACGTCGGCGGGCGCGAGTGCCGCCATCTCCAGCGTGTCGAGCGTCATCGGCTCGTTGACCTTGTTCAGCACTGCAGCGCGAAATCTCACACCCACCTCACTCCTGCTGAAAGCGCTCACCGCGGAGGGCGCAGAGGACGCGGAGGAAAAACAAAGATGAGGAAAAACACACGGAAGTTAAAAGCGGGCCTGGTGCCGAATTGACCACCGATACGGGTATTGATTCTCGCGTGCATTCTATTGCTCTTGCCCTTCCTCCGCGTCCTCTGCGGTGAGCGCTATTGTCACAATGACGGCAGCCACATTGCAATGTCGGGAACGAACAGCACCGATAGCAGCACGATCGCCTGCAGGATGATGAAAGGCCAGAGCGAGGCGAAGATGTCGTTCAGGGAAATGTCCGGCGGTGCGACGCCTTTGAGGTAAAACGCTGCGGGGCCGAAAGGCGGCGTCAGATAAGAAATCTGCATGTTCAGGCAGAACAGCACCCCGAACCACACCGGGCTGTAGCCGAGTGCGATTACGATCGGAACGAATATCGGCATGGTGAGCAGGCAGATCCCGACCCAGTCCATCACGCATCCGAGCACCACCAGGATCGCCATCATCATCAGCACGATCACGACCGGCGGCAGGTCAAGCCCAGTGAAAAGCTCCTTCACGAAACCTGGTCCGCCGGCGAGGTTGTACACCCCGATCATTGCGGTCGCGCCGAAGGACAGCCACAGCAGCATTCCGCAGGTGTGCATGGTCTGCCTGAGCGACTCGCGTATTCCCTTCCAGCTCAACTCGCGGCGAACTGCGGAGGCAACGAGCGTGCCGACCACGCCCATTCCCGCCGCTTCGGTCACCGACGCGATGCCGAAATAGATGGTGCCGAGCACCGCGCCTATGACCAGCAGCGGTAGCGCCAGCCCCCTGAGCAGGCCGAGCTTGCGCGCGAACGGGACGTTTCTCTCCGATTCCGGCGCAGGAGGACCCAGCCTGGGATCGATCTGACAGCGTACGAAGATGTAAGCCATGTACACCGCGGACAGGATCAGCCCGGGCACTAGGTTGGCCACGAACAGCTCTCCGATCGGCACGTTGACCGTAAGTCCGTAGATGATGAGCACGATCGACGGCGGGATCATCGTCCCGAGAGAGCCTCCTGCGCAGATCGTGCCGATGGCGAGTTTGCGGTCGTATCCCAGCCGCAGCATCTGCGGTAACGCAATCAGCCCGAGCAGCACGATCTCCCCGCCGATGATCCCGGTCATCGCACCCATGATCGTGGCAGCGATCATGGTCTGGATCGCGAGTCCGCCGGACAACCGGCCGGCCCATACTCGCATGGCGTCGAACAGGTCTTTCGCCACGCCGGAGCGTTCAAGGAGCGAAGCCATCATGATGAACATCGGCACTGACACGAGCGCATACTCGTTCATGAAGCTGTAAATGCGGCTCGCGATGAGCTGCAGGCCGTTCATTCCGAAAAGCCCGACGGTGAAGACCACGCCGATCAGCCCGGTGACGAAAGCGAGCGGCAGCCCGAGCGCCAGCAGAACCAGCATGGCGCCGAACATGAGAACCGTGATCAGTTCGATGCTCATGCGCCGCCCGCCCGGTCGCGCAGCACGGCGACGTCGCGAGCGAGGTGCAACACCGTCTGAAGGGTCATCATCACCGCGCACACCGAGAACAACGTCTTGAGGTAGACGGGGATCGGCCAGTTGAGCGCGGTCCCGGTCGTCTCCATGACTTTCAGCGCGAGTCCTGCCTGGACGATCGTGGCGAAAGCCAGAAAGATGCAGAAAACCAGGGTCAGAAGGGAGCTTAGAGCGCGGGCCCAGCGCCGCGCCACGGGGCTCATGCGGTCATAGACAAAGCTGATGGTGATGTGCCTTCGGTCCTGATGAACCAGCGGACCGCCGATGACGAAGCAGGTTGCGGCCAGAGCGACCGACAGCTCATGCACCCAAAGCGTGGGTGCGTTGAGCAAGTAGCGCATCGTCACTTCGTAGGCGGTGATGCCGACGACAACCAGATACAGCCAACTCGCACTCTCGCCCACTGTGCGCGTGAGGCGCGCGATACGGTCTTCCTGGGGCATGCTCCTCCTCCGCTCTCTTGTATTTTTATGCAACAAAAAAGGGGCCGGGTCTCGGGCCCCTTGTTGCTCCGCAGCTGCGGACAGTCACCGGTTTCGCGGCGCAGCCCCGACGCCCGCGATCATTTCAACAGTCCCAGTTGCCGCAGGAAGGCGATCTGCGAGTCGTACACCTTCTGCGCCATGGGGCTGCGGGAAGCATACACTTTCCAAACGCCTCGTGCGATCTCGCGGAATTTCTGGCGCTCTTCCGGGCTCAGGTCGATCGCTTCGAATGAACCACGGCCCGCCTCGACGGCCACTTTGCGGTCCGCGAGTTCGTTGCGCTGAATCATTTCCCTGGAATATTCGTGTGTGGCCGCTTCCAACACCGCCTTCAACTCGGGCGGCAGAGCCTGCCAGCGTTTCATGTTGATCGAGATCTCGCCCATCGGCATCGAGTGGAATCCCGGATAGGTCGGGTACTTCGCCAGCTTGTGGTAGCCGAGATCCTCGTTCATCGACAGAGTGCCCCAGTCGCTCGCGTCCACGACGCCGCGTTCCAATGCTGTGTAGACCTCGCTGCCGGGCAACTGCACCGGCGCGGCACCGAGCAGGCTGAAGATTTCTCCGCTCATGCCCTGCGGCGCGCGAATTTTCACGCCCTTGAAGTCGGCCAACGTGCGCAGCGGCTTCTTCGATACCAGGCACTCGGGTCCGTACCAGACCCCGCCGACGAAGTGCACGTCATATTTCGAATACAGCTCACGAGCGAGTTCGTTGCCACCGCCGTATTCCATCCACATCTGGAACTGGTATGGCGTCTCGAACGCGCCCTGCGGATCGCCAAGCAGCGCGAACGCTGCATCCTTACCGGTAAAGTAAGCCGGCCCGCCGTTCTGACCGTCGAGCACGCCGGCGCCGACCGCATCCAGCGCCTCCGGAGGCGCGACCACGGCATTGGTGGGCATAGCCTCGACCTTGAGGCGGCCGCCCGATAGCGAATCGACGCGTTTGGCGAAACCCTCGAACAACTGTTGCGGCAGCGTGCCCGACTGCCAGTACGACTGCATCTTCCACTGCATTGCCGGGCCCGACTGCGCCGCCGGGCCCGCCTTTTCCGCCTTCTGCCCGCAGCCGGCAAGCGCAAGCACCAGCGCGACGAGCACTGCATTTCTCACGTGTTTCCTCTCAATGTGTAAGTACCGTGAATGTCGTGGATCGGTGCTCAGTGCTCAGAGGGCCTAGATTACTTTCCTTCATCTTTCCGCCTTCATCCTTGCTCCTTCATCCTTGTCCCTTCACCCTGTCCGTTCCCCGATACAGGATCTTGTTCGCCTCTTCGGTGATGCGCTTGTGCGCCGCGACCTCCTCGTCGCCCAGATCCACGCGGGGCGCCGCTTCGTAATCGAAATGATGGAACCGGTCCACGCCGCGTACCAGCATGGCGTAGTCCTTCGGTCCCGCGGTCTGACGCACGTAGGTCGGCACATAGCGGATCGCAATACCGATTCGCCGATAGTCGGCGCGATTGGGTTCCGATCCGTGCACCATGCGCACGTGATGAAGCGACATCTCGCCGGGACTGAGGAGTAGATCCACGGCCAGTTTTTCGTCCACCTCGACCGCAACCTCCTGGCCACGGGTCAGCAGATTGTCCCGCGCAAACGTGTCCGTGTGCGGAAGCTGGTCCTTGAGATGGCTGCCGGGCATGACCCGCATCGCGCCGTTGGGGAGATCACTCACCGACAACGCCACCCAGGCGGTCACGATATCCGGGTGCGAAAGCCCCCAGTAAGTGGAATCCTGGTGCCAGGAAACGTAGGCCGGATCATGCGGCTCCTTGATGAAGAAGCTGCTGCCCCAGACGAGGAGATCGGGCCCCAGCAAATCTTCGACCGCGTCGAGAATGCGCGGATTGCGGATCAGTTCGTTGGCCCACCCGAAAACAAGGTGCGGCTTGTTGCGGTAAGGGGTCCCCATTACCAGCCCGTGCACGGCTTCGAACGCCTCGATCTTCTGGCGATATCCAGCCGCCTCGGCTTCCGTAATCACGCGCATCGGAAAGTGATAGCCGTTGCGCTTGAATGCCTCCACTTGCGCTGCCGTAAGCGCTTTGCATTTTTTCGTTGTGGAGACGGGTTGCGCGTTGCTCATAAGAACCTCTCCTGTCGAGAAAAAGCCGCAGGGACCTCGAAGGACCCTGCGACCCCATTACTGCCCCCGGAAATCAGGGGAGTTGATAGCCCTTCTTGCCGACCCGGATTTTATAAAGGCTCTTGCCCGAGGTCAGGTACAACAGGTTGGAATCCGCACCGCGACCGAAGCCGATGTTGGTCGGCATTTCGGTGCCGGTGGAGATATATGCCAGTTCCTTGCCTTGCGAATTGATCACCTGCACGCCCGGCCGATGTTCGCAGCGCGAGGCCAACCAGATGTTGCCGTCCACGTCGGCGAGAATGCCATCCGGGCCGCTGCAGGGCTTGTCCAGCTTGCCGTAGTCGATTACTACGCGCCGGTTGCTGAGGTTTCCGTCCGCATCCACGTCGTAGGCTTGCAGCAGGTGCGAGTTCTGCACCGTGGACTCGCCCTTCTTCAGATCCTGGAACTCCAGCCAGCCGTTGTCGTTGCTGACGATATACATGGTCTTCTGGTCCGGCGAGATCAGGATGCCGTTGCACTTGCCGCAGTTGGTCGCCACACGGGTGACCTTGCCGTCCGTATCCAGGCGATATGCCGCAAATCCGGCCTGGTAGACACCCTCATGACCGAGGTAGCGCGGGTCGGTGAAATAAACCCGGCCCTTCTCGTCTATGGTGATGTCGTTTAACGCGTTATAAGGCTTGCCGTCATAGAGGCCGGAAAGAATGATGCTCTTGCCGGTCTTCATGTCGGTCTTGATCAACATGCGTCCACCGTAATCCGCGCCAAGCGCGGCAAGCATGTTGCCGTCGCGATCGAACTTGAGGCCATTCGACATGCCCGAGGGGCTGCGGAAGATCGTGGTTTCACCATTCCTAGGGTTGTACTTCCAGATGTTGCCAGCCTGCGGGTACTTGCCGGAGGCATCTTTGCAGAACGCGCTAAACGTGATGTCGCTGAAATAGATCATTCCGTCATGACCCGCCGCCACCCCTTCGGTCAGCATGCAGCCGCCGTCGAAAATGAGTTCCAGTTTCGCGCCTGCGGGGACAATGCTCCTGTCGCCGACCGGTGCCGGGAAAGTCGATGGATCCGCTGCATGTACTGCGGCGGAAAGAGCCAGCATGGTGCCGAGAACGGCGGCACTCCGTTTGAACAGACCCAAGGTTTCCATTGTTTCCTCCAGTTGTTATGCAAGTGTCAAAGCACTTGTTTTGACTACGGACAGGACCACTGACACCCCTTCAATTTTCCAGTTGCGGTTGCATTGCTGCGATACGGCTGTAGTTTATATATAAAATGGGATTTCAAATATAAAAACGAGGTGCCTGCTTGTCAACACGAAAATCGGCCGCGGTCGAGGAGGCACGCTACTCCGCCCCCGCTCTGGAGAAGGGTCTCGACGTGCTGGAACTGCTCGCAGCCGAGCCCCACGGCCTGAACCTGCAGGAAATCGCCCGGCGGCTGAAGCGTACGTCCAATGAGCTGTTTCGCATGCTCGACGTGCTGGTGCGGCGCGGTTATCTGGTGCGCCAGCCCGACTCTGCGTACGTACTCACCCTGCGGCTGTTCGAACTGGCGCACCGACATCCGGGGGTGGATCGGCTGCTCGATTGTGCAATGCCGCACATGCAGGCACTCGCCGGTCGGACCGGACAATCCAATCACCTGTGCGTACACCACGACGCGCGGCTGGTGGTGCTTGCCCAGGCGGAACCGCCGGAACCGATGACCTGTTCCGTGCGGCAGGGGGCCCATTTTGCGTTTCACGATGACCGGGTGTCGGCACGGGTTATCACGGCGTTCCAGACTGGCGAGCAGGGCGATCGGTACCTCTCCGAGCTGCTCGGCTTGCGTCGCGCTTCGCCGTCGCGCAAGCGGGCGCTGATCGCACGTCTGGAGGCGATCCGCAGGCGCGGCTATGACGAAGGCCCGAGCGACACCATCAACGGTGTGGTGGATATCTGCTTTCCCATCTTCGATCGCTTCGGCGTGATCGCGGCACTCAACATCGTCTATCTCAAGCAGCGTGATTCGCGGGTCACGATTCCGGTTGCAAGAGAGAGATTACGCAGTACGGCTCAGGCGATCTCGAGATCGCTCGGCTGGCTCGGCCGCGTCGTGGCCTGATCCGGCATCGCTAAAACTCTAACCGCTGAGGACGCGGAGAAAAAACAAAAACGAGGAAAAGCAAATTGGGGTTAAAAGCGGGGTAATTTTTCGTGACCCGCTGCGGCCAATTTCGACTAGGCCGGAACATCCGCTAATTGGAACTTGCTACACTCGATTGCTTTTTTTCTCCTGCCCTTCCTCTGCGTCCTCCGCGTCCTCTGCGTTGAGAGGTGTGTTCACGCGGCGCGCTGAGCGGATTCCTCGGCTTCGATGCGGTTCCACAGCGTGCGGATCATGTCCTTCATCATCTGCGCTTCCTGCCAGCGGTCGGAAAGCTCGTAGCCGTCGGGACCGGTCATTGCGTATTCCTTCGGCCCCAGTTCACACAGGAACGTGAGCGTCGCATCCTTCGGCGCCCGTTTGCGCCAGCTTCGGAAGCCGTACTCCCACCATCCCATGAACAAATCCACCCAGTCCTTGTGGTGCGGGAAACTGATCTGGATCTGGACCTGTTCGCGGCTGGCCACGCGCCCGTGGAAACCCCAGCAGTTGTCGATAATGCGGTGCATGTAACCGTGATTCACTTCGCTGATCGGCCAGGCGAATTCGCGCCCCACCACGTAGTGCGACAGGTCTCCGGTCAGGCGCAAGTCCGGGAAACAGTCGAGCAGGCGCATGGTAAAGAAGAGATCGGTGGTCATGCGGTCGCGGTGCGTTTCGATATGCACCGGCATGCGGGCGTCGTGGGCGAGCCGGCGCCAGCCCTCGATGTAGGGGATGCACTCCTCGAGCGAATAGGGCCGCACGTCCGGCTGCAGATTGATGTGGTCCGCACCCAGTTCCTTGACGTGTTCCAGGATGGGCTTGAGGTCGTCCACTTTCTGCGGATAGCACTGCGCCTGCCAGGTCATGTTGTGGGCGCGCAGGAAATCGGTGATCTCTTTCGCGTACTTGTAGTCGAAGAAGCGTACGCCGCAACCGTCGAAGCCCGCGCCGTGGATCATGTTCAGCTTCTGCTCTAGCGACCACTCCTGGCCGTCCGGACGGCGCCGTTCCATCGCCCACAACGATTGGTAAATCAGCAGTTTCTGCATAACTTCTCCCTCCACCTCACCCCGGCCCTCTCCCCCTCCCAAGGGAGGCGGAGAGGGAGTGTGAGCCATCGCGAATCATCGAACGTCAGTGGATTTCGTACGCTTCATTATTTCTACGCGAGGCATCAGATCCTGCACTCGTAATCTGCCAACTCAGGAATTCATCACCCTCTCCGCCCGTTAGCGGGGGGAGAGGGACGGGGTGAGGTGGGCAGCATGATGCCGCAGGTGGTCTTCCATGAAGGTCGAAATGAAAAAGTAACCGTGATCGTACCCTTCCTGCCGGCGCAACGTGAGCTTCTGGCCGGATTCACGGCACGCCGCTTCGAACACTTCCGGGTAGAGCTGATCCGCCAGGAATTTGTCCGCCAGCCCCTGGTCCACCAGGATCGCGCCGGGAAACGGCACACGCTTCACCAGTTCGCTGGCATCGTACTCGAGCCACCGTGCCTGCTCCTCACCGAGATAACCCTTGAACGCCTTCTTCCCCCACGGGCAGCGCATCGGCGCGGCGATCGGCGCGAGCGCCAAAAGCGAGCGGTACCGTCCGGGGTTCTTCAGCGCGCAGACCAGCGCGCCATGCCCGCCCATCGAGTGGCCGAAGATGCCCTGACGCGAGCTATCCGCCGGAAACTTCGCCGCGATCAGCTGCGGCAACTCGCGGGTGACGTAACTGTACATGCGGTAGTGCTTCGACCAGGGCTCGCAGGTGGCGTCCGCATAGAAGCCGGCACCGACCCCGAAGTCCCA
Organism: Burkholderiales bacterium; assembly: GCA_036000845.1. Classification (GTDB taxonomy): domain Bacteria; phylum Pseudomonadota; class Gammaproteobacteria; order Burkholderiales; family JACQAP01; genus JACQAP01. The sequence goes on from DASYUW010000206.1 coordinate 16,791, forward strand.
CGAATCCGCTTCGCCCGGAATATCGGCCCCGCGCGGGCTGGTATCGGGCGCGACCAGGATCAACCCCAGCTCCGCGGCAACGCGCTGCGCACCCGCCTTGATGGCAAAGGTCTCCTCGGTGCAAGTCAGCCCCGCCAGGTAATACAGCACCGGCACCGGGCCGGCCGCGACCTGCGGCGGCTGATAGACCGCGAACTTCATTTCCAGCCCGATCTCCTTCGACGCGTGCGCGTAATACCCCTGCACCCCGCCGAAGCACCTGTGTTCGCTGATCGTCTTCATTTAAGTCCAAACCCAACGCAAAGGCGCAAAGAACGCAAAGGGCGCAAAGGAAACCGAAAAGAAAACTGGGACAGAACACCCGCCTGATCACGCGCCGCATTGACAGCCAATCGTCACAGAACGCAATTCAATTTCAGATTACAGTCTTCCTTTCCCTGCCTTTCTTTGCGTCCTTTGCGCCTTTGCGTTGAGATTTAGCGTTTTAGAAAACCACGACAGAGCGGATGGACTCGCCGGCATGCATCAGGTCGAAGCCGGTGTTGATGTCTTCGAACCGGAGCTTGTGGGTGATGAGGTCGTCGATATTGATCCTCTTTTCCATGTACCAGTCCACGATCTTGGGCACGTCGGTGCGGCCGCGCGCGCCGCCAAAAGCAGTGCCTTTCCAGACGCGGCCGGTCACCAGCTGGAACGGCCGGGTGGCGATTTCCGCGCCGGCCGGGGCAACACCGATGATCACCGAGACACCCCAGCCCTTGTGGCAGCACTCCAGCGCCTGGCGCATGACTTTCACGTTGCCGATGCATTCGAAGCTGTAATCCGCCCCGCCCTTTGTGAGGTTGACGAGGTAAGGCACCAGCTCGTTCTCGGCCATTTCTTTCGGATTGACGAAGTGAGTCATGCCGAATTTCTCGGCGAGTGCGCGCCGCTTCGGATTCAGGTCCACACCGACGATCATGTTGGCCCCGGCCATGCGCGCGCCCTGCACCACGTTAAGCCCGATGCCACCGAGGCCGAACACCACCACATTGGCTCCCGGCTCGACTTTCGCGGTGTTGATCACCGCGCCGATGCCGGTGGTGACGCCGCAGCCGATGTAGCAGACCTTGTCGAACGGTGCGTCCTCGCGGATTTTCGCCAGCGCGATTTCCGGCACGACGGTGTAGTTGGAGAACGTCGAGGTGCCCATGTAGTGGTGCAACTTCTTTCCGCCCAGCGAGAAGCGACTGGTGCCGTCGGGCATCAGGCCCTGGCCCTGGGTGACGCGGATGGACTGGCAAAGATTGGTCTTCTGCGACACGCAGTACTCGCACTCGCGGCACTCGGGGACGTACAGCGGGATGACATGGTCGCCCTTCTTCAGGCTCTTTACGCCCGGGCCGACGTCCACGACCACGCCCGCGCCTTCATGCCCGAGGATGGACGGGAACAGCCCTTCGGGGTCGGCGCCGGAGAGCGTGTATTCGTCGGTGTGGCAGATGCCGGTCGCCATAATCTGGACCAGCACTTCTCCCGTCTTCGGGCCTTCCAACTGCACCGTTTCTATGACAAGCGGCGCGCCCGCCTTGTGCGCGACTGCTGCGCGTACGTCCATGATGAATCCTTCCGGTTTATTTTTTTATTCGAAACGCTCACCGCAGAGGACGCAGAGGCAAAACCAAAAAAGTCATGAACAACGGGGGCGCGAGAGAAGGACAACGCCGAAAGCTTCACCACGAAGGCGCCAAGCTACACCAAGACAGACAGGATTTTTTGTTTGATCTTCTTCGTGATTCTTTGCGTTCTTCGTGTCTTCGTGGTGAGAAGTTTGGCTTTCCCTCTGCGTCCTCCGCGCCCTCCGCGTTGAGCGCTTGTTATCGTTCAGGTCGCTGTCTTGACCTCGAAGAACCGGTTGCGCAGTACGGTCTGGTTCTCGTAGATCGATCCCTGCGCCAGCGCCGGCGGCAGCGGCATGCGCACCGGCACTTTCTCGACCCGCGGCTCAAGGGTCGGTTCGCCGCACAGCATGCGGCTGTTGAGCTCGTCGAGATCCTTGAAATTCACCAGCGGCCAGGCGTCCGCTGCCGCACATTCGTACAGCAGTAACTGGCGCGGCCGCTCGGAGGTGTTCTGCGCCGACCCGTGCACCAAGCGGACGTGATGGAAAGAGCAGGAGCCGGCCTTGCCGGTGCAGGCGACCGCTTTCGAGTAATCAAGGTCGGTGGTGCGCGTTGGATCGATGGCGCCGACAAAACGCCCGTCCAGATGATGATCCCAGACCTTGTTCACCCGATGTGAACCCGGCATCACCAGCAACGGGCCATTTTCCATTTCGACGTCGTCCAGCATGACGCCGATTGCGAGAATGTCGTCATTGGTGTGCGGATAGAATGCCCAGTCCTGATGCCACTCCACCGGCGAGCCATACTTGGGCGCTTTGACGTTCAGCTTCGAGCCGTGTAACCGCACGTTCGGCCCCAGGAGCGCTTTCACAATAGCCAGCATGTTCGGGTGCCTGACCACGTCCCAGAACAACGGGTCCACTTTGTGCGGGGTTTTGATGCGCCGCACACGCGGATTCTCCGGTGTGTGTGTGGGCTCCAGATCATAGACGTCGTTGTGCGCGGTGACGCCGGCCGCCTTTGCCACAAGGCCAGCGATGACCTGGCGGATCCGGCCAATCGTACCCGCATCGAGTACGTTCTCGACCACCAGATAGCCGTTGTCGTGATAGGACTGAATCTGTTGCTTGGTAAGCACTATACGTTTCCCCTGAATCAATCAAACACTCCGCACGGCGGTAAAGATAGCGTAGCGCCGCTAGCGCAGCAAGTTCCGTCCTCGCGCAAGCTTCGCCGGGTCCACGGAACTGCCATGCCGCACTGCGTCATTTTCTTGCGGGTTTTTGTAACGGGCTCGTGCTCGTTTGAAATGAGCATTTCAACTTGCAATAATGGTCCGGATCATGCCATCTTATCAACTGTCTGCAGGGTAAGAACGTCGCAGTTCCCGCCCCACCAGGCAGAGCTGGGAATCATCAAGAACATCCAATACGTTTCAAAAAGGCTTATTCACGGAGGAGGAGATTCAATGAAGTTATCCATCATCTCGGCGGTGGTACTTGCGCTGTTTGCAGGATCCGCCATGGCACAAACGTTGAAGGGGCCGGTCAGCGACAAGCCCTTGCAGGAAAACTGGGCTCCCAGCAAGTGGGGCGCAGACGACAAGGCCGGCAGTTCCAACCACACCAAGAATCCGGCCAACATCAAGCGCGCGCTGGCAACGATCAAGCAGTTCAAGGCCATCACCATCGGCAAGTACTACCACCGCGAAGCGCCGGCATTCGGTCCGCGCGGCTGGCAGATGACCATTCCGGGCACGCCTACCGGCGGTCCGTTCGGCAAGAACGCGCTGGTGTATCACGACGAGTTGGTCACCACCGAAATCGGTCAGATCCAGACCCAGTTCGACGGCCCCGGCCACATCGGCGTGAACACCTCCAAAGGCCCACAGTTCTACAACGGCCGCATCTCCTGGGATTCCTACGAGCGCGGTGCGGGTGGTCGCGTGGTCGGCATGGGCCCGCTGGGTGTCGAGCACGTCGGAGAAAACGGTTTCGTGTGCCGACTGGTGGTACTGGATGCTGTTGGCTATCGCAAGTCGCAAGGCAAACTTTCCTCGTCCGCGGAAATGCTGCCAATCCCGAAGAGCGCCGACTCCCCGGGAATCGTGACCGCTGCGGACATGGCCGGCATGATCAAGGCCATGGGCATTGCCGATATCGGCCCGGGCGATTGCGTCGCGCTGCACACGGGCCAGGGCAACACCTGGGGCAACGGCCGTTACAAGTCGCTGAACGCCGAGCAACGTGCCGCCGCGCGCGCGATCTTCGCGCAAGGTGAGCCGGGCTGGGGCATCAGCGCCTGCGAGTACATGTACGCCCGCGACATCGCTCTGCAAATGGGTGACACCTCGGCGAACGACGCGCAACCATTCGGTGAGGAAGGTGACGGTTTCGCCGTACCCTGCCACACCGAGGGGATGACCCGCCGCGGCATCTGGAACCTGGAAAACGTGGACACCGAGTCGCTGGTCAAGGCCGGCATCAAGGAAGGCGCGTTCATCTGGGCGCCGCTGCGCATAATCGGCGCCACCGGTTCGCCCGGCAACCCGGTCGTGATCTACTAAGACACCAATAACTACAAAGCTTCAATCCACTCAAAACCGGCAGCGCGCTTTCGGCGCCTGCCGGTTTTTCTTTTGGTGAAGGGTGAATGAGTGAAGGTGTGAAGGGTGAATGTGTGAATGAGTGAAGGGTAAAGGGGGAAGGGTGAAGGGTGAGAGCTCTAGCGCTTTGTCCGGCCTTCGCCGAATCAAGCAAGTGAGATATTGGGTTTCTGTTTTTACCCCTTCACACATTCACCCTTCACTCATTCACTCATTTACTCATTCACCCTTCACTGAATTTTTGCGGGGAGACGTCAGGCGACGACCTGTACCTGCGAGTCGAAGAAATATCCGGCGCCGCGCTCGGTGCGGATCAGGGTCGGACGACTGGGATCGGATTCGATCTTGCGGCGCAGCCGCAGGATCTGCACGTCGATGCTGCGGTCGAACACGTTCTCTTCGTTGCCGCGGCTCAGTTCGAGGAGCTGCTCGCGGCTGAGGATGCGCTCGGGAGC
>DASYUW010000207.1:0-3328 GCA_036000845.1 Burkholderiales bacterium
GGGCTCGTATGCAATGAGCTTCTCCTGGACCATGGTGCCATTGGCCCGGATCAGTTCGCGAATACAGCCGACTTCGCGGTTCTTGCCGAGAATGATCCGGCTGGATTCGATGGTCGGGAGCCAGCGCGGCAAACCGTTGAAATCGCTGACCACCTCCCATACTTCCTCGGGCGGCGCATCGATCACGATGGAATGCTCGACCGTCAGCTCCGGCGCATCGACCGCGAGCAGCGGTTGCGAGGCCAGCAAGCCCGCAAGCAGCGTAAACAGAACTCCCTTGGCAAAGCGCATTTGCGTCTCCTCCAGATTGTCGTTATCACGCGGGTCCCCGGCTGGAAAAAATCCGCCACGCCTGCGATTGCCACAACTCTATCATCTTCACTGCATGTTGCGACCGCTGCAGGGGGCCACGCAGCGGATTACCGGATCTTGGCTTATCATGCGCTGCGGCTACGGTAGCAGATGAAAAAAAACAGGTTCGGAGGGGTGCATGCGTACTTACATGATCGGGGCAGGGGCGATGGGATCGGTGTACGGCGGGCTGCTAAAGCGGGCGGGCTACGACGTCACGCTGATCGACCCGCGCGCGGACCACGTCGGCGTCATCGTGCGCGAAGGGCTGACGATCGAGGGGGTGCGCGGCCGGCACGTCATCCGCCTGCCGGCGCAAACCGGCCACGCCGGCCTGCCCCCGGCGGACTTCGTCATCATTTTCACCGATGCCAATGCCACCAGGGAGGCGGCGCGCACCGCCGCTCAAGTGCTTAAGCCGGACGGTTTCACGCTGACGCTGCAAAACGGCATCGGCAACGTCGAAGCGCTGATCGCGGAACTGGGGGAAGCGCGCGTCATCGCGGGCGTGAGCATGAACAGCGCCGCCAATCCGGAGCCCGGGCGCGCGCAGTACACCAACGCCGGAATGACTTCGATCGGCGAGTTGGACGGCCGCAACACCAAACGGATCGCGGAAGTGGCGCGGATGCTGAACAAGGCCGAACTCGAAACCACCGTCATCCCGGACCCGATGGCGTACATCTGGGGCAAGTTCGTGCTCAACTGCGCGATCAATCCACTCACCGCGGTCACCGGGCTGCGCAGCGGCGAGATGTACCGCACGCAGGAAGTGAACGCGCTGCAGGATCGCATAATCGACGAGATCCTCTTGGTGGTCGAGCGCAAAGGCGTCCGCATTTCCGAGTCCGATCCACGCAAGAAGATCAAGGAGCACTGCCGGGTGCGCTACAATCGGCCCTCGATGATGCAGCACGTCGAACAGGGCCGCCGCACCGAGATCGACGCGCTCAACGGGGCGCTGGTGCGCGAGGCCAGGGCGCTCGGGATCGCGGTACCCTACAACGAGGCGATCGTCGCGGTGGTAAAAGGGCTGGAGAAGAGCCGCCGGCAGCGGCTGCACGAACCGCCGATCGATTACGCCAAGCGCGAGGAAGAAGCGGAAAGGGAAGCGAAGAGAGAGTAAAGAGTAAGGAAACCGCAGGTGACTACGGGAGGCAAAGGAAGCTGACGCAGATCATGAAGCAGGCAAGCAGGAAATCGGCGCAACGTCCGGCGGCAAGGTCACGGCCGGCAAAGCCGCAAAACCCGCAAATCAACGTGCAGACGCGCAAGGTGCTCAAGCAGCACTACCGGGCGAAATACGGGGTCAAGTGAACAATGAAAGCCATTCTGAGCGAGGACGAACTGCGTCACTATAAGGAACAGGGATATGTGTTCCCGAGGTATCGCCTGCCGGCGCAGCTGCTGGATCGGCTGAGGAAGGGTATCGACCGGTTACTGGCCACCTATACCGACGTGGCGCAGGAGGACCTCGCCAATCCGCACATGATTCCGCCAGCCGAGGGTGCGCGCTTGAATCCCTTCATGGAAACGGCGCGCCATGCGCCGATCCTGGACATGGTCGAGCAAGTGCTGGGGCCGGACATTGTCCTGTGGATCACTCGCGTGCTGTGCAAGCCGCCGCGCAACGGCCGCGAGGTTCCCTGGCACCAGGACGGCGAGTACTGGCCGATGCGCCCGCTGGCGACCTGTTCGGTGTGGATCGCCATCGACCCGGTGTCGACGGTGAACGGGTGCATGCGTTTCATTCCTGGGTCGCACAAACGCCAGGAACTGTACCGGCACCACCAGGCCAATCGCGAGAACCTGGTGTTGAATCTGGAACTCGATCGCGATCAGTTCGACGAGTCTGCGGCCGTGAACGTCGAACTCGAAGCCGGCGAGATGTCGTTGCACGACGTACGCATGATTCACGGCTCGCTTGCCAACACCTCGGGGCAGCGGCGCGCTGCCCTGATCCTGCGTTACATGCCGGCGGCGTCGCACTATGACCGCTCGCTGGTTGCGCGGAGGAAGGACAACAGCCCGTTCAACATCTTCGATCAGCCGCTATGGCTGATGCGCGGCGTGGACAAGTCCGGAAAGAATGATTTTGCGCACGGCCACGAGCTCTGGGAGAAGCGCTACGCCGGCGGTCTCGCGCTGCCCAAGGGGAGTGAGGGCTAGGAGCAAGGAGCAAGGAGCAAGGATGAAGGATGAAGGATGAAGGATGAAGAAGGGCAAGTGCTCGGTGCGCACTGCCCAGGACGTGGCAAGAGGAAAGAGGAAAGAGAAAAGGTGGGAGGTCAAAGGAAGCCTATGTCCTCCTTCGCGTCCTTTTCTTTTTCTTTGTGGCCTTTGCGTCAACGCTCTTGATGCCGGCCATCGGCCGGCTAACATCGCGTGCAGAATGCGTGAACCTCTCAACCTCAACGCAAAGGCGCAAAGTACGCAAAGAAACGCAAAGAACTGCGTGGACTAAAATTCAGGTGGCGTCCGAAGTCAGGTCCGGTGGAAGTTTCGGTAATCAGTCAGTCCGCCTGCAACCGCGTCCACGTGTGCCATCCCGCACACAATGTTCCGTTTCGTACTTCTCTGTGCCCTTTCTTGCTTTTCCTCCGCGTCAACGCTCCTGATCCCGTCCATCGTCCGGCTGTCCGATTTCAGTTTGCCGGTTCGATCCGCGCGAGCACACCGTCAGGCGCGTCGGTCAGCAGATAGATATAGCCGTCGGGGCCGGTGCGCACATCGCGGATGCGGCCGAGTTCGCCCTGGATCAGCCGTTCTTCCTTGACGATCTTCTCGCCGTCCAGTTCGAGCCTGGCCAGCAACTGGAACTTCAGTGAGCCGACGAACAGGTTGCCGCGCCACTTGGGGAAGCGCTCGCCGGTGTAGAACGTCATCCCGGACGGGGCGATCGACGGCACCCAGTAGTAAAGCGGCTGCTCCATGCCCGGTTTTTCTGTTCCTTCGCCGATCTTGGTGCCGATCCCGT
>DASYUW010000208.1:0-8606 GCA_036000845.1 Burkholderiales bacterium
GCGCCAGGCTGGCAGCCAATCCATTGCCCACCGGATCCCCCATGCCCATGCTGACCACCGGAACGGTCTTGGTTGCGCGCGCGGCGGCCACGACCGCAGGCGTTCCACCGGCAACAAGTATGTCCGCGCCTCGCCCGATCAAGTCCGCCATGATCCCAGGGAGCCGATCGGTACGTCCCTCTACCCAGCGGCGTTCAACGATTAGGTTTTGACCTTCCACCCAGCCCAATTCGCGCATACGCTGCCAGAACACCAGTACGGCTCTAATGTCAGTGGCCTGCGATTCCGGACTGACAAAACCGATCCGCACGATCTTTTCGGCAGGATGGGCGATGCGGGACAAAACGAGGACATTGGCCACGACAAGCATGACCAGAGTGAGGACGACGGACTTTCTGCTGCCCAGCCAACACGCACTCACGATTCCCCTCCCCCCGGGATGGACGGATGCGAGACTGGAACAAACTGCAGATCAACTATGGAGGACGGGCCGGCAGCCCGTCAAGCACACCGCCCGGCTGCTCGTGCTATTTGTTGCCGAGCCGCGCTGCGATCTCGCCGACGACGCCGCGCCGGAACGCCAGAACGGTGGCAACGAAGATCGCGCCCATGATGACCGTGACCCACGAGCCGACTTTGTCCGCGAGTTCGTTCTGCAGCACCACAATGATGATGGCGCCGGCGATCGGACCCAGCACCGTACCTACGCCGCCGACCAGCGTCATCAGCACCACCTCTCCCGAGGTTCCCCAATGCACATCGGTGAGCGTGGCAAAGCCGAGCACCAGGGTCTTGGTCGCGCCGGCAAGTCCGGCGAGCGCTGCCGAAAGCACAAAGGCGACCAGCTTGTAGCGGTCCACGTCGTACCCAAGCGACAACGCCCGCGGCTCGTTCTCGCGAATCGCCTTGAGTATCTGGCCGAAGGGCGAATGGATGGTGCGATAGATGACGAGGAATCCGGCCACGAAGACGGCGAGCACGAAGTAGTACATCACCAGATCGTTGCCGAGGTTCAGCAGCCCGAACAGCGCCCCGCGCGCCACTCCCTGCAGCCCATCCTCCCCGCCGGTGAACGGCGCCTGAAGGCAGAAGAAGTAAACCATTTGCGCGAGAGCCAGCGTGATCATCGCGAAGTAGATGCCCTGCCGGCGAATCGCCAGCCCGCCGAACACGACGCCGAGCGCAGCCGCAGCCAGCGTGCCGAGTATCAAGCCCGCCTCCGGCGTCACCGGCAGGTGCGTCATGGCATAACCGGTTGCATAGGCCGCGGTGCCGAAGAATGCGGCGTGGCCGAAAGACAGCAATCCTGTGAATCCGAGCAACAGATTGAAGGCGCAGGCGAACAACGCAAAGCACAGCACCTTCATCATCAGCACCGGATAAACGGCGAACGGCGCCGCCAGCAGCGCAGCCAGGAGAACCAGAAAGGTAATGTGAGTTCGCGTCATACGCTCACTTCTCGCGCCCGAACAGACCGGCCGGCCGTATCATGAGGACGATCGCCATGATGACGAATACCACGGTGGACGAAGCTTCGGGATAGAACACCTTGGTAAAGCCTTCGATCACACCCAGCCCCAGGCCGGTGGCAATCGAGCCGAGGATCGAACCCATCCCGCCGATGACCACCACCGCGAACACGACGATGATCAGATTCGAGCCCATCAACGGACTCACCTGGATCACCGGCGCAGCCAGCACGCCGGCAAAGGCCGCCAGCGCCACGCCGAAGCCGTAGGTCAGCGTCACCATCAGCGGCACGTTGATGCCGAAGGCTTGCACCAGTTTCGGGTTCTCGGTGCCCGCGCGCAGGTGGGCGCCGAGCCGGGTGCGCTCGATCACCAACCAGGTTGCGAGGCACACCGCAGCCGAAGCCACCACCACCCACGCGCGATAATTGGGCAGCACCATGAAGCCGAGATCGGTGGAGCCGGCCAGGAGTTCCGGCACTGGATAAGGCTGGCCCGAGACGCCGAAAAAATGCCGGTAGATGCCTTCGATGATCAGCGCGACGCCGAAAGTAAGCAGTAGGCCGTAGAGGTGATCCAGCTTGTACAGCCACTGCAGCAGCGCGCGTTCGATCACCATTCCGAAGGCGCCGACGATCAGCGGCGCCAGCAGCAGGCTGGACCAATAACCGACGCCGAAATAGGTCAACCCGATCCATGCGGCGTACGCGCCCATCATGTAGAGGGCGCCATGAGCGAAATTGATGATGTTGAGCAGGCCGAAAATGACCGCGAGCCCGAGGCTCAGCATCGCGTAGAACGAGCCGTTGACCAGCCCCAGCAGAAGCTGGCCGAACAAGGCATCGATCGATACGCCGAAAATCTCCGTCATTTATAGTTCTTCGAGCGCACGACCGGCACTTTGCCCTCCCTATCGGCTGATCAATGGACAGCGCGACAGCGAGATTGGCTGAAATGCATGGTCGGCCGCAATCTTCTCGCGCACGTGGTAGTAGTCCCACGGCCCCTTCGACTCGGAGGGCTTCTTGACCTGGAACAGATACATGTCGTGCACAAGACGGCCGTCCAGGCGAAGCGTCATGTCCGAGCCGAACATGTCGCTGTGCTTGTTGGCTCTCATCCACGCCATGACGGCATCTGCATCGTCGGTGCCGGTGGCCTTGACCGCGTTGAGGTACATGGTCGTCGCCGAATACACTCCGGCGTGAATCATGGTCGGCATTTTCTGGGTCTTCTCGAAGAAACGCTTGCTCCACGCACGCGTCTGGTCGTTGAGGTCCCAGTACCAGGCTTCGGTGACGTACATTCCCTGAGTGGCCTGCAGGCCGAGGCTGTGGATGTCGCTGACGAATACCAGCAGCCCGGCGAGGTTCTGGGTCTTGGTCAAGCCGAACTCGTTTGCCGCCTTGATGGAATTGATGGTGTCGCCGCCCGCATTCGCCAGCCCGATGATCTTGGCTTTCGACGCCTGCGCCTGCAGCAGGAAGGAAGAAAAGTCGGACGCGGACAACGGGTGCCGTACCGCGCCCAGCACCTTGCCGCCGGTTTCCTTCACCACATTCATGGTGTCCTGCTCGAGCGAATGGCCAAAGGCATAGTCGGCTGTGAGAAAGAACCAGGTATCCCCGCCCTGCTTCACCACCGCGCGCCCGGTGCCGTTCGCAAGCGCATAGGTGTCATAGGTGTGATGGATGGTGTACGGAGTGCAGTCCTCATTGGTCAGCCGGGTCGAGGCGGCACCGGTATCCATCAGGATCTTCTTCTTATCGGCAACGACTTTCGAAGTCGCCAGCGCCACCGCGGAATTGAGTGCATCGGTGATCATGTCCACGCCTCCGCGGTCGATCCACTCGCGCACCTTCTGCGCCGCCACGTCGGCCTTGTTCTGGTGATCGACGGAAACCACGTCGATTTTCTTGCCGAGCACCGTGCCGCCGAAGTCCTCGGCGGCCATGTTGGCCGCGACCACCGATCCCTGCCCGCCGACATCCGAGTACAGCCCGGACAGATCGGTAAGCACGCCGATGCGAACCACGTCACCGGTGATCTTGCCACCGCTCTCGCCGGCGTCCTTGCAGCCCGCTATCAGTACCAGCGCCGCTGCGCAGGACAGGGCGCAGATTTTTCCTCGCTTCATTTTCTTCTCTCCCAATATTATTTAAGAACCGGTCAGACGCCGAGGTACTCGTGCAGAAGATCGAGCCGGGCGTCCAACTCACTTTTGTTGACCGTTTCCACGACGCGCCCAAGCTCGACCACGTAATGCCGGTCTGCGAGCGGCGCGGCGAAACGGAAATTCTGTTCCACCATGATAATCGTGTAGCCCTTCTCCTTGAGGCTCCGGACCGCGCGGCCCAGCATCTTGACCAGAACCGGCGCCAGCCCCTCGGTGATCTCGTCCAGCAGCAGCAGATCAGCGCCCGTGCGCAAGATCCGCGCCAGCGCCAGCATCTGCTGCTCGCCACCGGAAAGACGGCTTCCGGGACTTTTCCTGCGTTCGTGCAGATTCGGGAACAGGGCATAGATCTCTTCGACGCTCATGCCGCCGGGGCCGATCCGCGGCGGGAGCCGCAGGTTTTCCTCGGTCGAGAGGCTAGCAAAGATGCCGCGCTCTTCCGGGCAATAGCCGATGCCCAGCCGCGCGACGCGATGCGTCGCCAGGGCGATTGCCTGCCGCCCCCGCACCAGGATCGAGCCGCTGCGCCTTCCCGTAAGTCCGAGAATCGCACGCAACGTGGTCGTACGCCCTGCGCCGTTGCGGCCGAGCAACGTGACCAGCTCGCCGCGGTGCACGGCGAACTGCATTCCGTGCAGGACGTGCGACTCGCCGTACCAGGCGTGCAGGTCGGCGACCTCAAGGATTGGAGCGCCGTCATTCATCGGCGACCCCGACGTAGGCTTCCAGCACCTGAGGATTGGCAGACACTTCCCGGTACGTTCCCTCGGCAAGCACCGCACCCCGTTGCAACACCGTGATGGTGTCGCACAGATCCTCCACGACACTCAAATTGTGCTCGACCATCAGGATGGTGCGCCCGGAGGCCACTTTCCGAATCAGCCCGACGACGCGCCCCACGTCCTCGTGCGCCATCCCCTGCGTCGGTTCGTCGAGCAGCATCAGTTCCGGATCCAGCGCCAGCGTGGTGGCGAACTCCAGCGCGCGTTTGCGCCCGTAAGGGAGTTCGGTGGCCTGGAGTTGCGCGTGTTCGGCGAGTTCGACACCGGTGAGGATCTCCATCGCGCGCTCATCGAGTTGTGCAAGCGAACGTTGCGAACGCCAGAACTGAAAAGAATTTTCCAGCTTGCGCTGGAGCGCCACCCGCACATTCTCGAGCACGGTCATGTGGGGGAAGGTCGAGGAAATCTGGAAGGAGCGCACCAGGCCGCGTCGCGCTACCCGCGCGGGATGATCGCGGGTAATGTCCTCACCGCGGTAATGGATGGTGCCGGAGGTCGGCAGCAGGAACTTGGTGAGCAGGTTGAACACCGTGGTCTTGCCCGCGCCATTGGGGCCGATCAGTCCATGAATGCTGCCCTGCCGGACTTTGAGGTTAACGTTGTTCACGGCGACGAAACCGCTGAACTCCCTGGAAAGCTGCCGGGTTTCGAGGATGGTCTGGTCTTGCATCGGGCTCTGTTAGCAGGCTGTTGAAAAACGCGATGACCGAATCAAGTCTTACCACCAAGACACAAAGGCACCAAGAAAAACTGACAAGATTTCCATGTTCCCATTTGCATTCCTTGGTGTCTTGGTGCCTTGGTGGTTACGTTTCCAATTCTGGTTCAGGGGACCGACAGGTTACTGCATCGATGCCGGATGTGCACCGTCAGTCCTTGAGGCTGCGCAACTCGCGGCGGATGATCTTGCCGGTGCTGGTCAGCGGCAGCGCTTCGACATAGCGGATCTGGCGCGGATATTCGTGGGCCGCGAGTCTCACCTTCACATGGTTCTGGATCTCGCGAGTCAGCTCCTCGCTCGGGCTCCAACCGTCTTTCAGGACCAGGAACGCCTTTACGACTTCGGTGCGCTCCGGGTCGGGCACGCCGATCACCGCCGCCAGCCGCACCGCGGGATGGCCAAGCAGGCAGTCTTCGATCGGTCCCGGCCCGATCCGGTAGCCGGCGCTGGTGATCACGTCGTCGTTCCTGCCGACAAACTCGAAGTAGCCTTGCGCGTCGCGGCGTCCGGTATCGCCGGTCAGCAGGTATTCGCCCGCGAATTTTTCCTGAGTAGCCTGCGGATTGTTCCAATAACCCAGGAACATCACCGGGTCGGGACGCTGTATGGCGATATGGCCCTGCTCGCCGGCCGGAAGCGGGCGGCCGGAGTCATCGACGATCTCCACCTGATGGCCGGGTGCGGCCTTGCCGATGGCACCCGGCTTCGCGGCAAAAAGAGCTGCGCATGAAGACAGCACCATGTTGCACTCGGTCTGCCCGTAGAACTCGTTGATGGCCAATCCGAAAGTCTCATGCCCCCATTGCAGCAGCTCCGCTCCCAGCGATTCACCGCCGCTGGCGATGGAACGCAGCTCGAGATTCCAGCGCGCCTTCGCACGAGGCACCGAGCGCATCATCTTCAGCGCGGTCGGCGGCAGAAATGCATTACGCACCTTGTGTTTCGCCATCAGCTCGAACGCCGCCTCGGGGTGGAATTTCTCGAAGCGGTGGGCCACAACCGGGATGCCGTGATGCCAGGCGGCGAACAGCAGGTCCAACAGCCCGCCTATCCACGCCCAGTCGGCCGGCGTCCACATCAGGTCATCCTGCCGCGGCAGCAGATTATGCGACATCTCCACTCCGGGCAGATGTCCGAGCAAAGTGCGGTGCGCATGCAGCGCGCCCTTGGGCTTGCCGGTGGTGCCCGAGGTGTAGATGATGAGCGCGGGATCGTCGGCGCGGGTCCGGTGCGCAGCGAACCGGTCCTGGAATCCACGCAGCGCTTCGCCGAAATTCTCGGTGCCGGGCGGTTCACCGTCGATGCAGAATACCGATTGCAATTGCGGAAGCGCGGACATGATCGTGGTGATCTTTGCCATGCCGGTGGTATCGGTGACCAGTAGTTTCGCTCCGCAGTCGTTCAGCCGGAACTGGAGCGCATCGAAACCGAACAACGTGAACAACGGTACCGCGATCGCGCCAGTCTTGTAAGCGGCTATATGCGCGACCGCCGTTTCTGGTTCCTGGGGAAGAAGGATGCCGATCCGGTCTCCCGCCTGGATGCCCCTGGCGGCAAACAGATTGGCGGCCTGATTGGAAAGTCTCCTGATGTCGGCAAAAGTGTAGCGGACCGTCCGGCCATCACGGGTCTCGTGGATCAGCGCCAGCCGGTGCGGGTCGTCCGCCCACTTGTCGCAGACGTCCATACCGATGTTGAAGAACTCGGGGACGGCCCACTCGAACCGCCGGCAAATCGCTTCGTAACTGTCCAGTTGCGGGAGCACGCCATCTCCTTCGCGTCACGAAGTGCATTGCTTAATGCTGGACCGCGAAAAGGCGCCAGTCGCCCGGGACGCCTTTCAGCCGTTGGACATTCTGATCGCGGAATGATAGTCCCGAGCCCGCGATAAGATCCTTCACGGTATTCGAAACCAGGACCTCACCCGCGTTGGCGTGTGCTGCGATGCGGGCGCCGATGTGAACGGCAATTCCGCCGACCTTGTCGCCCATCACTTCGCACTCACCCGTATGAAGACCGGCGCGAATCTCGATCCCGAGCGAGCGCACTGCATCGGAAATTGCACAGGCGCAGCGCACCGCGCGGGCGGGACCATCGAACGTGGCGAAGAAGCCGTCGCCGGCAGTGTCGATTTCCCGGCCGCGAAAGCGCACCAGTTCACGACGCACCAACGCATGGTGGCTATCGAGAAGGTCGTGCCAGCGGCGGTCGCCGAGGGTTGCAGCTCGCTCGGTAGCGTCCACGATGTCAGTGAAGAGCACGGTGGCCAGAATACGGTCGGTTTCCAGGCTATGGCGAACACCGGTGAGGAACTCCTCGATCTCGTCGACGATAGCATCGGCGTCGCTCAGATAAGGCACATGATCCGCGCCCTGCAACTCGACCAGCTTTGCACCAGAAATTCGCTCAGCCAGATATCTGCCCGCACCGACGTCGACGGTCCGATCGTTCACACTGTGCAGAATCAGCGTCGGGACGTGGATCGCCGGTAGCACGTGCCGGATATCAATCTGAGCGTTCATTCGCTGCAGGATGGCGGCCGCTGCGGGACTCGCGCTCGCCCGGAGGAGGTGTCCCCACCACTGGCGAAAACGCTCGTCGGCCGCCATACTGGGGCACAACTCATCGATCCTGACCGGCCCGCCCCAGTCGTGCTCGGCCTGATCGATAGACGCGTGGAATTGCTCTCGGGTCGGGCCCCAAGGGTAGTCGGGCGCTGCCGTCTTGCGCGCGTAAGATCCGGCCATGATTAGTGCCGCTGTGCGCGTCGGGTACGTCCCGGCGAACAGCGCGCACATCGGGCCCCCTTCAGAGTATCCAAAGAGTGCGGCGCGCTCAGATCCCACACCGTCCATTACGGCACGGACATCGTCCATGCGTACCTCGAGGCTGGGCATGTCGGCGACCCGGTCGGACAGTCCCGTGCCCCGTTTGTCGAACAGAATGAGGCGTGAAAAGGAGGCGAGGCGCGTGAGAAACCGGGCAAAAGCAGGCTGCTCCCAGAACACATCGATGTTCGACACCCAGCCTGGGACAAGCACGAGGTCGGGTGGCCCTTTACCCGCGACTTGATAAGCGATGTTGACATCACCACTCTTGGCGTATCGGGTCTCGGGTGGCATCGCGGATATTCCTTGGGCGCCCCAAATTCCTTATCGCCCGGCCTTAGCGGTTATTCATCCGACAGCGGGCGGAGAAATAATAATTAAACGGATCAACCGGCAATACCGGCAGGCTACGACAATTCCGTCGCAAAGGAAAACCGCAAAGCACTCTAAGAACAAGACGCTTACCACGGAGGACACAGAGAACACGGAGGAAAGGCAAGAGCAAGAAAATGGGTTCGGGTAAAAACCGTCCATTGGTTCATCTGTAGTAATTGAGATTTAATCGATCGAGGAATGTCAGATCAGATCGAACCACCTTCCTGCGTTTCCCTCATCCCCAACCCTTCTCCC
>DASYUW010000209.1:0-7157 GCA_036000845.1 Burkholderiales bacterium
TGGCTTTTCTCTCCATCTGCTGGAAGGCGATCTCCAGTTCGTAGAGATTGTCGTCGCGCGCTTCGTCCACCCGCGGCGCCTGGCTGGTCGGACCGATGAACATGCCCGAGAACAGATACGACAGCGCCGGATGGTTCTGCCAGTAAGTGATCAGGCTGCGCAGCAGGTCCGGTCGCCGCAACAGCGGGCTGTCCGCCGGGGTGAGCCCGCCGATGGTGACGTGGTTGCCGCCGCCGGTGCCGGTGTGCCGGCCGTCGAGCATGAATTTCTCGGTGCCGAGCCGGGTCAGCCGCGCCTGCTCGTACAACACCCGGGTATTGGTGCTGAGTTCGTCCCAGGTCCCGGCAGGATGGATGTTGACTTCGATCACGCCGGGGTCGGGCGTGACCGCGAAGCGCCGGATGCGCGGATCGAACGGCGGCGCATAACCTTCCAGAACGACCGGCATGTTCAGTGCGGCCGCAGTCGCCTCGACCGCCGCGACCAGGTCGATCCAGTCTTCGACCACTGACAGCGGCGGGAAGAACACGTGCAGCCGCCCTTCCCTTGCCTGCACGCACAGCGCAGTATGAATAATCTCGATCGCCGACTTGCCGACCTCGAGTTTCAGGGGTTTGGGCTTCTTTGCCTTCACCGCGATTTCGCCTGCCGGTTCGTGCAATTCCTCGCGCTCTTCGAACGGGTCACGAACGTGGCGCGGATCGACATCCTTCGGCGCGATCCAAGGCAGCGAATCCAGCGGCAGCCGCAGGCCTATCGGAGAATCTCCGGCAAGCAGATACAAGTGCTCGCGCTTGAGCGGCCAGGGACTGGACAACCACGCCGCTGCCTGTTGCGCTCGCGGCCGCTGCGCAGGCTTCAGCGGCAATACGTAACCGGCCTCCTTGCCGAGTTCGCGATCGAGCAGCCGCGCCAGGCGTTTCCTGTCGAGCGAATCGACGATATTCAGATCCAGCGGATCGATGTTGACCGGCAGCTTCTGCTCCTGCTGCACGGTCTGCCAGACGTCCTCGTAAGCGAGGATCACGTAGTCGGCATGCAGGCCGAGTCTTTCGGTAAGCGCGAGCGCGAAGCGGCCCGCCTCCTTCGGCCCGAATCCGAAGTCCTTACCGTCCCCGGCGAGCAGCGCCGGATCTTTCCACAATGGCTTGCTATCGCCGCGCCAGAAGCAGCTCAACGCCCAGCGCGGCAACGCCTCCCCCGGATACCACTTGCCCTGGCCGTAGTGCAGCAACCCGCCGGAGGAAAATTTGTCTTTGAGGCGAGCCAGCAACGCGCCCGCGAGTGCGCGCTTCTTCTCGCCCAGCGCCGCCGCGTTCCATTCCGCGCCGTCCATGTCGTCGATCGAGACGAAAGTCGGCTCGCCTCCCATGGTAAGCCGCACGTCCCACGCCGCGAGCTGGCCGTCCACCTTGCGTGCCAGCGCCTCGATGTCAGCCCATTGCTGGCCGGTATACGGCTTGGTCACGCGCGGGTCTTCGTGGATGCGCCGGACTTCCATATGGAAGCCGAACTGCACTTCGGCCACGTCGGTGAAGCCGGTCACCGGCGCCGCGCTCGACGGCAACGCGGTGCAAGCGAGCGGGATGTGGCCCTCGCCGGCAAACAGCCCGGAGGTCGGATCCAACCCCACCCAGCCGGCCCCGGGAATGTAGACCTCGGTCCACGCGTGAAGGTCGGTGAAGTCCTTCTCCGGTCCGCTCGGCCCGTCCAGCGCTTTGACATCGGCCGTGAGCTGGATCAGATAGCCGGAAGCGAAGCGCGCCGCGAGACCGAGATGCCTGAAAATCTGCACCAACAGCCAGCCGGAATCGCGGCACGAACCCCGGCGCAGCCCGAGCGTCTCCTCGCAGGCCTGGATGCCCGGCTCGAGCCGCACGATGTAGGCGATGTCGCGCTGCAGGTGCGTGTTCGCGGCCACCAGCAGGTCCACTATGGCCAGCGGCTGGCGCAGCACTTCCTGCCTGAACGCCGCCATCCAGTCCGAAAGCAGCGGCCCGAGCGGCTCGGTCTCGAGAAAGGGCCGCAGTTCGACTTTCAGCTGATCGGAATACTCGAAGGGGTACTTCTCGGCGTAACTCTCGACGAAGAAGTCGAAGGGATTGATGACCGTCATGTCGGCCACCAGGTCCACGACGATCTTCAGCTCGGCGCTCTTCTCCGGGAACACCACGCGCGCCAGCCAGTTGCCGAACGGATCCTGCTGCCAGTTGATGAAGTGCTTCGCGGGCGCGACCTTCAGCGAATAACTGTTGATCGGCGTGCGGCAATGCGGCGCCGGACGCAGGCGGATCTCGTGCGGGGACAGATTGACCGGGCGGTCGAATCGATAACGGGTTTCGTGCGTGAGTGCGACACGTATCGTCATGAAATACGGTGACTGCCGAAAAAGGGACGAGGGGCGAGGGACGAGGGACGAGAGATTAGTAACGGATTGAAGCTCGGCCCTCGTCCCTCGCCCCTCGCCCCTGAATTCATTACGACAGCCAATCCGGATTGGGAAGTTCGGTGAAGACGCGCCGCAAGCCGCTGCCCCAGCTCTGACGGATCATGGTGAAGTAGGGATCGCCCTCTTCGATGCGCTTCTGCACTCCGGCGCGGAAAGAGTCGCGCGGGTACCACAGCAGATCGATCGGCATGCCGACGGAAATATTGCTGCGGATGGTCGAGTCAAACGAGATCAGCGCGCATTTCGCCGCTTCCTGGTAAGGCGTGGAACTGGTCAGCACGCGGTCCAGGATCGGCTTGCCGTACTTGCTTTCGCCGACCTGGAAGTAAATGGTGTCGACGCTGGCCTCGATAAAGTTGCCCGCCGCGTAGATGTTGAAAAGCCGCGGTTCCTCGCCGTTGATCTGGCCGCCCAGCAGAAGGGTGGCGTTGTAGTCGATGTTGTTCTGCGCAAGATACGGTCCGTCGCGCTTCTGCACGTCGCGCAGCGCGTCGCCCACCAGCGTGGCGACATCGTAGAGGCTGCCGACGTTCCAGATCGTGTCTTTCCCGGGCTCGGCATTCTTGTGTCGGTCGAGGATGTTCATCACCCCCTGGGTCACGGCGAGATTCCCGGAGGAAAGGATGACCAGCACGCGCTCGTCCTTCTGCTCGTAGACCTTCAGCTTGCTGAAGGTGGCGATGTGGTCCACCCCGGCATTGGTGCGCGAGTCGGACGCAAACAGCATCCCGGAGTCGAGCTTCAGTGCAACGCAGTAGGTCATGAAATATCCGTCAGGCGGCAGGGATTTTCATGATACCTCAGCGCCGGCCGGCGCCGCTCACGCGTAAGCCACATTGAAGAAGCTGCGGTCCACCTCACTGCCGAGTTCGGTGAGGCGGCCCAGAAAATCGGTGAGGTATTCGTGCAACCCGTAATCGAAGATGACGTCCATGCGCCCGAAGTGCAGCGCGGCATGCAACTCACCGGCGCGCCGCAATGCTTCGCCGGAGTACCGCGTCGCGATCATCTGGAAGATTTCATAGGCTTCGTCCATGCACGCATGCAGCGAACGCGGCATGTCGTGGCGCAGGATCAGCAGTTCCGCCACCTTGACCGGCGTGATGACATCGCGATAGACCTTGCGGTAGGCCTCAAAGGAGGAAACCGAACGCAGTACCGCCGCCCACTGGTAGTAATCCACTGCGCCGCCGACGTCCTCCACCGAAGGCAGCAGCACGTGGTACTTCACGTCGAGGATGCGCGCAGTGTTGTCGGCCCGCTCCAGGAATGTGCCCAGGCGGTTGAAGTGGAACGCCCCGTCCTTGAGCGCGGTGCCCACCGTGACGCCGCGAAACAGGTGTGATCGATCCTTGACCCAGTCGAAGAACGCCAGCGCCCGTTCGCCGGAAAGCCGCGCCTCGGTGACGTGCTGAAGCTCCAGCCAAGTCGAATTGATCACCTCCCACATCTCCGAGGTGATGTTGCCGCGCACTGCGCGAGCGCTCTCGCGCGCCGTCTTGGCGCAGGAAAAAATCGACGACGGATTGTTCGGGTCGAGCGCCATGAAATACATGACGTCCTTGGCTGTGACCGTGCTGTAACGCCCGGAGAAGGGGTACAGCGTGCCGGTGATGTTCAGCGGCGCGAACCACTCCTGGTCCGAGAACTTCGCCGACTTCGGCAGCAGCGACATGCGATAGGTCACGTCGAGGATGCGCGCGGTGTTCTCCGCACGCTCGACGTAGCGGGCCATCCAGTAAAGAGTCGAAGCGGTGCGGCTCAGCATGGGCGAAGCGAGGCGCGAGGCGTGAGGCGCGAGGCGAGAGGGAAATGCGACAAGCGACAAGCAACAAGCAAGAAGCACCCAGTGGCGGACAGCAACAGGAACCGGGTAAACCCAATGCGCGTATGGCTGGCATAAGGCTGTGCAGCGCTCGTGCCTCGCGCCTCGTGCCTCGCGCCTAGTTCTCGACTATCCATGTGTCTTTGGTGCCGCCGCCCTGCGAGGAATTCACCACCAGCGAACCCTCGCGCAACGCCACCCGCGTGAGTCCGCCAGGAACCATCATCACGTCCTTTCCAGAGAGCACGAAGGGGCGCAGATCGATGTGCCGCGGGGCAATCCCCTGATCGACGAAAATCGGGCAGGTCGAAAGCGACAACGTCGGCTGCGCGATGAACTTGTCGGGCGCGTCGAGAATGCGCTGGCGATACGCCTCGCGCTCGCGCTCGGTCGAGGCCGGCCCAATCAGCATGCCGTAGCCGCCCGAGCCGTGCACTTCCTTCACCACCAGTTCGGCGAGGTGTTCGAGCACGTAAGCGAGATCCGGCTGGAGGCGCAATTGGTAGGTCGGCACGTTGTTGAGCAGCGGTTCCTCGCCGAGATAAAAGCGGATCATCTCCGGGACGTAGGGATAGATGGACTTGTCGTCGGCCACACCGGTGCCGATCGCGTTGGCGAGCGTCACCCTGCCCTTGCGATACGCGTTCACCAGCCCGGGCACGCCGAGCATGGAATCGGGACGGAACGCCTGTGGATCGATGAAGTCGTCGTCGATGCGGCGGTAGATCACGTCCACCCGCTGCGGCCCGGCGGTGGTGCGCATGTATACGGTGTCGTCGCGGATGAAAAGGTCCGCGCCTTCCACCAGCTCGATGCCCATCTGCTGCGCCAGGAAGGCGTGCTCGAAGTAGGCGCTGTTGAACTGGCCCGGCGTGAGCAGAACCACGGTGGGATTCTCGACGCCGTTGGCCGCGACGCTGCGCAGGTTTTCCAACAGCATGTCGGGGTAATGCTCGACCGGCGCGATCGACTGGCGCGCGAACAACTCGGGCACCAACCGCATCATCATCTTGCGGTTTTCGATCATGTACGACACCCCGGACGGGGTGCGCAGGTTGTCCTCGAGCACGTAGTATTCGCCGGCTCCGGCCCGCACCAGGTCGATCCCGGCTACGTGCGCGTAGATGCCGCCGGGCAGATCGATGCCCGCCATTTCCGGCCGGTACTGTTTGTTTTCCAGCACCCGCTCGCTGGGCACCTTGCCGGCCTTGAGAATCTCCTGGTCGTGGTAGATGTCATGCAGGAACGCGTTCAGCGCCTTGGCGCGCTGGCGCAGGCCGTTGGCGATGTCGCGCCATTCCGCCGCGGGAATGATGTGCGGCAGCATGTCGAACGGGATCAGCCGCTCGGCGCCGGCTTCCTCCCCATACACCGCGAAAGTAATTCCGACGCGGTGGAACAGCAGGTGAGCGGCCTGGCGCATCTGCTGGATGTGCTCGGCCGGCGTCCCGGCAATCCATTCGGCGAGCGGCCGGTAATGGCCGCGCACGCCGCCGTCCGCCAGGTACATCTCGTTGTAGTAGGAATCGAAGGACATGGTCGCGCCGTTTACCGGGACTGTTCAGCAACCGCTGTGCCAATTCGAGCGCGCCTGAGAGAGGCCAGCTAAGCTCTTGGCCCGGAGAGAAAAAACTGATCCGAAAGAATCTCCGGGGAACGCCCTTGCCGGAACGTGCACCACGGCAAGGCGCAGGACCCCGCCGGCGCACTGCTTTAGACGATGCCCGCCGCCGCTGTCAAACGATCACCCCCAACAGCTTCGCGGCAATGCCGACGACTTCGGCGCCGACGGATTCGACGGCGGCCTGTTGGCGCTCATCCTTGAGTGCGCCGTCCGGCTCGAACGCATCGTTGGCGCGGTTGATCGCCATCTGGGTGGGAATCACGATGACGCCGATATTGGAAAGGATCGAGCGCAACACCGCCAGACCGCGGATGCCGCCGAGATGGCCTGGGGACGCAGACACCAGACCGGCAACCTTGCCCTTGAACGCCACCAACGCCGGCTCGTTCGGCTCCGGACGCGAGGCCCAGTCGATCGCGTTTTTCAGAACGCCGGAAATGGCGCTGTTGTACTCGGGCGAACTGATCAGGAATCCGTGGTGCTCGATCAGCAGGCGCTTGAACACCTTGGCGTTCGGCGGCAGCCCGTGTTCGCGCTCGATGTCGCCGTCGTAGAGCGGCATGGGGATATCGCGCAGATCGATCCCGGTCACTTCCGCGCCCGCGGCACGCGCGCCGGCAGCGGCGATCCTGATCAGCTTCTTGTTGAACGAGCCGCTGCGCAGGCTTCCCGCGAAGGCGACGATCCTGACGTTAGACATAACCCCTCTTCGAGCCGGGTTGAAGCCCTCTTGAACTGGCAAATTGCGGCCTCAGTTATCGTGATCAGGCCGAAATTGCTTCCTTCCGGAAAGGAAATTCATGAGACCGGCACTCACTTTGGTCGAAGACCTCGACGATTCCCCGTCTTCGAGCGCGGCAAAACCGTCGCCGATTCTAGCAGACGACAGTCTGCTGGACGCCTACTCGCACGCCGTGGTATCGGCTGCGGACAGGATCAGCCCGGCAGCAGTGAAGATCGACGTGCACCGCAACCCCCCGCAGCACCGTGGCGAAAGCGGCGGCAGCGGCTCGGGCTTCCTGTTCACGCCGGACGGGTTGATCCTCACCAACAGCCACGTCGTCAGCGGCGCGTCCGAAGTCGAGGTCACGCTGCGCGACGGGCAGAGCCTGGACGCGGACATCCTCGGCGATGATCCGCACACCGATCTCGCGGTGGTGCGGGTGTCCGGCTCGAAGCTCCCCACGGTGCAGTTCGGGACTTCGCGGAGCATACGCGTTGGACAGCTCGCGATCGCCATCGGCAACCCCTACGGCTTC
>DASYUW010000210.1:0-9320 GCA_036000845.1 Burkholderiales bacterium
CCCGAGCGCGCCGAGGGCGTTGGCAAGTTTGCGCGCCCGGCGATGCGCCTCGCGATAGTTGTAGCGGTGTATCCCGCCTTCCACCAGTCGCGACACGATTTCGGTGTCGCCGTGGTGGCGGTCCGCGTGCCCGATCAAAGAGGAAATCAGCAGCGGGACATCCATCATCAGGCCTTGCATGGCGGGCTCCTCTCGTAGTTGCATTTTTGTGTCGGAATTCTAGCAGTTTGCGCCTGGCGCTCAGTACTGCCCCGTTGCCTCGGCCAAACCCTCGCTGCGGTGCAAAAACCGTGTCGCGAAGCCGTTTGCCGGGGCTTCGCTCGGTTTACAATGGCGCGGCTTTCCAACTAGAATCTGCACGCTGCAACGAAGCAGATGGCAGCCATGGCTGCACTCGACCCGGTCGGCGAGCAGCTTGAGTGTACGTCGCATATACAGATAACTAAATCAGATGACGCCCACGACCGTGTCCATTCCGCAAACGTTTCCATTCGAAGTTTCCGGCGGCTCGTCGCGGGGCGGTTTGATTCTGCGCGTCAATTAAGGGAGACCGAGCCATGAAACCCAAGTACGCGCTGATCCCGTTCATGTGGATGGTGATGTCGTCGCTGGCGGCTACTGCGTCGGCGCAGGACACCATCAAGATCGCCTTCATCGAAGGCCTCAGTGGCCCCTTCGCGAACGTCGGCGAGATCGGGCTGCGTCACTACCAGATTGCGACGGAAGCCGTGAATGCGCGCGGCGGCGTGCTCGGCGGGATGAAGTTCGAGATGGTGCCATTCGACAGCAAGACCAATCCGCAGGAGGCGCTGCTAGTTCTCCGGCAGGCAATCGACCAGGGCATCCGCTACATCGCACAGGGCAATGGTTCCAGCGTCGCGCTGGCTCTGACGGACGGGGTGGCCAAACACAATGCCCGCAACCCGGAGAAGAGCGTGGTGTTTCTGAACTACGCCGCGGTGGATCCGGCACTGACCAACGACAAGTGCACTTTCTGGCATTTCCGTTTCGATGCCGATGTCGACATGAAGATGCAGGCGCTGACCAACTACATGGCCACGCAGAAGGGCATCAAAAAGGTGTATTTGATCAACCAGGACTATTCCTTCGGCCAGGCGGTGGCGAAGGCCGCCCGCGCGATGCTCACCGCGAAGCGGCCGGATGTCGAGATCGTCGGCGACGACCTGCACCCGCTCGGCAAAGTGAAGGACTTCTCGCCCTACGTCGCTAAAATCAAGGCCGCCGGTACCGACAGCGTGATAACCGGCAACTGGGGTAATGACCTTGCTCTGCTGGTGAAGGCAGGCAAGGACGCCGGGCTCAAGGTGGATTACTACACGTACTATGCCGGTGCCGCCAGCGTGGTTACCGCCATCGGCGAAGCCGGTGTCGGCCACGTCAAGCAGGTCACCATCTGGCACGCCAACATCGGCGGCAAGGGAGCGACCGATCACACGGTGGCCTACCGCGCGCGTTTCCCGGATGTCAGGGACGACCTTTATTTCTCGTCGGTCCGCGCTTCGATCGAAGCGCTGGTCTTGGGAATGGAAAAGGCCAAGACCGCCGATTCGGCCAAAGTGGCGCTGGCGATGGAAGACCTCAAGTTCGAGGACGACTCAGGCGAAGTGACCATTCGCGCCGACAACCACCAGTTGATCCAGCCGCTATACATCTCCACGCTGTTTCGCGCCAACGGCAAGGAAGTGAAGTTCGACATCGAGAAGACGGGGCTGGGATTCCGCACCGACGCGCGCATCGAAGGCAAGGATACGGTTATGCCCACGACGTGCCGCATGGCACGTCCGTGACAAGTGACTGGTGACGAGTGACGGGTGAAAAACGGGAGTCACATGGACGCACCCGGCACGACACCGAATGGCCATAGTGTTTCCTTGCGCAGGGTTTGTTGACCGGTCACCTGTCACCCGTTACCGTTTAAACCATGGAATTTTTCCTCGTCACCCTGCTGAACAGCCTGTCTTACGGGCTGCTGCTGTTCATGCTGTCCTCGGGGTTGACGCTGATCTTCAGCATGATGGGCGTGCTCAATTTTGCGCACGCCAGTTTCTACATGCTCGGCGCTTACTTCGCCTATCAGACTGGGTTGTATTTCGGGTTCTGGCCGGCGTTGTTCCTTTCGCCTCTGATAGTGGGCGCGCTCGGCGCGCTCACCGAGCGTTACGGGCTGCGCACGGTGCACAAGTTCGGCCACGTGGCCGAACTGCTGTTCACCTTCGGGCTGGCCTACGTCATCGAGGAGATCGTGCACCTCATCTGGGGGCGTGCCCCGGTTGATTACCGCATTCCCACCGAGCTCGATTTCACTCTGTTCACGTTGTTCACCACCCAGTACCCGGCCTATCGCGGCTTCATGATGCTGGTGTCGGTCGGCATGCTGGCGGCGCTGTACCTGGGGCTCACCCGCACCCGCATCGGCCTGGTGATCCAGGCATCGCTTACGCACCCGGACATGGTGGAAGCGCTCGGCCACGACGTGCCGCGGGTATTCATGCTGGTTTTTGCCGGCGGCGCGGCGCTGGCGGGGCTGGCCGGCGTCATCGGCGGCAATGCCTTTATTACCGAACCGGGGATGGCGGTGGCGGTCGGCAGCATCGTATTCGTAGTGGTCGTGTTCGGCGGCATGGGCTCGCTTACCGGTGCTTTCATCGCTTCCCTGATCATCGGCCTGCTGCAGACTTTCTCGGTTGCACTCGACTACTCGATGCTGGATTTGCTTGCGAAGATCGGCGTGAGCGTCTCGCCGGATTCATCCTTGAAAGGCCTGTGGTCGATCACGATATCGCAGACGGCGCCGGTGATGCCTTACCTGTTGATGGTGCTGATGCTGATCGTGCGTCCGCGCGGACTGATGGGAACGCGGGAATCGTGATGAACGGCGGCATCTGCATGGCCACGCACCGCGCCACGGGGCAACCGGCGTGAACCCGGTCATCACCAAACGCCGCATCATCTTCTGGGGCGCCGCCGCGCTGTTCTTCGCGTTGCTGCCGTTCGTGTTCACGCAGAGCTTCGCGCTGTCCATGCTTTCGCAGATGGGCATCGCCATCATTTTCGCACTGTCCTACAACATGCTGCTCGGCCAGACCGGGCTGCTGTCTTTCGGACACGCAGTGTATTTCGGCCTCGGCGCTTTTTTTTGCGCGCATGCACTGAATCTCGTAGGCGCCGGCAAATTCTGGTTCCCGGTGACGTTCATGCCGCTGGTGGGCGGGCTGGCCGGGATGTTCTTCGGCCTGGTGCTGGGTTTCGTCACCACGCGCCGCGCGGGTACGCCGTTCGCGATGATCTCGCTCGGCATCGCCGAGATGGTTGCGGCAAGTGCGCTCATGTTCACCGGATTCTTCGGCGGGGAGGGCGGCATCGCCACCGACCGCACCGTTGGAGGTGCGCTGATGGGCATCGGCTATGGCCCGCAGATCCAGGTCTATTACCTCATCGCCGGATGGTGCCTGGTCTGCATCATCGGGATGTTTGCGATCACGCAAACGCCGCTGGGGCGCATGGCCAACGCCGTGCGGGACAATCCGGAGCGGGCCAAGTTCGTCGGCTACAACCCCACGCGGGTGCGGTGGCTGATGATGACGCTGGCCGGGTTCTTCGCCGGCGTGGGCGGCGGGCTGGCCGCGATCAACTACGAGATCGTAACCGCGGAGACGCTGGGCGTGATGGCCTCGGGTAACGTGGTTTTGATGGCATTCATCGGCGGCATCGGCCACTTCTGGGGGCCGATCATCGGGGCGGTCCTGGTAACGCTGCTGCAATCCGCACTTTCCAATTACACCCAGGCCTGGCTGCTCTACTTCGGACTGTTCTTCCTGGTAATCATCATGTTCTCCCCTGGAGGCATCGCCAACCTGATCACGTTGCACACGCCCGTCCGGCAAGCGCGGCGGCTCAAGCGTCTGTTGCCCGCGTATTCCCTCTCAGGCGGCGCGGGGCTGGTGATGTTGCTGGGATTCTTCGCCCTGATCGAGATGATTTATCACTTCGAGGCCAGAGAGGCCGCCAACAAGGCGTTCTCGTTTTTCGGCGTCATTCTCGATCCCACTCAGGCCACGTACTGGGTCGGCACGCTCGTCGTACTTGCGGCCGGCATTGCCATGTTCTACGGAGCGACGCGAGTGGTGAAGCGCGTCTGGGACGAAATTACCACCGAACTGCAGGTAAAAGGAATGGTATGACCAGCCCGGCGCTGCAACTGAGCGACGTACGCAAGAGCTTCGGGCGCACCTCGATCATCAACGGGGTGAACCTGGCGATTGCCAGGGGCGAACGCCACGCCATCATCGGCCCGAACGGCGCCGGCAAATCCACGCTCTTCAATCTGATCAGCGGGCGTTTCCCGGTCAGCTCGGGCCGCATCGATCTGCGCGGCGAGGACATCACCGGTCTGGAACCGCACCTGATCAACCGCAAGGGCCTTGCGCGCAGCTTTCAGATCACCAACATTTTCCCGCGCCTGTCGGTGTACGAAAACCTGCGCTGCGCGGTGCTGTGGTCCCTGGGGTACAAGTACTCATTCTGGCACCGCATCGGCGCGCTCAAGGAAGTGCGCTGCCGGACGGATGAGATCGTGGAGCGCATCGGTATGGCAACGCGCCGGGACCGGCCGGCCGGCGTGCTGACCTACGCCGAGCAGCGGGCGCTGGAGATCGGCGTCACCATTGCGGGCGGAGCCGACGTGATCCTGCTGGACGAGCCGACCGCCGGAATGAGCCGCAGCGAAACCGACGCGGCGATGGAATTGATCCGCAACGTGACCGAGGGTAAGACCCTGGTGATGGTGGAGCACGACATGAGCGTGGTATTCAACCTCGCCGACCGCATTTCGGTGCTGGTGTACGGAGAGGTGATCGCCAGCGGGACGCCGCAGGAAATCCGCGGCAACAAGGCGGTGCAGGAAGCGTATCTTGGAACCGAACAAACTTAAACCAGGATGAAACCACGGAGGACACGGAGGGCACGGAGGAAAAACAAGAACGAGGAAAAGGATATTGAGGGTAGAAGCGAGGTACATGCTTGCTAACCTGGGCCGCCAATGTTTGCTGCAATGGATCGTGAGCCCAGAAAATGTTTTCACCCCAACTTGTTTTCTTGCTCTTGGCTTTCCTCCGTGCCCTCCGTGTCCTCCGTGGTTCAATGTTCTTAATGTCATGCTAGAAGTTAAAGATCTCCACGCGTACTACGGCAAGAGCCACATCCTGCACGGGGTGCATTTGAACGTGCGCCAGGGCGAGATCGTCAGCCTGCTCGGGCGCAACGGCGTGGGACGCTCGACCACCATCAAGTCGATCATGGGGCAGGTGGATTCGACCGGTTCGGTCAAGTTCAAAGGCAAGGAGATCAACGGCCTGAAAACCTACATGATCGCGCGCAAGGGCCTGGGTTACGTACCGGAGAATCGCGAAATCTTTCCGACGCTCACCGTCAGGCAGAACCTGATGCTGGGTATGAAGAATGCGCGCCGCAGCGGCCGCTGGAGCGTCGACGACATGTTCAAGCTTTTCCCGGTGCTGCGCGAACGCACCGATGCGCTCGCCGGCGTGATATCGGGCGGCGAGCAGCAAATGCTCACGCTATGCCGCACGCTGATGGGCGATCCGGACCTGGTGATGATCGACGAGCCGACCGAAGGGCTCGCGCCGAAGCTTGTCGAGCTGGTCGCGCGCCTTTTCGAGGAAATCAAGAACCGCGGCGTGTCCATCCTGTTGGTCGAGCAGAAGCTCACGATCGCGCTGAAGATCTCGCAGCGGCTCTACGTCATGGGGCACGGGAAGATCGTGTTCGAGGGCACGCCTGAAGATCTCAAGGCAAACGAGGCCATCCGCAAGGAATGGCTGGAGGTATGAAAAGGCGAAACGCGTTCAACGCAAAGTACGCAAAGGTACGCAAAGGAATTCAAGAGCCGAGCCGGAATAAAAGTCAAACGTAATACTCGGAACAGTTATTTTATCCGGGCATGCGCGATACACTTGAGTCTTCTGTCCATCTCGTTTCGGTTTTCCTTCGCGTACCTTTGCGTCCTCTGCGTTTCAAGATCTGAGGTTTTCCAAATGACCAGTTTAGTCGAGTACCAGAAGCAGGGCAGCATCGGTGTCATCACGCTGAACAATCCGCCGGTCAACGCGCTATCGGTGAACAAGGGCGTGGTGCAGGGCATCCTCGATTCGCTCAAGGAGGGCGACCACGATCCGCACGTGCGTGCGTTCGTGATCATCGGTGCGGGCCGCAATTTCTCCGGCGGGGCGGACATCAGCGAGTTCGGAGGCGGCTACGACCCCGGCAAAGCCAAGCTGCCCGACGTGCTCGCCTACATGGACACGGTGACCAAACCGATCGTGGCAGCGATCTGTGGCCCGACCATGGGTGGCGGTCTCGAGCTTGCTCTCGCCTGCCATTACCGCGTCGCGCTTCCCGGCGCGCAGATCGCGCTGCCCGAAGTCAAGCTCGGCATCCTGCCGGGCGCTGGCGGCACCCAACGCCTGCCGCGGCTGATTGGTGCCGAAAAGGCGCTCGATCTGATGATCGCCGGCGATCCGATTGCCACGGAGAAGGCCAAGGAATTGGGCGTGGTGGACGAAGTCGTCTCCGGCGACCTGCGCGCCGCGGCACTTACATTCACCAACCGCCTCGTCAGGGAGGGCAAGGGCGTGCGGCGCGCCAGCCAGCTCTCCGTGGCGCTCGACCGTCCGGCTGCGGAGTTCTTCGAGCAGGCGCGCAGGCGTGTAGCCAAGGATTGGCGCGGCTATCCCGCGCCGCTGGCGATCGTTGCCTGCGTCGAAGCTGCCGTCAACCAGCCTTTTGCCAAGGGCATTGCATTCGAGCGCCAGCAGTTCGAGAAACTGGTCAAGACCGACGAGTCGCGCGCGCTGCGGCACCTGTTCTTTGCCGAGCGCCAGGTCGCCAAGATTCCCGATGTGCCCGAGGACACGCCGGCCCGCGAGATCAAGTCCGCGGCCCTGATCGGTGCCGGCACGATGGGCGGCGGCATCGCGATGAACTTCGCCAATGCCGGCATTCCGGTGAAGGTGCTCGAGGTGAACCAGGAAGCGCTGGACAAGGGTCTGGCCGTCGTGCGCAAGAATTACGCCGCAACCGTGTCCAAGGGCCGGTTGAGCCAGGAAACCATGGACAAGCGTATGGGCCTGTTCAAGGGTGTGACCCGCTACGAAGACATCAAGGATGCCGACATTGTGATCGAAGCCGTGTTCGAGGACATGGCGGTCAAGAAGCAGGTGTTCGAGAAGCTCGACAAGGCCGCCAAGTCTGGTGCCATCCTCGCCTCCAATACATCGACGCTGGACGTCAACGAGATCGCTGCCGTAACATCGCGGCCGCAGGACGTGCTGGGGCTGCATTTCTTCAGTCCGGCCAACGTTATGAAGCTGCTGGAGGTAGTGCGCGCCGCGAAGACTTCGAAGGAAACGCTGGCAACGGCGATGAAGCTTTCCAAGGCCATCAAGAAGGTCGGCGTGGTCGCCGGCGTCTGCGACGGCTTCATCGGCAACCGCATGCTGCACGGCTACTTCCGCGAAGCCGGCTTCCTGCTCGAGGAAGGTGCCTTGCCGCAGCAGGTGGACAAGGTGATCGAGGATTTCGGTTTCGCCATGGGCCCGTTCAGGGTCGGTGACCTTGCCGGACTCGATGTGGGCTGGTACATCCGCAAGCGCCAGGCCGCGACGCGGCCGCCGCACCTGCGCTATTCGAAGGTGGCGGACCAGATCTGCGAACTCGGGCGCTTCGGTCAGAAAACCGGCGCAGGCTGGTACCGCTACGAACCCGGCAATCGCACGCCGATTCCCGATTCCGCAGTCGAGGAGCTGATCGTGAAGGCCTCGAAGGAGGCGGGCATCAAGCGCCGCCAGATCTCCGAGCAGGAGATCCTCGAGCGCTGCGTCTATGCGCTGGTCAACGAGGGCGCGAAAATCCTGGAAGAGGGCATCGCGTTGCGGGCCTCCGACATCGACATCGTCTATATCTACGGTTACGGCTTCCCGCGCTATCGCGGCGGCCCGATGTTTTACGCCGACACCGTCGGCCTGGACAAGGTGCTCGAGTCGGTGAAGCGTTTCCACTCGGTTCACGGCGAGTTCTGGGAACCGGCGCCGCTGCTGGAGAAGCTCGCCGCCTCCGGCGGCAAGTTCAACAACTGAAACTTACACCAACACTTTCACCGCAAAGACGCAAAGGACGCAGAGGAAGGGCAAAAAAGGGTCTGTACGATAAAGTGGGACGATGGAATGAGTGGCGATTTGTCAATGCCGACAAATTCTGCAAGTTGTGTTTTGTCATGCCATCGTTCCGGTTTTCCTCTGCGTTCTTTGCGTCTTTGCGGTGAGAAATTAATTGTGGAGGCACTAAGATGACTGATGCAGTGATCGTTTCGACCGCGCGCACGCCGCTATGCAAGAGCTGGAAGGGCGCGCTCAACATGACCCATGGCGCCACCATGGGTGGGCACGTGGTGAAGGCCGCGTTGGAACGCGCGAAGCTCGATCCCGCCGAAGTCGAGGACGTGATCATGGGCTGCGCCACTCCGGAAGGTGCGACCGGCCAGAACATCGCCCGGCAGATCGCGATCCGTGCCGGGATGCCGGTCACAGTCTCAGGCATGACGGTCAATCGTTTTTGTTCTTCGGGGCTGCAGACCGTGGCGCTGGCGTCCCAGCGCATCCTGACCGGCGAGGCGGAGATTTTCGTTGCCGGTGGCGTCGAATCGATCTCCTGCGTGCAGAACGAAATGAACAAGCACATGCTCGCCGATTCCTGGCTGACGCAGAACAAGCCGGCGATCTACTGGCCGATGCTGGCCACCGCGGAGAACGTCGCGAAGCGCTACAAGATCGGCCGTGAGGCGCAGGACCGTTACGGCGTCGACAGCCAGTTGAAAGCCGCCAAGGCGCGCGCCGAAGGCAAGTTCAAGGACGAAATCGTGCCGATCTCCACGCGCATGAAAATCGTCGACAAGAACACCGGCCAGGAGTCGGTCAAGGAAGTCACCGCAGCCGAGGACGAAGGCATCCGGCCCGACACCAACTATCAGGGCGTGTCGCAAATCAAGCCGGCGATCGAGGGCGGAGTGATCGCCGCGGGCAATGCCAGCCAGTTTTCCGACGGCGCGTCGGCGCAGGTGCTGATGAGCGACCGCATGGCGGCCGGGAAAGGCCTCAAGCCGATGGGCATCTTCCGCGGCTTCGCGGTGGCCGGCTGCGAGCCCGACGAGATGGGCATCGGCCCGGTGTTCGCCGTTCCCAAGCTCCTGAAACAGACCGGGAAGAAAATCGAGGACATCGGCCTGT
>DASYUW010000211.1:0-14490 GCA_036000845.1 Burkholderiales bacterium
ATCAGTGCTGCAGGCCGGCAGCGGCCAGACCATCATACTGGGCGGGCTGATGCAGGACGATGTGCGGCGCGACCGCGATGCCGTTCCCGGCCTCGGACGGCTGCCCTCCCCGGCGAGCGACGTCTTCAGTTTCCGCGACGAGGCGGTGAGCAAGACCGAACTGGTGATCTTCCTCAAGCCGACGGTGATCAGCAATCCGTCCCTGGACAGCGACGAGCTGAAGTTCTTCCAGCGCTTTCTCCCGGTCGTGGACAAAACCGGCAGCAA
This sequence comes from Burkholderiales bacterium, assembly GCA_036000845.1. Lineage (GTDB taxonomy): Bacteria > Pseudomonadota > Gammaproteobacteria > Burkholderiales > JACQAP01 > JACQAP01. The sequence continues at coordinate 268 of DASYUW010000211.1, forward strand.
CCCATGAGCCTCCTGCTCCAGGCCCTGCAAAAAGCCGCCAAGAGCCGCGAAGGAGGAGAGGGTGAGCCGGCGGCTTCCGAGCCCTCTGCGGGGGACCAGCTCGCCCTCGAGCCGATAGTGTCCGAGTCGATGCTGCGCGACGAGATGCCGAGCAATTCACCGACTCCGGCGCAGGCGGCCACGGTGATGCAGGCGAGCCGCATGCCTTCGTTCGATCCCATCGACTATGCGCGCGATCACTACATGATCGTTTTTCTCGGGGCAGCCGTACTGGTCGCAGTCATCTACGGCGGCTACGTCTACATCCAAATATCAAACCCGGGGTTGCTGCGCTCGACACCGGCGCCGATGACGGTTCCGCTCGCCTCGGCGCCGCCGCCGGCTGTGCCCGCCGCCCCTGCCAGCCTGGCGGATACAGCGGCAAAGATCTCCGGGATGCCTGCCGATACTGCAACAACCGCGGCGGTGACCGCCGGGTCCGCGCCTTCGATATTCGAGGATTCGAAAACAAGGGTGCAGCCCGGCGCTGTGGAAACGGAACCTGCGCGGGCGGCAACGACGCGCCCACGCCGTACCAGCAAGGCGGCGGAGGCAACGGTGGCGGCCGAGACCGCGATCGTCTCCTTGTCCGATCCGCCGGTCGAAACCGTAGTGATCAAGACCAACGAAGCCCAGGGCATATCCGTGCGCCGCCAGCCTGCCACGCTGGTGCCGGTGGATCCGACCCTGATGCAAGCCTACGAGGCGCTGCAGCAGGGCGATCTGGCGCTGGCGCGCAATCTCTATCAGCAGGTCCTGCTGGCCGAGCCGAGGAGCATAGACGCACTGCTGGGCCTGGGCGCCATCGCCTGGAAGGAGGGCCGGATCGAGGAAGCGGGCCAACGCTACCAGCGGGTGTTGGAACTGGAGCCGCGCAACCCCTATGCCCAGGCCGGACTGATTGCAATCATCGGCGGCGCCGACCCGCAGGCAAGCGAGTCCCGGCTCAGGCAATTGATCGCCCGCGAGCCTTCGGCCTTCCTCTATTTCACGCTCGGCAACCTCTACGCCGATCAGGGCCAATGGCCGGGAGCAGAACAGGCTTACTTCCAGGCTTATCAACTCCAGCCGGACAATTCCGATTACGCATTCAATCTCGCTGTCGGCCTCGAACACATCGGACAGATCCGACCCGCGCTCGATTACTATCGCAAGGCGCTCGATCTGTCCTTCCGCAAGGGCCGCGCCAACTTCGACCAGAACCTCGTTATCCAGCGAGTTGGCCAGCTCTCCGCCCGCGTAGAGTAGTGGCGAGGTAGAGCAACGATGGCCGAGCAGCGCAAGAAGCTTCGCCTAGGCGAGCTGCTGGTTCAGCAGGGCCTGATCACTCAGGACCAACTGCGCATCGCGCTCACCGAGCAGAAGGTCCAGAACATCCCGATTGGCAGGCTGCTGGTGCGGCTGGGCTTCGTCACCGAAGCGGTGATTCGCGACATAATGGCGCGAACCATCGGCCAGGAAAGCATCGACCTGTCACAAGTGCTGGTGGATGCCGAGGCGTTGAGGCTGGTGCCGCAGGACTTCGCCCGCCGCCACCGCCTGCTGCCGATTGCCTACGATGCCGAGCGGAACCTGCTGATCGTCGCGATCACCGAGGTGTTCAACGTCGTGGCGCTCGACCAATTGCGAGCCACCCTCGGCCAGAACATCCAGCTCAAAACGGTGCTCGCGGGCCAAGCCCAGCTCGACGAGTACATCGATCAGATCTACGGTTTCGAGCTGTCGGTGGACGGCATCCTGCGCGAGATCGAAACCGGGGAAATCGACTATCAGAGCATCCAGGCGGTTGGCGACGAATACACCCAGCCGATCGTGCGGCTGGTCGGCGCGCTACTGGTGGACGCGGTCAAGCGCGGTTCCTCCGACATCCATTTCGAGCCGGAATTCGCCTTCCTGCGTATCCGCTACCGCATTGACGGCGTGCTCGAGCAGATCCGCAGCCTGCACAAGAATTACTGGCCGGGCATTGCGGTGCGGCTCAAGGTCATCAGCGGCATGAACATCGCCGAGACCCGCGCACCGCAGGACGGGCGGCTTTCGCTCAACCTCAACGGCCGTCCGGTGGACTTTAGGGTATCTTCGCAGCCCACCATCTGGGGCGAGAATATCGTCCTGCGCGTGCTCGATCGCGAAAAATCGATCATCAGTCTGGAACAGATGCACCTGCCGAAGGCGGTGATGGCGAAGCTTAACCTGATGCTGGCCAGACCCGAAGGCATTCTGGTGCTGACCGGTCCGACCGGCAGCGGCAAGACCACGACGCTGTACTCGATGCTCGCCAAACTGAACGTCGAGTCGGTGAACATCATGACCCTCGAAGATCCGGTCGAGTATCCGGTGGCGATGATGCGCCAGACCTCGGTGAACGAAACGGCAAAAATGGACTTTGGCAACGGCATCCGCTCGATCATGCGCCAGGACCCGGACATCATTCTGGTCGGGGAAATACGCGACCGCGATACCGCGGAGATGGCGTTTCGCGCGGCAATGACGGGCCACCAGGTATTCACCACCTTGCACACTAATTCCGCTCTCGGCACGTTCCCGCGCCTGCTCGACATCGGCATTGCGCCGGACATCATGGCCGGCAACATCATCGGCATCATCGCCCAGCGGCTGGTGCGCCTGCTGTGCCAGCACTGCAAGGAGGCCTACACGCCGTCGCCGGAGGAACGGCAACTGCTCGGCCGCGACCTCGACAGCGGGGTCAAAATCTTCCGCCCGGTCGGCTGCGACCGTTGCAATCATCGCGGCTACCGTGGTCGCACCGCGATCATGGAAATCCTGCACATGGACGGCGACCTGGATGAACTGGTTGCGCGTCGGGCGACGCCGCGTGAACTGCGCGAGGCGGCCAACGCGAAGAACTTCCGCTCGCTCGCCGACGGGGGCGTCCAGAGGGTGGCTGAAGGGGCCACCAGCCTTGCCGAAGTGGCGCGCGCCATCGACCTTACCGGGCGGGCGCACTGAGATGCCGCGCATTACGCCGGCATTGCCCGCGCACCACGCGTGTTCCGAAACGCTAACGTGACATCGAGCCCTTGATGCCGGCATTCGAATACAAGGCAATAGACAAGTCAGGGCGTTCCGCCCGCGGCAAGCTCGACGCCGCCAACGAGGTTGACCTCGAGTTGCGGCTCAGGAAGATGGGGCTCGACCTCATCACCACGCGCCTGCTGCGCAGTCACACGCCTACGCTGGCAGGCGGCAGCATCACACGCCAGGACCTGATCACGTTCTGCTTCGACCTGGAGCAGATCTCGCGCGCCGGCATCCCCATCCTCGACGGGCTGCGCGACCTGCGCGAAGGCATGGAAAATCCGCGCTTCCGCGAAATTCTCACCTCGGTGCTGGAGGACATCGAGGGTGGCAAGACCCTGTCGCAGGCGCTCTCCGCATTCCCGCGGGTTTTCAACACAGTGTTCGTGAGCCTGATCCGGGCGGGCGAGCTGGCGGGCACGCTCACCGAGGTGTTCGAGAATCTCGGTGCCACGCTCAAATGGCAGGACGAGCTGGTGTCGCAAACGCGGCGGCTGCTGGTGTATCCAACGATGGTGCTGGTGGTGGTACTGGCGGTGATGATGTTCCTGCTGCTCTACCTGGTGCCGCAGGTGACGGCGCTGCTCAAAACTATGGGCCTGGACCTGCCGATCCAGACCCGGGTGTTGATCTGGATGTCCCAGTTCACCGCCAATTACTGGCCGCTGATGCTGCTGCTCCCTGTTGTCGCCGCCGCGGCTGTGAACTTCATGGTGCGTACCAATCCGCGGGGGCAGTATCTTTTTGACTACGTAATCCTGCACCTGCCGATCGTCGGGGTAATCCTGCAGAAGATCATCCTGGCGCGTTTCGCCAACTTTTTCGCACTCATGTACCGCTCCGGCATCACCATCCTGGATGCGGTAAGGACCAGTGAGGACATCGTCGCGAACCGCTACGTGGCAGACGGCATCCGGCGCGCGGGACAGCAGATCAACGCCGGGGAAAGCCTGTCCGAGGCGTTTCAGAACCTCGGCATGTTTCCGCCGCTGGTGATCCGTATGCTGCGCGTCGGCGAAAATACCGGCGCGCTCGACAACGCGTTGATGAACGTCACGTACTTTTACAATCGCGACGTGCGCGATTCGGTGGACAAGGCGCTCAAGCTCCTTGAGCCCACGCTCACGCTGGTGCTCGGCGGCATGCTCGCGCTGATCCTGTTCTCGGTACTGACGCCGATATACGATATCATCGGCAAGATAAAGTTCTGAACATGGCCACCGAGCTTCTGCTTTGCGTTTCCGCCGATCAGGCCACCGTCGCCGCGTGGCGCGTGCACAGGCTCGCGGAGTTCCGGCGCTTCGACAACGATGAGCAGGGCTTGGCGGCGTTCAGCAACTACCTGCGCGCTGCGCGGGGCCTGCCAGTCCACATCATTGTGGATACGGTGGACGAGGATTTCCGTTTCGAGACGCTCCCGCACGCGCGCGGCGGCGACCGCCTGGAAATGGTCGGCCGCAAGCTCAAGCAACTCTACCGCGGCACACCTTACTATTCCTGGTCTCTGCAGGAGCGGGCCACCGGCAAGCGCCGCGACGATCGTTATTTGTTCGTTGCGCTAACCAATCCCGACGTACTGACTCCTTGGCTGCGGGCGTTCGAGTCCAACGGCTTGCCGGTCGCGGGCGTGTATCCGCTGTCGATCGTCAGCGCATCCCTGGTCGAGCGCCTGCGGCTGAAGCAGACCAATCTGCTGATCGTCACGAAGAACAGCGCCGGCTTCAGGCAAACGTTCTTCAAGGACGGCAAGTTCCGCATCAGCCGGCTCACGCCGCTGCACGAATCGGGCGGAACGGCCGACCAGTACTACGCTGACGAAGTCGCCAATACGCGGATGTACCTGGACGCGCTCACCGTGACCCATGTCGACGACACGCTCACGGTGGTGATCGTTGACCAGGACGATTCGCTCGGGGGTCTGTCGTCAGCCATCGCGCGCGGCCGTCCGAACATCCATTGTCATCTGTTGACCAAGGTCGAGGTGGCGGCGCGGCTCGGGATCGCCCCCCGGGACCTGGAAGCTTCCGCCGATGCGCTGCACCTGCATCTGCTGGGCGAGCAGAAGCCGTCGCTCAATCTCGCGCCCGCGGGTCTAACGCACGGCTACCGGCGCCACCTGGCCACGCGCCTTGTGTACGGCGCTTCGGCGGCCGCACTGCTCGGGGCGGTAGCCTGGAGCGTCGCCAGTGCCTACCAGGCAATGAAGCTCGGCGACGAGATCGACGACCTGCAACGGCAGACGCAAGAATATCAGTCGCGCTACCGGCAGGTCACCGCGCAATTTCCGCAGGCGCCGGCTTCCGCAGACGACCTGCGCCACACCATCGAGATCGCTCAGCAGATCAACACGTTTCAACGCGCGCCGGAAGCGATGTTCCTGGTCGTAAGCCGCGCGCTTGACGCCTCGCCGCAGATCGAGCTCTCCCGCCTCGAATGGCACTACGGCAACGTTCTTGCCGGCGCCGACACTCAGGCGAACGTTCCGGGCGCGGGTACCCAGCCCGCGCCGGAGTCAGGAAAGTTTGTTCAGTCAGCCATCGTACGCGGCGAAGTCAAGCCGTTCGACGGCGACTACAAGACAGCGATGACCCGCATCAACGGCTTCGCCACACGCCTCGCGGCGGCGGACGAGGTGGTGGAAGTCAGGGCACGAAAGTTGCCTTTGAACGTGAACTCGGATACCGGTTTAAGCGGAAGCACCAACTCTGCCGGCGAAAAGAATGGGGCCGAGTTCGAGTTCCTGGTCGTGTTCAGAAACGGGGTGTAAGCGCTCATGAAACTGACCGCCAAAGACTTCGCCCCACTGAAGATCCCGCTGGTGGCGCTGGCGATCAGCATCGCAGCCGGCATCGCGCTGGTCCAGTTTTCCTCCGCAATGCGCGTCCAGGCAGAAGCGCAATACCGCCGCGAATCGGTGGCGCTGCAGGAGGCACGCAGCCGTTATCATCGTTCGGGCGAGGAGCGCGAGATGATACTTCGCAATCTTCCCGCCTACCGCCAGCTCGAAAAACAGGGATTGGTCGGCACCGAACAGCGCATCAATTGGCTGGAAGGCTTGCGCAACGCCAATTCCCGGGCAGGGCTGTTTGGCGTGACCTATCAACTGCAAGCCCAGAAGCAATTTTCTCTCCTCGGCGAAGGCAACCCGATTGCGCAATATGTGCGGCACTCGCAGATGAAGCTGTCGTTCGGGCTCGTGCACGAAGGCGATCTGATGCGGTTTTTCCGCGCGCTCGCGGCCCAGAATGTCGGGGTGTTCGTCCTCACCGGTTGTACGCTCGACCGCGCCGGCCGCGCCGATGCGCCGGTGCCCAGGCAGGCAAATTTGAACGCGCAATGCGAACTGAGCTGGCTCACCGTCCATCCACCGGAAAACAAGTGATGACAAAGCACATAACGCTCTTGCTGCTTCTATCCGGGTTGAGCTGTTCGAGCGCCGTTTTTGCAGCCGAGCCGCTCGGCAGGCTGTTTTTCTCACCGGCCCAGCGCAATGCGCTCGATGCTGGCAAGAAAATCACTGCGCCTCGAGCGGCGCGGGCACCGGCCGCGCCGCGGGGCCCCCGGGAGGTCACGCTCAACGGCGTAGTTACTCGCAGCGACGGCGAGTCCACGGTATGGGTCAACGGCCGCGCGCTCGACGAGCGGCCAGCCTCAGGGGTAAGCGCCTCGGCCTCTGGCTCCGATCCGGCGGCCGCACGACTGAAGTTGGGCGGCGCACGCGACACCGTGCAGATGCGGGTTGGGCAACGCCTGGAACGCAGCACCGGCAAGATTGCTGAGCCCTACGAATCTGTCACCAGCCAGGCGAAAGCGGCGGCGGTTGCCAAACGAGGGAAATCGGCAGCGCGGCCTATTCGCGCCAGCAAGTCGAAAGCCGTGGAGGATGAGGCCCCGGTGACCGAGGACAAGGATGTGGAGGCGCCAACCGTTGCCCGATGAGGACCTGTGCGTAAGGAGTGAGACTTCCTCCTGTTAGCGGCCATGCCCGGACCGGAACCCTCCTTTCTAGTGCGTGCCCGTTTCCAGCGCGGCCAGATCATCATTCTCACGGTGCTGATCCTCGTGCTCGGCGCCGGCTTCCTCGTCTTCAGCATGGCAAGCTCGCGCTCCATCGCCAATCAGCGAGCCGCGGAAACCGGCGCCGCGCTTGCCCAAACCAGGCAGGCATTGATGGGCTGGTCAGCCTCGCGCACACCCGTGACCGGCAGTCTGACCATCCGTCCTGGCGAGCTTCCCTGCCCGGACATGAATAACAACGGGCTGGATGATGACGGGAGCTGCTCCGGCGGCGCCATTGGGCGCGTGCCGTGGAAGACCCTCGACATTCCTGAACCGGTGGACGGCAGCGGCGAAACACTGTGGTACGCGATCGCAGGTGCGTTCCGCTACAAGAACGTGAACCCGCAGCCGATCACCAGTGACACACAGGGCAATCTCACCGTCTACCATAACAGCAGCGCGACCGTGCTAACCAGCAAGGCGATCGCTGTTTTGTTCGCGCCCGGTCCGCCAGTCGGCGCGCAGAGCCGGGGCTCCACCACTGCGGTATGTGCGACGACTGGCACGACGATCCCACGCCAGAACTGCGCGGCGAATTATCTCGAGGCGACAGGCGGCGGTAACAATGCGCAGACCGGCGGGCCGTTTATCCAGGCCGAGACATCGGTTACGTTCAACGACCAGGTTCTTGCGATTACCAATGCCGACTTGATGCCAATTGTGGAACAGCGCGTGGCACGCGAGATGATGTCGCTGTTGCAGCGGTACAAAATTGCCACCGGCGACTACCCTTGGGCCGATCGGGCAGACGGTAAAAGTAACGGACCTCCCAACGGATACAATCGTGCCCGCTTTCCCTGCGACGCAGTCGACACATTGCCAGTTGATTGGGGTAGCGGCGGTACGCCGACATTGCCAGACTGGCTCACAAACGGCTGCGGAAATAACGGTTGGGCGTCGGTGGTGTACTACGCAGTCGCAAAAGATGAACTGGAAAACAACGGAATCGACTGTTCGACATGCACCGCCACCACACTCAATCTGACCAACACCGGCATGGCCGACTTGTGCCCTTTCAGTTCAGTCCCGTTTGCATGTACGCTCACCGACGGATTGAGCGGGACTGCGGACGTGATCCTGATTACGCCTAGCGCGGCCGATGGCAGCACGCGCGATTGGCCCTCAGCAGATGGGGACGCTATCACAGGATATTTCGAAGACGCCCAGAACAGCGACAAGGCCAATGACAGTTACACCATTCCCGCCCTCTCAACCAAACTTGATCATGACCGCATGTTCATCATGCGATAACGTGGGGCAGCCCGTCTCGGGATTCAGCCTGGTCGAGATGGCCATAGCCGTCTTCGTCATGGCGCTGCTGCTCGGCAGTATCCTCGTCCCGCTGCAAAGCCAGGTCCGCAGCCGCAAACTCGAGGAAACCGATCGCCTCCTCGCCCAGGCACGTGAAGCCCTGCTCGGTTACGTGGTGGCTAACGGTTATTTTCCCTGCCCGGCCAGCAGCACCAGCAATGGCCAGGAGGCTTCCCCCAACCACGCCAACGGCACCTGCGATGCCGCGGTCACCTCTGCGACCGCCCTAGTCGGCTTCCTGCCGGCCGTGACGCTGGGTTTCACCCCGGTGGACGGCAGCGGCTATGCGCTCGACGCATGGGGACTTACGCAAAACCGGGTCCGCTATGCCATCGCGAATGCAACGATAAACAGCGTCACCAATCCGTTTACGAAGACCGGCGGGATGCGCAATGCAACCATGGCCGGCATCCAGTCCGCGACCACTTTGCTCTATGTATGCCGCACGGGAACCGGCGTGACGACCTCCGGTTGCGCGGCCTCCACGGACGATTTGAGCGACAACGCGATCGCGGTGATCTGGTCGCTGGGCGAAAACGCGCCTACCGGCGGCAGCGCGCCGCACGAGGACAAAAACCTCGACAACAATCGCGTCTTCGTGTCAGCGCCCTATTCGCAGGTGACAGGAAGTGAATTCGACGACCAGCTCACCTGGATCGGCCCCCCAATGTTGTTCAATCGGATGGTTTCGGTCGGTCTGCTCCCCTGAATACGTTCCGGCCTGGAATCAGCGGGGTGGAGCAAGCGCGAAACACACACGCCTAGGCTCGTTGCTCGACAGGACCACCTCATAGCCTTGCTCGCGGGCGAAGCGGGCCACCTGGTAAAGCCCGACTCCCAGTCCGGTGTTGGACGGCACCGGCGCAGTGAACAATTGGCGCGCCAGCGCCTCAGATATCGCCTGTCCGTCATCGCATACCGAAAGATTGAAGCCGTTGTCCCACTGCAGCTTGGCGGTAATGCGCAGACCGTTTTCCGTTTTTCGCTTCTCCAGCGCGTTCTGCAGAAGGTTCTCTGCGGCCGACTCGAACAGATCGGACGACAACGTCACGCCGGCCGGAAGTTCGCCCTGCTCGAACTGGATGCGCTCGTGCGCAAATCTGGCTTTCAACGACTCCCACCATTGTTCGGCCGGCGCCGCATCTTTTCCGATCGGCGGCTTGGTGTTGAGCTTGTCGAGCGTAATCTGCAGGCGCTGCGTGATCTGCGGCAATTGCCGCTGCATCAGCAGGCGCAGCGCATCGGCATCGCCTTTATTGCTGGTCTCGGCGGCGGAGCAAAGGGACCGCAGCGTTTGCAGCAGGTTTTTCACGTCGTGCGTGAGGCGCGAGCCGGTCTCGTAGATCGCCTGGACATAGGCATTGCGCCGCTGCTCCTGTTCGCGGATCTTGGCGTCGTAGTAGTCGCCAAGCAGGTGCGTCAGCAGACGGATGTGCAGCACCAGCGCAGGGCTCGGCGACGAGCGCGTATAGAGCGTGAGCGTCAGCCCGCCGAAGGTGAATTCGGTGGGGTGTTTGGTGATCTCGCCGGCGCTGCCGGTCGAGCCCTGCGATTGCCACCGAATGCCGGAGAGCCAGGGCAACCCGGACATCTCGTGCGCGGCCACGATCACGAATTTGTCGGGGTCGCGCTCGCGGTCGGCGAGCGCCGCGAGGCTATGCATCCAGCGCTCGAATGGCATCCCGATGCTGAGGACATAGCGCGTCAGCAGTTGGCCAATACCGGCAAAGCCGGCGCGCGGATCCCACAGAAGCGACAACGCCACCAGCAGGCCGGCGATCACGATCAGCGCCTGCGCCAGCGCGACCACGTAGTTTCCGTGGCTGATCTCCTTGATGACGAACGCGCCCAGCACCAGCACCACGACCAACAGAAACAGCAACAGGCTGTAGAACAAATCGACCGAATAAGGGGAGGCGCCCTGCTGTTTCCCGGTACGCACGAAGAATATTGCGGCCGCCGGAATAACCAGTCCATAGCGCACGACCGCCAGCAACCCCTCGGGGAACTTCTGATCCGGGAACAGATGCGGCACCACCCACGTGAGCAGGACCGATAACAGGTAAATCGCCGCCAGCATCGACACGACGCGCTGGCCGAGATTCTTGATCCCAGGCACATTGCCGCCGATCAGCGAGAACAATACCGAGATCCACAGCGCCATCAGCCACCAGCTGTTGGCAACGATGAGTAGCACCGCCGTGCCGATTATCAGCAAGGCCTGCCCAGGGATCAGTTTCTGTTCACCGCGCCAGAGCGGCTGCCAAAGCAGGAAGAAACCAAAGTGGGAGAGCATCAGCGCCTGGGCAAGCGGGTCGGCGAGATCCAGAATGATCGCGCCATGCAAGGCGAGCAAAGCCAGCGACAGCCAATGTTGCTGTCGCAGCGCCGCAATCGCGCGCGCGACCATGTTATCGGAGTTGATTTCCATCGCCATTTCGTGACAACCTCAGCGCCGCCCGCGCCAATCAGTATGGAACCATGAACCACGCCACCACAGCCACTTACGCGCCGTCCCGGCGCAACGTACGGCGCATCGACGCGATCGCCTGCTATACCGTGCTCGAAGCCTGGCGCAACCGCCTGATCGTGCTGGTCGTGATAGCGGTGGCGCTGCTGACGTTGCTCAGCCTGTTCGCCCGCGAACTCGCAGTTACCGAAAGCACCCGGCTGCAGACCGCGATCCTGGCATCAACGTTGCGGGTTGCCAGCGTGTTCCTGATCGCCCTCTACATTCTCAACGGCCTTACCCGCGAATTCAACGACAAGATCATTGAACTGATGCTGTCACTGGATCTGCCGCGCCCGGGTTACCTGATGGGCAAGTTTCTCGGCTTTGCAATGCTAGCTCTGGCCGTGGCGACAATCGCCACAGTGCCGGTCGCGATACTCGCTCCCGCCCACGCGGCACTGGCGTGGGGGTGCTCCCTGGCGCTGGAACTGCTGATCATTACCGCGCTAAGCGTTTTCTGCATGACCACGTTCACGCAACTGCTGCCCGCGGCCGCTTTTGTCACAGCATTTTACCTGCTCGCCCGTTCCATTACCGCGATTCAATTGATGAGCGGCTCCGGCCTGCTCGGGGTCGACGGATTCGGACAGAAGGCGAGCGCCGTGCTCGCCGACGCTCTTGCGATCGCGCTGCCGCGCATGGATGCATTTACGCAGACCGCCTGGCTGGTGAACGACGCCGGCGCTCAAATCCCACTGCTCAACATCGTGCTGCAGACCGCGGTGTATGTGGGTCTGCTGCTTGCCGCGGCGATGTTCGATCTCTACCGCAAGAATTTCTGAGCCGCCATGGCCGAACGCGCAATCTCGACCGTCCCCGGCACAGTGCTGGGGTTGCTTGCCGCGGCGCTGGCCTCGCAACTTGCGCTTAAGGCGCTGGAGCCGCGCCCCGCCGCCACCGCCGCGGACCTTCCTCAGGCTCCCCCGACCGCAACGCTGCGGCTGGCGTCCCTTGGCGAGCCGATAGCAGCCGCCAATCTGTTGTCCCTGTATTTGCAGGCGTTCGACACCCAGCCCGGCATCAGCATTCCGTTCAAGGATCTCGACTATGCCCGGGTTGAAGAGTGGCTGATCCGGATTCTGGAGCTCGATCCGTCGGGTCAGTATCCGTTGCTGATGGCCTCGCAAGTCTATTCGCAGGTGCTGGATGAGAAGAAGCAGCGGCAGATGCTGGATCTGGCGTATCGCCAGTTTCTGCTCGACCCGAATCGGCGCTGGCGTTGGCTGGGACACGCGGCGATCATGGCCAAGCACCGGCTCCACGACCTCGGCCTTGCGTTGCGCTACGCGCGCGCCATCAACCAGCACGCCACCTCGGCGAATGTGCCCCACTGGGCCAAACAAATGCACATCTTTGTGCTCGAGGACATGGGCGAACACGAGACCGCCAAGATCCTTCTCGGGGGTTTGCTGGCAAGCGGTGCGATCACCGATGCGCACGAGGCCCGATTCCTGACCCAGCGCCTGAACGCATTGCAAGCTGCTGAAAAATCGTCACCAGCGTCGGAAAGATGACTCTCGGGGATCAATCCATTCCGTGTGCCGAAGTCCGCCCCGGACCCGTTTGTGCTGTTGTGAGGTCACAATAACTATAAAATTACCAACGACTTACGTCGTATCCGCAAATCCAAGCGCATGCTGCCTGATCGACGACTGCAGCTTGGGCGTCTTAAGGGAATAATCTTAACTTATTGTAAATACTAAGGTTTCTATTTCGTTGCCCGGTTGGCACGTTTCTGGCTCAACAAGGCTCACCATAACGCTCTAATTATGAAGGTCCACGATCATGAACCGTAAAAGAAGCCAGGGATTTACCCTCATCGAGATCGCCATTGTGCTGGTCATCATCGGCCTGTTGCTCGGCGGCATTCTCAAGGGCCAGGAACTCATTACCAATGCCCGTGCGCGTAATCTGATATCGCAGCAGGATGGGACAAAAGCCGCCTTCCTCGGTTTCCAGGACCGGTTCCGCGCGCTCCCCGGCGATTACTTGCAAGCGACCGCCAACGTCAACGGCGCCACTCAAAATGGCAACGGCAACGGCCTGATCACTGCCACCGGTGTCAGCGGCGCGACCGTGGACGAGCACGTTCTGGCGTGGGAGCACCTTTCGAGGGCCGGATTCATCACCGGCAGCTATACCTACGCCGCGGCGCCCGAATCGCCGACCTCGGCACCGGTCAACCCATACAGCCGCTACCTACAGATCGTTTACGACAACGTATATGCCGACGCCGGGACGCCGCCCGCGCGCCACAACGTCAAGACCGGCAACCTGGTGCCGTCGGATCTGCTCGCCGAAGTCGACCGCAAGATCGACGACGGCAACGCGATCACCGGCGCCTTCCGCTTCTCGACCTATGGCGGTGCCAGCGGCGCGGCAGCTCTGACGGGCACCTGCCACACCGCTGGAGTCTGGACGGCACAGAACCCGACACCCGACTGCGGCGCGACCAGCCTGTTCTGAGCGGCCTCGCAGCCACGAGAAAGAGCCCGCACCATGCGGGCTCTTTATTTTGTGGTCAGCCCTGCATCAGGTACATGTCCGCGACTTCCAGGTCTTCCTGCGTGCCGCGCAGCACCACAACGTCGCCCTCGCTGAGCCTGGTCTCCGGATCCGGAGTCGAACTGCGGATATTGCGGCGGCGGATTGCGTTCACCTCGACGTTCAGCCGGGGCAGATCGAGTTCTTTCAACGTCTTTCCCACCGCCGCCGATCCCGGTGCCAGCATCACCGAGTGCAGCCGCGGCTGTAGCTTGTCGCCGTCAGCGTCGACCTCGTCGGTGACGCCACGGTAGAAGCCGCGGAACAGGCCGTAACGCTGTTCGCGCGTCTGGCGTATGCGCCTGAGCACGCGATTGAGCGGCACGCCGAGCAGCATCAACGCCTGGGTCGCCAGCATCAGACTGCCCTCCAGGATCTCCGCCACCACCTCGGCCGCGCCCGCTTCCTTGAGCCGGTCGAGGTCGCTGTCGTCCAGCGTACGCACCACCACCGGCAGACCGGGACGCAGCTCCTGCACCAGCGCCAGAATCTTCAGCGCGGAACTGGTGTTCGCGTACGAGATCACCAGCGCGTTCGCCCGCAACAGGCCCGCTGCGATCAGCACTTCGCGACGGGCCGCCTCGCCGAACACCACGCTTTCGCCCGCTGCCGCCGCCTCCCTGACCCGTTGCGGGTCGTAATCGAGCGCGATGAAGCTCACCTGCTCCTGCTCGAGAAAACGCGCCAGGTTCTGGCCGCTGCGCCCATAGCCGCAGATG
>DASYUW010000212.1:0-3223 GCA_036000845.1 Burkholderiales bacterium
TCGTGTCCCGGCCGCAAGACTATTCCGGTCGCGAATCTCGATGCGGTCGGGACCGGATTTCGCGTACATCCGGTTCGAGGCCAAGGTAAATGAAAATTCCCGCTGCTCGTCGGGCGTGCTGGGGAAGCTGTATCCGGTCTCAACGAGGCCGATGACACCATCTTCGGTCTGCATCGTAAGGAGGGAATAGTCCTCGACCGAGCCTCGGTGGGTCCGGGAGTTCATCACGGCGGAAACCCGGGTGATCTCCTTGCCGGTGAGCAACCTAAAGAAATCGATGAAATGTGTCGCGACATTTATGGTTGAGCCGCCGCCTGAAAATGCGGGATCGAGCGCCCAGGCCGCGCCTGCCGCCTCGTATCGGGAGGGTGGGCCCACAATGAATCGAAAGGACATGTAATTGAAGTCCGACGGAATGCGCCCCTCCGCATCCTTGAGAGCGCCGAGCAGGTCGCTCATGCGAAAGATGAACGGGATAGCGACATACAGGTTGGCTGCGTCGGCCAGTTTCCGGAGCCGGGCAACCTGCTCCATTCGCACACCGCAAGGTTTCTCCAGCGCGAACGGGATCCCTCGTTGGATCAGCGCTTCGGCGAGCGCCGGCATTTCGGAGTGCCGGCCGAAGGTAAACGCGAAGTCGACTTTCTCCCGATCGAGCAACTCGTGGCTCGATCGGTAGAGAGCGCTCCCGAACCGCTCTGCGACTTGTTCCCCTTTGACATGCTCGGCATCCGAAACGGCCACCACCTCTATCCCGGGCGCCTGCAGCGCATCAAGGTAAAGCGGAACATGCCAATGACTCGCCTCCAGTAGCGCAATTTTCATAGCACTGTTACTTGCCGAAGAAGAGGTTAGGCAGCAGAAGCACGAGCGAAGGCGTCAATACAAAAAAAGCGAGGCTCAACAACAAGACGCCCATTAGGGGCATGAGGGGCGGGGTCACCTGGGCCATCGATACCCGCGCGAGGCCGCAGGCGGTGAACAAGACCGTACCTGCGGGCGGTGATACCTGGGCGATCGCCATGTTGATCGTGAAGACGATGGCGAAATGCGTCGGATCGATGCCGTATTGCATCGCGATCGGCAGGAAGATCGGAACCGTGATCAGGATGGTCGGCGTCGGATCGAGAAACGTGCCTATCGCCAGCAGGAACAGGTTCATCAGCAGAAAGACGATCAAAGCGCTGTTCGTGCTGTTCAGAAGGTACGACGAGAATGTCTCGGGCACGCGCTCCAGAGTAATGACCCAGCTAAACGCGAACGACGTGAGGATCAAGAACATCACGAGGCCGGTGATGACGCTCGTGCGAACCGCGCAGGCGAGCAATCCCTTCCAGTCCAGCTCGCGATAGACGAACGCACCGATGAATGCGGCATACACGACGGCAACCGCCCCGGCTTCCGTCGGAGTGAAAACGCCGCCGACGATACCGGTGACGATGATGGCCGGGGTGATTCCGGGAACGATAGCCTTGGCGGCGGCGCGGAGGAGCTTACGCAGGGAAAACGCCTCGGCGAACTCGATGCGCTTGCGCCACGCGTAGAAGTAGCAATAGACACAGAGCATGAGGCCCGTGATCACGCCAGGGATGAGACCCGCCACCAGCAGCTTGGCAATCGACACATTCGCCGTCAGGGCGAAGATGATCAGGGTGATGCTGGTCGGCATCAGCATGCCGAGCGTGCCTGCAGTCGCGATCAGCGCCGCTGAAAACGCCCGATCGTAGCCTTGCTTGATCATGGGCGGGATGATGGCGGACCCAACTGCGGCCGTATCCGCGACCGCGGATCCCGAGACACCGCCGAACAGCATGGCGGCCACGACCCCCGTTTGCGCAAGTGACCCACGGAAGTGACCAACCAGCGCGTGCGACAACTCGACCAGCCGCGACGTGATCCCGCCGCGATTCATAAGATCCCCGGCAGCGATGAAAAGCGGGATCGCCAGAAGCGCGAACGAGTCCACCGTCGCAATCATGCTTTGCGCCGCTGGCATCAGGTTCTTGCTGGAAACGAACATGGCGATCATCGATCCGCCGAGCAGCGCGAACGCGATCGGAACATCGACGAGCAGCAGAAGCAGGAAAGCGCCCATGAGGATGCCCGAGATCATGTCGGGGCACCCGAGGCCTCGTGTCCAAGCTCCGGACCGCCGCGAAGACGGCTGACGATCTGAAACGCAACCACCAGGGCCATCAAAAAGGACACCAGCGGAAGCGCCGCATACACGTAGTAGACCGGGAGGTCGATCGCTGGGGATCGCTGGTGGTGAAGCAAGTCGACCAGCCGCGTTCCACACCAAACCAGGACCGCAAGCATCGCCAGCACGATCAGGTCACTTACCGTCTTGGCCGCGACTCGGAGCTTGGCAGGTAACAAGTCGATCAGGTTCGGAAACGAATAGTGATGTCCGCCCATTAGCGCGGCCAAGGCGCCGAGATAGGAAAGCCAGAGAAAGAGAAATTGCGCTACCTCGTCACTCCAGCGTAGCGGCGCGTGGAAAAAGTACCGACCGACCACGTTTATGAAGACCACGGCTACGATGACGAAAAGCAATCCGGCGCACAGATATTCGAGGCTGCGGCGAAGCAGAGCTGACATGTCTCCCTCCGGCTCTGGAAAGCTGTGGCGGAAGCGAAACGACCTGGCCGCCCCCTGCGGCCAAGCCGTTTCTCGATGATCAATTACTTGATTTCGCGAATCGCCTTCAGCTGGGCGGCGAACTTTTCCGCATGCTTTGCATAGACCGGCTCGACCGCCTTGCGGAACGCCTGCTCATCGGCGTCGATAATTGTCATTCCTGCTTTCTTGAGTGAGGCCATGAGCGCGGCGGAAACCTGTGAATACAACGAGCCCGCCCAATCCTGCGTCTCGCGCGCGGTGGTCATGACGATCTCCTGGTATTCGCGAGAAAGCGCATCGAACTTGGCCTTGTTCATGACCACCACGACCGGCGTGCGGAAGTGGTTAGTGACGGAGAAGTACTTGGCGACTTCGTGATGCTTCGCGTACCAGATCGCGTCGGGGGCATTTTCTGCCCCGTCCACCACGCCGGACTTGAGGCCGAGGTAAAGATCGCCGAAACCCATCGGCGTTGCGGTTGCCCCAAGGGCGTTGATCGTGTCGACCATCACCGGGCTGGCAATCGTGCGGATTTTCATACCCTTGAGATCACTGGGCGTTCGCACCTGCTTCGTCGACGTGTAGAAGCTGCGTGTGCCCT
>DASYUW010000213.1:0-41973 GCA_036000845.1 Burkholderiales bacterium
GAGCGCTTATACGGCTGCTCCCGCAAACGGGCGTACCGCTAACGAGTCACAGCCGTCCGGCTACACGGCGTCCTCGCCGTCTTGCCCTCGACCCGAATCGCCTCGGTCGCGCATGCGGGACCTATGCAGAGCTTCCCTAGCCACCAATTACTTTTTGTTTCTGTTCACCCAGGCTGTCGATTCCCAGCCGCATCTCGTCTCCAGACTTGAGAAACTGGGGCGCGGGCTTGATGCCCATACCGACTCCGGGCGGAGTGCCGGTACTGATTACGTCGCCGGGTGTCAGCGTGCAAATGTAGGACAGGTAGGAAACCAGCTTCTTCACTCCGAAGATCATGGTGTTGGTGTTGCCGGTCTGCTTGCGCTGGCCGTTCACGTCCAGCCACATGGAGAGGCGCTGCGGGTCCTTGATCTCGTCGGCAGTGACGAACCAGGGGCCAAGCGGGGCAAAAGTGTCGAAGCTCTTGCCCTTGGACCACTGGCTGCCGTGCTCGAGCTGCCACTCGCGCTCGGAAACATCGTTGCAGATCATGTAGCCTGCCACGTAATTCAGCGCGTCGGCTTCGGTCACGCTCTGCGCCTTCTTGCC
Organism: Burkholderiales bacterium; assembly: GCA_036000845.1. Lineage (GTDB taxonomy): Bacteria > Pseudomonadota > Gammaproteobacteria > Burkholderiales > JACQAP01 > JACQAP01. The sequence continues at coordinate 590 of DASYUW010000213.1, forward strand.
GATCACAAAGGCGAGTTCGACTTCCCAGTCGCCCTTCTTCGAACCCTTCGGCAGCTTCACGTCGTCGTTCGGTCCGGTGATTGCGCTTATTGCCTTCATGAATACCACTGGTTCGGCCGGGATCGGCAGATTGGACTCCTTGGCGTGATCCGCATAGTTCAGGCCGATGCAGATGAGCTTGGGCACGTTTGCTATCGGCGCGCCGAGGCGCGGGTTTCCGCTTACCTTTGGCAGGCTGTCCACCTTCACGCCGCGCAGCTTGGCCAAGCCCTCGGTCGACACCGCTGCTGCGTCGATGTCCTTCACCACGCCGGACAGGTCGCGTATCGCACCCTGCGCATCCAGGATGCCCGGCTTCTCTTTTCCTGCTTCCCCGTAACGTACCAGTTTCATTTTTATCTCCCAATCAAAGCAAAAACTCCCACCGCAGAGGACGCAAAGGACGCAGAGGAAAATCGACGAACAGATCGAATTTACAGTTCCAGAAACCGACCAATCACGAAAAACAGCACTCACCGGTCAATCTGGTATCGGATACTTTTCCCCTTGGTTTTGCCGTTCCTCCGTGTCCTCCGCGTTGAGCGCTTAAAAGAATTAGATAGTGATGCCGCCGTCCATGATCACGGCCTGGCCGGTCATGAAGACCGATTCATCGGAGGCGAGGAATACCGACAGTTCGGCGAGTTCCTCGGCCTTTGCCAGCCTTCCCATCGGCTGGCGCGCGATGAAGTCCTTGCGGGCTTGTACCGGATCATCGAAGGCGTTGATGCGCTCGCCCAGCGACGGCGTATCCACCGTGCCCGGACACAGCGCATTGCAGCGGATACCCTGCTTTACGTAATCGATCGCGACCGACTTGGTCAGCCCGATCACCGCTGCCTTCGACGCGCCGTAGACAAACCGGTTCGGGATGCCTTTGATGCTGCCGGCCACGGAGGCGATGTTGATGATCGAGCCGCCGCCATTTTCCAGCATCTTCGGCAGGAAAGTGCGAATGACCGTATAGTGGCTGCGTACGTTCAGGTTGAACGAGAAATCCCAATCCTTGTCCGAACATTGCAGTATGGTGCCGTGGTGAACGAAGCCGGCGCAGTTGAAGATGACGTTCGGCGCGCCAATTTCCTTTGCGAGTTTTTCGATTTCGGTGTCGTTGAGTACATCGAGTTTGCGCACTTCGATGCCGGGCTTGCCCTTGAGCTCCGCGAGCTTGGCCTCGTTGACGTCGGTGGCCCAGACTTTCGCGCCTTCGCGCGCGAACGCGAGCGCGGTCGCGCGTCCGATGCCCTGTGCCGCGGCGGTGACGAAAGCCACCTTGCCGCTGAGTCTGCCAGCCACTGAATCTCCCCCATTATTTCTTCGGAACGATCGAGAGGCGTAAGTATGCCACAGGCAGCCCGGCCGCCTGATCTGCCCTTGCTGCTGCGCTGCGGTTTACTTTAGACTGCAACGGACAAAACTATTACAAAGGGAGAGGGGATGGAACGCAGCACCGCCCTTCCTGTCGGCGCGATCCGCGCGCCAAGACCATCAGGTCAGCACCGCTCCAGGTTCGCGTAAATGGCCGCGGTCCAGCTCAAGCAGGTTCGCAAGTCCTTCGGCAGTACTCAGGTCGTCCATGGCGTGGACATTTCCATCGCCGACGGCGAGTTCGTCGTGCTGGTGGGCCCGAGCGGGTGCGGCAAGTCCACGCTGTTGCGCATGATCGCCGGACTCGAGGAGATATCCGAAGGCGAGATCATGATCGGCGATCGCGTCGTCAACAATGTGCCGCCCAAACAGCGCGACATCGCCATGGTTTTCCAGAACTACGCGCTCTATCCGCACATGAAGGTCTTCGACAACATGGCCTTCTCGATGAAACTCGCCGGCAGAAGCACGGAGGAGATGCGCAAGCGCGTGGACAAGGCGGCGCAGATCCTCGGCCTCACGGACTACCTCGACCGTTACCCGCGCCAGCTATCGGGCGGCCAGCGCCAGCGCGTGGCCATGGGCCGCGCCATTGTGCGTGACCCGCAGGTGTTTCTGTTCGATGAGCCGCTGTCGAATCTTGACGCCAAACTGCGGGTGCAGATGCGCACAGAGATCAAGGAACTGCATCAGCGACTGAAGACCACTTCGATTTACGTCACGCACGATCAGATCGAAGCCATGACCATGGCCGACACCATCGTGGTGATGAACGGCGGCCGGGTCGAACAGATCGGCACGCCCCTGGATCTGTACGACGAGCCGGCCAATCTGTTCGTGGCGGGGTTCATCGGCTCGCCGGCGATGAATTTCATCAACGGCAGGCTGGTGACCCGGAGCGGCGGCCACGCTGTGGAGATCGCCGAAGGTTGCGCGATTCCCGTGCGGTCGACATCCGAACCCGATGGCCGAGACATCATCCTCGGCGTGCGTCCCGAACACTTCGCCATCGGCGAGGAGGGCGTGCGGGTAGAGGTGGTGGTGGTCGAACCGACCGGCGCCGACACCCAGGTATTCTGCCGGGTGGCCGGCCAGGAAATCAGCGCGATTTCGCGCGAGCGGCATACTTTTCGGCCGGAAGACAAGATCGGTCTCAAGCCCTTCGACGGCAAGACCTATCTTTTCGACCCGGCCTCAGGCACGCGAATCGCCTGAAAAGTCCCCGGGAGAAGAGCATGAAACAATTCACACGACGTCGTTTTCTGCAGGCTTCGGCCGCGGCGGGCGCCGCATTCGGCGCGCCGATACTTGCGCGCGACTCTTACGTTCAGGAGCTCTCTTTCAAACCCGAGCCGGGCGCGAAACTCCGGGTGCTGCGCTGGAAGCGCTTCGTCCAGGGCGACGAGGACCAATGGCTCGCCAACACCAAGGGGTTCACCGAGAGAACCGGTGTGCCGGTCACGTTGGAAAGCGAGAACTGGGAGGATTTGCGTCCGAAGGCCGCGGTGGCCGCGAACGTCGGCAGCGGTCCCGACATCATCATTACCACCAACGACGACTGCCACCAGTATCCCGACAAGCTCGCCGACGTCTCGGAGCTGGCGGAGTACCTGGGCAAAAAATATGGCGGCTGGTACGACCTCGCGCGGCAGTACGGCACCGACGGCAGACGCTGGATCGGAATCCCAATGGGCGCCGGTGCAAGCGCTGTCGTGTATCGGGACAGCCATGTGAAGGCAGCCGGGTTCGACGGCATCCCGAAGGACACCACGGGGTTCCTCAAGCTGTGCCAGTCGCTGAAGGCCAAGGGGACGCCACCGGGGATGGCGTTGGGCCACGCCACCGGCGACGCCAATATCTGGTGCCATTGGCTGCTCTGGTCGCACGGGGCGAAGCTGGTGGACGAGAACGGCCGAGCGGCGATCAACTCCAGAGAGACCGTGGCCATGCTCGAGTACGCCAAAAAGCTCTACCAGACCTTCATCCCCGGCACGCTGTCCTGGCTCGACCCCAACAACAACAAGGCATTTCTCTCCGGAGAAATCAGCCTCACCACCAATGGCGTCTCGATTTACTACGCGGCCAAGAATTCCACGGACCCCAAGGTTCGGGCGATGGCCGACGATATTTACCATGCCAACATGCCGATCGGACCGGTTGGCAGGCCGACGGAGATGGGGCTTGCCTTCATCGCCGTGCTGTTCAAGCACAGTAAGTTTCCACAGGCTGCTCGGGAATACCTGCGCTTCATGTGGGAAAAGGAGCAATACGAAGCCTGGATGGAGGCCGCTCTGGGGTTTGTGACGCAGCCCCTCCGGGCCTACGAGGCCGCTCCGGTGTGGAAGTCGGATCCGAAGCGCTTTGCTTATCGTGACTCGGTCAAATACATGCTGCCCAACGGCTGGCCTGGCAAGCTCGGCACCGCTTCCGCGGCGGTGATGGCGGACTTCGTCGTGGTGGATATGATTGCGGCGGCATGCACGGGATCAGATTCGATCCAGGATGCGATCAAGCAGGCCGAGAAGCGGGCTGAGCGGTATTACAAGGGGTGAGACGTGACGAGGCAAGAGGCAAGAGGCGAGAGGCCAAAGGTTTAAGGAATGGGTGCGCTATCGCGTTTCTTCGATAACCGCAATGTCCTCGGGCTGCTGTTCATGCTGCCCGCGGCGGCGCTGCTGCTCGTTTTCCTGACCTACCCGCTGGGCCTGGGTGTCTGGCTCGGCTTCACCGACGCCAAGGTGGGCCGCGCCGGCGAGTGGATCGGGTTCGAGAACTACGATTGGTTGTGGACCGACAGCGTGTTCAGGCTTTCGGTGTTCAACACATTCCTCTATACCGTAGTGGCGAGCATCATCAAGTTCGTGCTCGGACTGTGGCTGGCGTTGCTTCTGAACAAGCACATTCCATTCAAGTCGTTCGTGCGTGCCATTGTGCTGCTGCCGTTCATCGTGCCGACAGTGCTCTCTGCGATCGCTTTCTGGTGGATTTACGACGCGCAGTTTTCGATCGTGAGCTGGGTGCTGACGAGGCTAGGGGTGATCCACCAGTACATCAATTTCCTCGGCGAGCCGAACCTGGCGCGGATGTCCACCATCATTGCCAATATCTGGCGCGGCGTACCGTTCGTGGCGATCTGCCTTCTTGCCGGTTTGCAGACCATTCCGCCGTCGCTCTACGAAGCGGCGAGCATCGACGGGGCGAGCCCATGGCAAAAGTTCTGGCACGTTACGCTGCCGATGCTCTCGCCGATCATTGCGGTGGTGATGACCTTTTCGGTGCTGTTCACCTTCACCGACTTCCAGTTGATCTGGGTGCTCACGCGCGGCGGGCCGATCAATGCGACGCACCTGATGGCGACGTTATCCTTCCAGCGCGCGATCCCGGGCGGATCGTTGGGCGAAGGCGCAGCGATCGCGACCGCAATGATTCCGTTCCTGTTGGCGGCGATTTTGTTCTCGTATTTCGGGCTGCAAAGAAGAAGGTGGCAGCAAGGTGGAAGCGATAAGTGAGGCGAGAGGCGTGAGGCGAGAGGCAAGAAGCAAGAGGGGTGCGTGAAGAACTGACGCTATGTGCTGCGTACTGAGTGCTCCGGTTGAGCCGGCCGGTGGCCGGCGATACGAGCGTTGACGCAAAGGGCGCAAAGGAACGCGAAGGACGCAAAGAGAAACTAATCTCCTTTCGAAATACAAGACACGACACGCGACATTCACGATCTGAGATGGCAAAGGACGCCGAGAACCGGGAAGGAATGCAGTACCTGGAAACCATGCCCAGGCAATGGGTCACGGTTTACATTCCGCTGCTCGTTTTTCTGTTCGTGTTGCTGTTCCCGTTCTACTGGATGGCGATTACCGCGTTCAAGCCGAACGCGGAGCTGCTGTCCACCACAGGCAATCCGTTTTGGATCGGGCAGCCGACGCTCGATCACTTCAAGAAGCTGTTCTTCCACACCGCCTACCCGCAATGGATGTGGAACACGGTCCTGGTCTCCGTGACTTCGACTTTCGTTTCGCTCGCCGCGAGCGTGTTTGCAGCCTACGCGATCGAGCGGCTCCGTTTCAAGTCCTCGCGCCAGACCGGCCTGGCGATTTTTCTTGCTTATCTGGTTCCGCCGTCGATCCTGTTCATTCCGCTCGCGACCATGGTTTTCCAGATCGGCATCTTTGACACCAGGATGGCGCTGATTCTGACCTACCCGACCTTCCTGATCCCGTTCTGCACCTGGCTGCTGATGGGCTATTTTCGTTCGATTCCATTCGAATTGGAGGAATGCGCGCTGATCGATGGCGCAACCCGCTGGCAGATTCTGGTGAAGATCATTCTGCCGCTGGCCGTGCCGGGGTTGATTTCGGCGGGCATTTTTGCCTTCACGCTGTCGTGGAACGAATTCATTTACGCGCTCACTTTCATCTCGGCTTCGGAGAACAAGACGGTGCCGGTGGGCGTGATCACCGAACTGGTGGAAGGCGATGTCTACCACTGGGGCGCACTTATGGCGGGCGCGCTGGTCGGCTCGCTCCCCGTGGCGGTGATGTATTCCTTCTTTGTCGAGTATTACGTCGCCGGCATGACCGGCGCCGTCAAGGAATAGCCACCTCTCCCCTGCCCTCTCCCCCGCAAGCGGCGGAGAGGGTGATGGACCCAAGATAGCAAAGTGTGGCAGTTCAGGTATCGAAGCTCCCTCTCCACGTTAGTGGAGAGGGAGGGGGGTGAGGCGTTCTTTTCTTAGGGGGATGGAAAAAAATGGCTGCAAGGAAGAAGCTGCGTAGTTACGAGTGGTTCGGCGGGCCGGGTATCGACAGCATGGTGCATCGGTCCTGGATGAAGAACCAGGGCCTGCCGCGACACTTGTTCGAAGGCCGTCCGGTGATCGGCATCTGCAATACCTGGTCCGAACTCACGCCCTGCAATGCACACTTCCGCGTAATCGCCGATCGCGTCAAGCGCGGCGTCTACGAGAGCGGAGGCTTCCCGCTCGAATTCCCGGTGATGTCTCTGGGCGAGCCGGTGATGCGCCCGACCGCGATGCTTTTCCGCAACCTGGCGTCGATGGACGTGGAGGAATCCGTCCGTGCCAATCCGCTCGACGGCGTGGTGCTGCTGACTGGCTGCGACAAGACCACGCCGGCACTCATGATGGGCGCGGCATCCTGCGATGTGCCGACGATCGTGGTGTCCGGCGGCCCAATGCTCAACGGCCGCTGGCGCGACGAGACCGTCGGTTCCGGCACGCACGTGTGGAAATTCAAGGAAATGCTCAAGCGCGGCGAGATGACCGACGAAGACCTGCTGGATGCCGAGCAGGCCATGTCGCGGTCGGCCGGCCATTGCATGACCATGGGAACCGCTTCGACGATGGCGTCGATGGCCGAGGCGCTGGGCATGGCGCTACCCACCAACGCTGCGATTCCCGCGGTGGATTCGCGGCGCTATGTGCTCGCTCACACGGCAGGGCAGCGGATCGTGCAGATGGTGAAGGAAGACCTGCGCATGTCGAAGATCCTGACCAAGCAGGCCTTCGAGAATGCGATCCGTGTCAACGGCGCCATCGGCGGCTCGACCAACGCGGTGGTGCACCTGCTGGCGCTGGCCGGCCGCATCGGCGTCAAGCTCACGCTGGATGACTGGGATCGCCTCGGCCGCGACCTGCCCTGCCTGGTGAACCTGATGCCCTCCGGCGAGTACCTCATGGAAGACTTCTATTACGCTGGCGGCCTGCCGGTGGTGATCAGGGAGCTGGGCAGGGCCGGCCTGCTGCACAGGAAGGCCCCCACAGTGAACGGCCAGAGCATCTGGGACAACGTCAAGGACGCCAGGAACTGGAACCCGAAAGTGATCTTCCCGGTGGACAGGCCGTTCAAGAAGCAGGGCGGCATAGCGGTGCTGCGCGGCAACCTCGTGCCCAAGGGCGCGGTGATCAAGCCCTCGGCCGCAACGCCGAAGCTGATGAAGCATCGCGGCCGCGCCGTAGTGTTCGAGAACATCGAGGACTACAAGAAGCGCATCGACGACCCGAAGCTGAAGGTGGACGAAACTTGCGTGCTGGTACTGAAGAACTGCGGGCCAAAGGGTTATCCGGGATTTCCTGAGGTCGGCAACTTTGCGCTGCCGGCCAAGGTCCTGAAAAAGGGCGTCACCGACATGGTGCGCATATCCGATGCGCGCATGAGCGGCACGGCCTACGGCACGGTGGTGCTGCACAGCGCCCCGGAAGCCGCGGCAGGCGGGACGCTGGCGCTAGTGCAAGACGGCGACATGATCGAGATCGACGTGCCGAAAAGAAAACTGCACCTCGATGTGTCGGAAGCCGAGCTGGAAGGGCGGCGCAAGAAATGGAAAGCGCCCAAACCCATGGCCGACCGCGGCTACGTGAAAATCTACATCGACCACGTCAATCAGGCGGACGAAGGCGTGGACCTCGATTTCCTGGTCAGCGGCAGCGGCACGCCGCTCCTGCGCGAGTCCCACTAGAAGAAACCGGGCTGTAATACCGGCTCCAAAAAAGGGCTGCGCCGGACTAGAATATCGGTCTGTCCGCTCCGGCGTGGCCCCTGATCTTTTGCGGCGCCCCGGCGTTTACCGAAGGAGATGCCAACATGTTGCAAGCAGCCGATCTGACCATCCGCCTGAATCCCGCCGACGACGTGGTGATTGCGCGGGTGGAACTGCCCGCCGGCACCGAAATCATCAAGGAAAAAATCCGCACGACCGTGATCGTCCCGGCCGGCCACAAGATCGCCACCCACGACATCGGCGAAGGCTCACCGGTGCGCCGCTACAACCAGATCATCGGTTTCGCGGTCAAGCCGATCAAGGCCGGAGACCACGTACACGTTCACAACCTGGCGATGGGGGACTTCCAGCGCGACTACGCCTTCTGTGCCGACTACAAGCCGGTCGATTACGTCGCCAACCCGGCCATTTTCCAGGGCATCATCCGCGAAGACGGGCGGGTGGCGACCCGCAACTATCTCGGCATCATCTCCAGCGTGAACTGCTCGGCGCACGTCTGCCGCAGCGTCGCCAAGTTCTTCGACGAAGATTTCATGGCGCAGTACCCGAACGTGGACGGCGTGGTGCCGATCCATCACAAAACCGGCTGCGGCATGGGTTCCGAAGGCGAGCCGGTGGAACTGCTGCGCCGCGTACTGGCGGGCTATGCCGTTCACCCGAATTTCCATTCGTCGCTGATGATTGGCCTGGGTTGCGAGGCAAACCAGATCAACAACCTGCTGGCTTCGCAGGGCCTGAAGCGCTCGAAGCAGTTGCAGGCCTTCACTATTCAGGAGACCGGCGGCACCAGGAAGACCATCGCCGACGGCATCGCCCGCATCAAGGAACTGCTTCCCGAAGCCAACAACGTCAAGCGCGAGACCGTTCCTGCAAGCCATCTGACTCTCGGGCTGCAGTGCGGCGGCTCGGACGGCTACTCCGGGATTTCCGCAAATCCCGCGCTCGGTGCTGCCGTCGACATCCTGGTGCGCAACGGCGGCAGCGCGATCCTGTCCGAGACGCCCGAGATCTATGGCGCCGAACACCTGTTGACGCGCCGTGCGCGCTCGCGCGAAGTCGGCGAAAAACTGGTGAAGCGAATCAAATGGTGGGAGGACTACACCACCAAACTAGGCGGCGAGATGAACAACAATCCTTCGCCGGGCAACAAGGCCGGCGGCCTCACCACCATCCTGGAGAAATCGCTGGGTGCGGTCGCCAAGGGCGGCACGCAGGCGCTGATGGACGTATACGAGTACGCCGAACGCGTTTCCGCCAAGGGCTTCGTGTTCATGGATACCCCGGGTTACGACCCGGTGTCGGCGACCGGCCAGGTGGCCGGCGGCGCCAACATGATCTGTTTCACCACCGGCCGCGGCTCCGCCTACGGCTGCAAGCCGTCGCCCTCGCTCAAGCTTGCCACCAACAGCGCGATGTTCAACAAGCAGGAAGAGGACATGGACATCAACTGCGGCGTGATCGTGGACGGCAAGGCCAGCATCCAGGAAGTCGGCGAGCAGTTTTTCCAGATGATCCTCAGGACCGCTTCCGGCGGGCAGAGCAAGAGCGAGGCGATGGGTTATGGCGAAGACGAATTCGCACCATGGGTGCTTGGGCCGACGATGTAAGGGCTGTGCCAGTGACTGGTGATCGGTGACTAGTAGCCGTCCGGTGGACGGCCTATGACTTGACGACGGAGCGGCTGCCGGTTCTGATACCGGTAGCCGTTTTCTTTTTTGGAGATCGCCATGGCTGAAGATTCACCGAAGGAATTGTTCGAGTTTTTTCAGAAGATGTGGAACCCGATGTCGTTCCCCATTCCCGGCATGTTCCAGCCGACCATGAGCGTCCCGGAAGTGGAGAAAAAGATCGCGGAGCTGCAGTCGGTCGAGAACTGGCTGAAGATGAACCTGACCTTCGTGCAGATGACCATTAAGACCCTGGAGATGCAGAAATCGGCTTTGCAGTCGATCCAAGAGTCTGCCGCGGCGACGGCGCAGAAGTCCACGAAGAAACCGAAAGACGAGAGGCGCGGCGCAAAGAGCTAGGAAATCACCAAAGTTGCGTCCGTCGGGACCTGCGTACCTGGGCAGTCCTTCGCGATTCCTGGCCCCCCGTTTCGCTCTATCGACTCGCCGATTCATGCTTATTTTGCATAGCAGCAATTCCGTTCGCGATATACATATTTTCCCTCTATCGATGATAATCATGCAGTGCAATATCAGAGATGGGGGTCACAGTGAATATTCTTAGCCATTTTTTGGAGACGTTCGATAGGTTATTGAATCAACGTCAAATTCTCAGACGTGAGGCGATTCTCGCCCAGGCTGAGGCCACGGAAGATCTGGAGTACCGGTTGCGCCGTCTGGACGCGAAGGCCAGCCATCCAGTCCTGTACCTTTAAGCGGAGGCCGGCATGATTTCAGCCTTCCGCCGCTTGTTCAATACGCGTCGTCCGCAGATCTCGGTGCGTTCGCGGGTAAATCTTCTGGGTACTTTCGGATTGCTCGAGCGTACCGACGGGGTGGTCGAGTCCATAGTGGGTGACGAGGCTTACGTCGAGTGGGCGAACGGTGCCCGCTCGGTCGAAAGTACCCGGCGCCTGGTTCGGATCAGCGCCTGATCGAATTCTCGATTGAAAAGAAAAAGCCCGGTGAACCCGGGCTTTTTTTTCGACCTGAACTTTCAGACCGCCGCGTCGCTCTTCAGGAACAACTCATGATTCGGCGCGAAGTGCGAATACAGCGGAAGGATGGCGCCACCCATCGCCCGCGCGTCGGCGCCGATGCTCCCGGGTAGGAGGGGCGGCCGGGACATGCCTTCCCAGTTGAAGCCTTCCGAAAGCAGGGAGTCGGTCCTGCGCAGGACTTCTTCGATCAGGCTGCGGTCGAGCGAGCCGTCCAGCACGATGACGTCGAGATCCAAGAGTGCCGTTGACGAGGCTACCGTCAATGCGAGCGCCGGGCAGGCTTCGTCGAGCCAGCCGTCGGTGGCCGGCTTTGCCTCCGCGGAAACGGCGCGTGCATCGTGGGCCGCCGCCGAGGGGAGGCCCAGCTTGCGCAGCGATTGCTCGAGAACCAGGCCCGATGCTTTGTGGAGAAGCTGTGAGCGCGGTTCCTGGCGGGAACTTTGCAGCGGCAGGGATCCGACGGCACCGGCGTTTCCGTGAGGGCCTGGATGAAGGCGTCCATCGATGACCAGTCCGCCGCCGATGAAGGTGCCGATGAACAGGTAAAGGAAATTGCGCAGCGACCGGCCTTGCCCCATCACGAGCTCGGCGGCGCACGCGGCGGTCGTGTCCTTCGCGAACTCCACCGGCAGCACGGTCATTGCCTGAATGCGATCGCGGATGCTGATCTCCTTCCACGCTTCCATGACGCTCGATGGCGCGCCCAGAAACTCGCTCCACCCGCCAAGCCATAGTGGGGCGGCGACGCCGACCCCGACCAGACGCTTGGAGTGGGGACCGAGCTGGGCATCCACGAGGTCGAGCTTGCGCTCGATGGCGGGAAAGATGATCTCCGGGTCGGGATAGTCGTACTCGAGCAACTCGCGGTAACGCACCTTTCCGATGAAGTCCATGGCGAGCACATCGAGACTGCGTCGGCCGACCTTGATGCCCAGCGTGAAGGCTCCGTCGGGATCGAGTGCGATCGGCACCGACGGCTGTCCGACGCGACCGCGAACCCGGTTCTGCTTGATGACCAGCCCGTCTTCGAGCAGGCCGTTGATGATGACCGACGCGGTTTGCGAACTCAGTCGCGTCAGCCGTGCGACCTCCGCCTTGGGAAGCGCGCCGTGCAGGCGGATGGCTTGCAGGACGATGCGCTCGTTGAACTGGCGCATGCCAACCTGGTTAGAGCCGACGGGACGCCGCACGGGCTTGGAAATGTTTCTCGGAGGATGATCGTTCATCTATATCTTGTCGCGGGCGACCGATGGACCCGGTACCATCCGTGTCCCCGCTAGGCAAACATCCACGTCAGGCGCCCGGGAGGGCATGTGCATTCATTGCGCCGGTCATGATCGCCACCGCATCCGACATCCTGATTTCGCCGGGCCGGACCACGGCGATTCTTTTGCCGAGGCGCTGGATGTGAATGCGGTCCGACACCTCGAAAACATGCGGCATGTTATGGCTGATGAGGATGACGGGCAGTCCCCTGTCCCTGACCTTCCGGATCAGATCGAGCACCATGTTGGATTCCTTGACCCCCAGCGCCGCCGTGGGCTCGTCCATGATCACCACGTGCCGCGCGAATGCCGCGCTGCGCGCGACCGCAACTCCCTGGCGCTGGCCGCCGGACAACGTCTCGACGGCCTGTTTCATCGAACGGATTCCGATCTGCAGGCTCCGCATGTGGGTCCCCGCTTCGGCGAGCATTTTCTTCTTGTCCAGCACGCCGAAAAGGCGCCCGATCAGTTCCGGCCTTCGCAGTTCGCGTCCGAGGAACAGATTCTCCGAAATCGTCATGGCCGGTGCCACGGCCAGGTCCTGGTACACGGTTTCGATCCCCTGCCGGCGCGCGTCGTTCGGGCTGTGGAACCTGACCTGGTTGCCGTCCAGCCGGATTTGTCCCTCGTCGGGGATCATCGCGCCGGACAGCACCTTGATCAGCGACGATTTTCCCGCGCCGTTGTCGCCGATTACCGCAAGGACCTCTCCCGGCAGAAGGTCGAAGTCGGCTCCATCGAGTGCAGTCACGTGGCCGAAACGTTTCACAAGGCCGCGCGCTTGGAGAACCGGTGTCGCCGAGGATTCGTTCGACATGATCACATTCGCCGACGCGATATTCGGTCCGTGGAAACTGCAAGTATCACCAGAATGCCCGTGATCAGGATCTGGTAGACGGACGGCACGCCCATCAGCGTGAGTCCGTTCCGGAACACACCCACGATCAGTGCTCCGACCAGCGTGCCCAGGATCAGTCCCCGTCCGCCGAAGAGACTGGTACCACCCAAAACGACCGCGGTGATGCTGTCGAGATTGTCGGTCTGGCCCGCCTGTGGATCACCGACGCCAGTGCGCGCCACGCTGAGCAGCGCGGCGATGCCGTAGAACAATCCGGCGACAGTGTAGATTGCGACCAGCAGCGGCTTGACCCGGATTCCCATCAGGCGTGCGGCCTCCGGGTTGTTGCCTAGCGCGTAGATGTGCCGTCCGACGGCGGTTTCACGCAGCACGATCCACGCGCCGAGGTACATAACGAGCATCAGGACGGTTCCGTACGTGATCGCCGTGCCGCCGAACCTGAAGGTGTTGCCGAGTGCGGTCAGCGCGTCCGGCAGGCCCGAGACGGTCTGCGATTCGGAATAGATCTGCGTGATGGCGAAGGCTATGTTCAGCGTACCGAGCGTGACGATGAACGGAGGCAGCCGGATCACGGTGATCAGCGTGCCGTTGAGCAGGCCGAACGCCATGCATGCGGCCAGCCCGAAAACGATTCCCAGGTACGGACTCAGCGAATGGTCGACGACCAGCTTCGTCATGATGATGGAGCCGAGCGCCATGATCATGCCGCAGGACAGGTCGATTCCCGCGGTGAGAATGATCAGGGTCTGGCCGATGGCGATGACGCCCACCACCATGACCTGCTGGAGAATCAGGGAAAAATTCTGGCCGCTCAGGAATCGATCGCTTTGAGTGGCAAAGAACGCGCAGGCCAGAAAAAGCGCGACAAAAGGCCCGAACGTGGAAATCGGCGGCATGTGTTCGAGCATGCGATCGAGGCCGGTTTTCGCGCCTGCGGTCGGCTGTGCGGACATTGTGTCCCCCGATATGAAACCGGGTCCGGGCAGTGCGCCCGGACCCGCATGACGGAATTTCGGGCTCGGTTACTTGTTGCCCCAACAGGCGTCCATGCCGAATTTCGTGTCCTTGCTTTCGACGCCGCCCATCGGTTTATCGGTGATCAGCGATACCCCAGTGTCAGTATAGCCGGACGCCTTCTTCCCGCCCTTGGCGTATTCCACGCCGGCTTCCACGCCGAGCGATGCCATCCGGAGAGGATACTGTTGCGAGGTCGCCGCGATCACGCCGGCCTTGACGTTCCTGACGCCGGCACAACCGCCGTCAACGGAAACGATCAGGACGCTTTTCTCCATGCCGGCTGCTTTCAGCGCCTGATACGCTCCTGCCGCCGCGGGCTCGTTGATCGTATAGACGACATTGATGTCCGGCACTTTTTGCAGGCAGTTCTCCATCGCGGTCTGGCCTTTGGCCTGATCGCCGAAGCTGTCGGCCATGCAGACGACTTCGCCAGGCTTGGCCAGTTCATTGGATTTTGCGTCCAGGCTCTTCAGACCGTAGCCGGAGAGGAAGCCATTGTGGCGTTGCGCGCCGACGGGGTGACCCGGGAACAGATCGAGGGTGGCGATCTTGGCCGGCTTGCCTTTCATCGCCGCCTTGGCGTATTTGCCGATGAGCACCCCGGCCTTGTAGTTGTCGGTCGCGAACAACGCGTCGGAAGCATCAGCCGGATCGAGCGGGCTGTCCAGCGCAATGACCATGACCCCGGCACCGCGGGCCTTCTTAACGGCGGGAATGATGGCCTTCGAGTCGCTCGCCGTGATCAGGATGGTCTTGGCGCCGGCAGTCACCATGTTTTCGATTGCGGTGACCTGGCTCGCGTTATCGCCGTCGGCTTTCCCGGAGGCGGACATGAGCTTGGCCCCCTTGGCTTTAGCCGCCTCGGCTGCGCCTTCTTTCATCTTCACGAAGAAGGGGTTGGTTTCAGTCTTGGTGATCAGGCCGATGATCGGCTCCGCCGCCAGGGTCGAGGTCACGGCGCAAGCGAACGCCGATGCCAGAAAGTATTTCGCTGTTTTCATGAGAAGTCTCCTCCACTGAGCAAATTTGATTCGATTGACGACCTTATTGGAAGCAAAGCGGAGGGCATTTCCACACGGATCGCACCTGTCTAGGTCCGATTCGCACCCGATGCCATGGTGATCCCGCAGTCCCTCACGAGGTGAATACTAATGGCAGGATATTAATAAATCAATTTGATTTAGTTATTATTTGCTTTGTTTTTCAGATTGTTAACAGGAGTTCGGGTATGCTGCAGTGCAGAAGAAAACGAACCCGAAGGGCGGGAGAAAATCGTGTATTTCATTCTTGGTGAATCGCTTGTCGACTTGGTTGCAGGGCCGCAAGGCGACTACTCGCCAATGCCGGGCGGCGGTCCCTACACTCTGTTCTTACTCGCCCCTCGTCCCTCGCCCCTGCTCTTAAGTCTTTCCATCGCCGCCACCAATCGTGCGCTGATCCCCGGTTCCCAGACCGAATGGCCGGCGTCGGGTACGATGATGTACTGCGCTTCCGGCCAGGCGCGGTGCAAGTCGTCTGCGGATACGATCGGACACACCATGTCGTAGCGTCCCTGCACGATGATTCCGGGAATGGAGCGCAATCTGCCCGCATTCTCCAGCAGCGAGTTCTCCGGCAGAAAAATATTGTTGGAAAAGTAGTGCGCCTCGATGCGGGCGAGCCCCAGCGCAACGATGTCTTCGGCAAAGTGCGCAACCGTGGAAGGGCTGGGCAGCAGAGTCGAACAGGAACCTTCGTAGATGCTCCACTGATGCGCGGCCGGCATGTGCACTTCCGGATCGGGGTCGTTCAGCCTCGTCGAGTAAGCGGTGAGCAGGTCCTTGCGCTCCGCCTCGGGAACGAACTCGGCGAACTTGCGCCACGCCTCCGGATAGACAAAGCGCATGCCGTAGAGAAACCAATCGATCTCCAGCTTGCGGCACAGAAAGATGCCGCGCAGCACCAGCGCCATGCAGCGTTGCGGATGCGCCTCGCCGTAGGCCAGCGCCAGAGTGCTGCCCCATGAACCTCCGAATACGATCCACTTGTCGATGCCGAAGTGCATACGCAGCTTCTCCATGTCGGCGATCAGATTCGGGGTGGTGTTGCCAGCGAGTTCGCCGTGCGGACGCGAGCGGCCGGCGCCGCGTTGGTCGAATATCACGATGCGATAGTGCGCCGGATCGAAGAAGCGCCGGTGCATCGGGCTCGCGCCTGCGCCCGGTCCGCCGTGCAGGAACACCACCGGCACGCCGTCGTCGTTTCCCGATACTTCCCAGTACATCTCGTGGCGCTGGTCGAGCCTGAGATAGCCGGACTGATGCGGCTCTATGTCGGGATAAAGTTCGGTGCGGATTCCTGGGGCGGCGTAGTCCATCGTCAGAGCGGGCGCACCCGATAACCTTTTTGCGCAAGGATCTGCAGGACGCTGTCCTGTCCCAGCAAATGTCCCGCGCCGATGGCTATGAAGTGCGCGTCGGATCCTTTCAGCATTGTTTCAATTTTCCCCGCCATCGCGATATTGCGATCCGACAGGAGTTTCCGGTGAAACTCCTGCGCGAGTGCAGCCGGCAGCTTACGCTCCTCGGTGGATATCGCTTCCTGCAGTTTTTTCCCGTCCCCGGACTTCCACGCGTTCACCATCGAATCGACCAGCGCCGGGATTTCCCCTTTGTCTATGGATTCCAGCGTTACCTGCAGCAGATTTTCCTGCAGGCGGTCCGACAAGTTGTTCATCAAGGCCATCTGGCCTTCGAACGATTCGAGTTCCACCAGGGGCTTGCCATCCTGCCTGGCCCGTCCGGAGAAGTGCATGTCTACGCCGAACGACGGGTCGAATCCCGCCTTGGCGTACTCGATCGAAGCAAGCGTGATCGCGACCAGAAAAGGCTTCATCATTTGGGCCTGCTCCAGCGGGATCCCGTAGCGTTCCAGCGTCCCGGAAAGTCTGGCCATTAGCGGTCTCGGAAGATTCTTCTGCAGAGTCTCCGGCGGCTGGTAAAGGGAGCTCGAGATCGCCGCCATGACCGCCTGCTGGTTGGTGGGGTCGGCTTCGAGTGCGACGATCTTCGACGCCTGATAGGCCTTTTCGACCACCGGCCCCATCGGGTACATGTCGCTGCGCCCGAGGTGAATCGATCCCAGCAGATACACGGCGTTGCCGGCGGAACGTACTTCCCAGATCGGCGGCGTGACAACGGATTTCTGCCCCAGGACATTCCCGGCCGCCAGGGCTGCGACAAGCAGTAACAGGCGGGAGAGATGCCGGGCGATAGAACGATGCATGAGACCTCGCTGCATAAAACCGGGCGACGCGCTGACCGGCGTCGGGCGCGTGGCGCCGGTCCGGCTTGCAGCGAACCATAACAAAAACTCTGCCCACCCACAAACGCGCTACTCGGGCTGCAATGGCCGCAGTGGTTGCGGAGTGTCTCCCGTATAATCGCCGCAACCTGTCGATTACGGAGTATCCATGGACGAGCACTTGCGCAAGAGCGCGCTCGATTACCACCGCTTACCCACCCCTGGCAAGATTTCTGTCGTTCCCACCAAAGGCCTGATCAACCAACGCGACCTCGCGCTTGCCTATTCACCCGGCGTCGCTGCAGCCTGCGAAGAGATCGTCAACGACCCCGGCACCGCGCGCAATTACACCGCGCGCGGCAATCTGATCGGCGTGATCACCAACGGCACCGCGGTGCTCGGACTGGGCGCGATTGGACCGCTCGCGGCCAAGCCGGTGATGGAAGGCAAGGGCGTGCTGTTCAAGAAGTTCGCCGGGATCGACGTGTTCGATATCGAAATCAACGAGCGTGATCCGGACAAGCTGGTGGACATCATCGCCAGCCTCGAGCCCACATTCGGCGGACTCAATCTCGAGGACATCAAGGCGCCCGAGTGTTTCTACATCGAGAAGCAGCTGCGCAGCCGGCTGAAGATTCCGGTATTTCACGACGATCAGCACGGCACCGCAATCATCGTCGGCGCAGCGGTGCTGAACGGCCTCAAGGTGGTTGGCAAGGACATCGGCAATGTGAAGCTGGTGTGCTCCGGTGCCGGAGCGGCGGCGCTGGCCTGCCTGGACCTGCTGGTGAGCCTCGGGCTGCCGATGAAGAACATCTGGGTTTCCGACATCAAGGGCGTGGTGTACACCGGGCGCCAGGAGGAGATGGACGACAACAAGGTCCGCTACGCCAAAGAAACCAAGGCGCGCACTCTTGCGGACATCATCCCGGATGCGGACATCTTTCTCGGCCTTTCGGCCGCGAGAGTGCTGAAGCCGGAAATGGTGAAGAAAATGGCGCAGAAGCCGCTGATCCTAGCGCTGGCCAATCCCGAACCCGAGATCCTGCCGGACGAGGCGAAGGCGGCGCGGCCGGACGCCGTGATCGCAACCGGCCGTTCGGATTACCCGAACCAGGTGAACAACGTGCTGTGCTTTCCGTTCATCTTCCGTGGTGCCCTGGATGTGGGTGCGACCACCATCAACGAGGAGATGAAGCTCGCGGCGGTGCGCGCGATCGCAGAACTTGCGCAGGCGGAACAATCCGACATCGTGGCGATTGCCTACGGCGAGCAGAACCTTTCATTCGGCCCCGAATACCTGATCCCCAAGCCTTTCGATCCGCGGCTTATCGACAAGATCGCCCCGGCGGTCGCGAAGGCGGCGATGGAAAGCGGCGTCGCCACGCGTCCGATCGCGGATTTCGCCGCCTACCACCAGCAACTGTCCCAGTTTGTCTACCACTCCGGGCTCATCATGAGACCGGTGTTTGCCGCCGCGAAGAAGAATCCGAGCCGCGTGGTGTTCTGCGAGGGCGAGGACGAACGCGTGCTGCGCGCCGTTCAAGTGGTGGTGGACGAGGGTGTGGCCAAGCCGATCCTGATCGCCCGCCCGGAGGTGCTGAATCCGAGAATCGAGAAGTTCGGCCTGCGCATCCGGCCCGGGCGCGATTTCGAGATGGTGAACCCGAACTCCGACCCGCGTTTCCGCGACTACTGGCAGGAGTACTACGCCCTGGTGCAACGCAAAGGCGTATCGGTGGAGTACGCAAAACGCGAAGTTACCCGTCGCACTACGCTGATCGGCTCGCTGATGATACGCAGGGGCGACGCCGATGCGATGCTGTGCGGGACCATTGCCGAGCATTCGCTCCACCTGGGTTACGTCTCCAATGTGATCGGGCTGCGCAAGGGCGTGAATCAGTTCGCCGCAATGAACATGCTGATCCTGCCGAAACGCACGCTGTTCATCTGCGATACCTACGTGAACCCGGATCCGAACGTGGAGCAGCTCACCGAGATCACCATGCTTGCTGCCGACGAAGTGCAGCGTTTCGGCATCGTGCCCAAGATCGCGCTGCTGTCGCACTCCAATTTTGGCAGTTCACGCAATCCGTCGGCGCAGAAAATGAGCGCGGTGCGGGAGATTCTCGAACAGAAAGCCCCGCACCTGGAGGTCGAAGGCGAAATGCACGGCGACGCGGCGCTCAACGAGGAGATCCGCGTGAGGCTCTTCCCGAACTCGCAGCTCAAGGGCGAGGCGAACCTGCTGATCATGCCCACGCTGGACGCCGCGAATATTTCTTTCAACCTGCTCAAGATCACCGCCGGCGAAGGCATTACCGTCGGACCCATGCTGTTGGGCGCGGCCAAGCCCGTGCATATCCTCACGCCCACCGCCACCGTGCGGCGGCTGGTGAACATGGCGGCGCTGGCCTCGGTCGATGCTGCGTTTCAAAGGCAGACCTGAAGCCCTTTGAACGCGAAGGATCACGAAGGAAAGACGAAGGAACACGAAGGAGAATCAAAAACAGAAAACCATGTAAATGAAGAAATATCCCGGAACCGGATGTCTGGCTGGCCATAGTCACGACGAATCGCGCAATGTCATCGGTAAAGACCGTAGTCGATCTCCAATTTCGTTCGCTTTCCTTCGTGTGCCTTCGTTCTTCCTTCGTGCTCCCTCGTGTTAACCCGATCTTTTCTTTATCAGGATCGAATGTCGCATGACCGAACCCAGGACCCAGCCGGTATTGTTCGAAGAGCGACGAGCGGACAACGGCGCACGCGCCGGCGTCGCCCGCCTGAACGCCGAGAAGTTGTTGAATTCCCTGTCGCTGGAAATGATCGACCTGCTCTTCGAGCGCCTTTCGGCATGGGCGACCGATCCTGGCATCGCGTTCGTGGTCCTGGAGGCGGCAGGCGAGAAGGCGTTTTGCGCCGGTGCCGACCTTCACAACCTCTACAGGACCATGGTGGAGCATCACGCGTCGGCGCAGCGCGACGACATTCGCGGCAATGACTACGCGCTCGCCTTCTTCTCTCGGGAATACCGGCTCGATTACCTGATTCACACTTATCCGAAGCCGGTGCTGTGCTGGGGGCACGGGATCGTGATGGGAGGCGGCCTGGGGCTGATGGCGGGTGCCAGTCATCGCGTGGTGACCGAGTCCTCCCGCGTAGCCATGCCGGAGATCACGATCGGTCTGTATCCCGATGTCGGCGGCACCTGGCTTCTCAACCGCGCGCCGGGCCGCAGCGGTCTTTTCCTTGCGCTCACCGGTGCCCAGTTGAACGCCGCCGATGCGCTGTTTGCGCGGTTTGCGGACTACCAGATCGCACAAGCCGACAAGCCCCGGGTCATGCAAAGCCTGATGCGGCAACCGTGGACTGCGGACACCGCGGACGGTCATCGCCTGCTCACGGACGTCCTGCGCCGCGTCGCGGTTGCGCGTCCAGCAACCGGCCCGCTGCGCGAGCATCTAGACTTGATCGGCGAGTTGTGCGGATACGCAACGCTGCCGGAGATCGTCGCGGCCATCACCGGCGTGAAAACGCAGGACGCTTGGCTGGCAAAGACCGCCGCGACGCTTTCCGCGGGATCGCCCGGTTCAGCTGCGTTGTCGCATGCCCTGCAGCAGCGCATGCTGCATGCCTCGCTGGCCGAAGTTTTCCGAGTCGAGCTCGTGGCGTCGCTCACCTGCGCCGCCCGCCAGGATCTTGCCGAGGGCATCCGCGCGCTGCTGATCGAAAAGGACAGGCGTCCGCGCTGGCGGCCGGCGACGCCGGCAGACGTGACGCCGGAATGGCTCGAGGGTTTCTTCGCCAGTCCCTGGCAGGCGCACGAGCATCCGCTTGCCGACCTCGGTGCCTGAAAACGACACCGCCCTGTCGGACGGCCATTAACACATCAACACGAAGGGACACGAAGGAAAGGCAAGAAGGGATCACGAAGGAGAACAAGAGACTCGATATGAAACACCAGGATGCCGAGAACGCCGGAAGACCTTCCGGGAGCCAGAGCTATTTCGCCTACCGGATTCTCGTTGATCCCGTTTCCCGCATTGGGCTTTTCCTCCGTGTGCCTTTCCTTCGTGTCCCTTCGTGTTATATGCGTTCAGCTTTTTAGTTCTCGGGGGCAAAAATGGCGACGATGGACAAACGGCTGGCGGTAGTAACCGGCGGCAACAGGGGAATCGGCTACGAGATCTGCCGTCAGCTTGCACGCCAGGGAATGCGGGTGCTGCTGACCAGCCGCGAAGCAGAGAAAGGCCGGGAGGCCAAGAACAAACTGGGGAAGGAAGGGCTCGATGTCTTGCACCACCAGCTCGATGTTACGGATCAGACCAGCGCTGCTGCCATCGCCAGGCATATCGAGAGCGAGTACGGCCGAGTGGACGTGCTGGTGAACAATGCCGGCGTTCTGATCGACAGCCGATCGACCAGCGTGCTCAGGGAGAAGGAGGAAACCTTCCGTACCACGCTGGAGACCAATTTTTACGGCGCGCTGCGCATGTGCCAGGCGCTGGTGCCGCTGATGCGGAAGAACCACTATGGCCGGGTAGTGAACCTTTCCAGCGGCCTCGGTCAGCTCGACGATATGGGCGACGGTACTCCGGCATACCGGGTATCGAAAACGGCGCTCAATGCGCTTACCCGCATGGTCGCAAGCGCGGTAGAGGGGGACAATATCCTGGTGAACTCCATGTGTCCGGGATGGGTACGCACCGACATGGGCGGTCCGGGAGCCTCACGCAACGTGGAGCAGGGTGCGGAAACCGCGGTCTGGCTGGCGATGCTGCCGCACGACGGCCCCACCGGCGGTTACTTCCGCGACAAGAAACCCATCCCCTGGTAAAGGCGAAACGCGTTTAACACGAAGGACACGAAGGAAAAACGAAGGCACACGAAGGAAAGACGGAGCGGAACGAGGAGAAATTGTCGAGGAGCACGGAAGCCAACTTGTCGGATATTCCTTGGCATTCCCTCGGTCTATATCCACTCTTTGTCTCTCCTTCGTGCCCCTTTCTTGCCTTTCCCTCGTGTACCTTCGTGTTGAATGAGTTTCTCTTGGTTTAGGGGCCAAATATGAAAACCAGGATAGAGCGAGACACGTTCGGCGAGATCGAAGTCCCGGCCGACCGCCTGTGGGGCGCACAGACCCAGCGCAGCCTGCAGAACTTTCGTATTTCCGGCGAGCGCATGCCGGTGGAGCTGATCCGGGCGCTAGCGCTGATGAAGCGCGCCGCAGCTGCGGTGAACGCCGAACTCGGCCTGCTGGATGCAAAGAAAGGCAACGCCATCATCCAGGCAGCGGACGAGATCATCGCCGGGAAGCATGACGAAGAGTTTCCCCTGGTGGTCTGGCAGACCGGCTCCGGCACCCAGACCAACATGAACATGAACGAGGTGCTCGCCAACCGGGCGTCGGAAATTCTCGGCGGCAGCCGCAGCGAGAAGCGTCTCGTGCACCCGAACGACGACGTCAACAAGGGGCAATCCTCCAACGACGTTTTTCCGACCGCGATGCATGTTGCGGCGGTGCGGGCGCTGCATGATCGACTGGTGCCGTCTCTGAAGACGTTGCGCGACACGCTGGCGCAGAAATCCAGGGCATTCGACGAAATCATCAAGATCGGCCGTACCCACCTGCAGGATGCCATCCCGCTGACGCTTGGGCAGGAGTTCTCCGGCTACGTCTCCCAACTCGACCACGGCATCGCCCACGTACAGGCGTCATTGACGCATTTGTGCGAACTGGCGCTGGGCGGCACTGCGGTGGGCACGGGGCTGAACGCGCATCCGGAGTTCGGCGCGCGGGTGGCGAAGGAACTTGGGAAGGCGACCGGACTGCCGTTCGTCTCGGCGCGCAACAAATTCGAAGCGCTGGCGGCCAACGATGCGCTCGTTCACGCGCACGGGGCACTGAAAACGCTGGCGGCATCACTGATGAAGATCGCCAACGACATCCGCTGGCTGGCGTCCGGCCCGCGCTGCGGTATCGGCGAGTTGAGAATTCCCGAGAACGAGCCGGGCAGCTCGATCATGCCGGGCAAGGTGAACCCCACCCAGTCGGAAGCGCTGACTATGGCTTGCTGCCAGGTGTTCGGCAACGACGTGGCTATCAATGTGGGCGGTTCGATGGGCAACTTCGAGCTGAACGTGTTCAAGCCGGTGATGATTCACAACTTCCTGCAGAGCATCCGGCTGCTTGCTGACGGCTCGGTGAGCTTCAACGACAATTGCGTGATCGGCATCGAACCGAACCGCGAACGCATCGAAAAGTCGGTGCGGGAATCCTTGATGCTGGTCACCGCGCTCAATCCGCATATCGGCTACGACAAGGCCGCGCAGATCGCCAAGAACGCTTACCAAGAAGGCACTACGCTCAAGGAAGCGGCCGTCAAACTCGGCTACGTCACCGCGGAGCAGTTCGATCAGTGGGTCCGGCCCGAAGACATGGTCGGAAAGAACAAGACCTGAAACGCGCTTAACGCAAAGGACGCAAAGGTACGCAAAGGAAGGCCACAACAAGACGGGAGAAAGTAAATGCATCCGCTCCGACTCACGATTCGCTCATCGGAACTGACTCCGGAAAGGTTATTGGATTACGCAAAGGAGGTTTTGCGCGAGAGCGGCGATTTGACCGTAGAAGCTGTGTCGGACGGTGTTTGGCTCAAAGGCGCTGACGAGCAACGTATGTATTCCGTTGCCATTGATATGAGAAAGCGTCTTGGCGCGAGCGTCGAAATCGGAGGACTTTCGATCCAATACCGCGAAACCGTCACACGCTCGGTGGAGGTTGAAGGCAAGTGGATCAAGCAGTCCGGTGGCCGCGGTCAGTATGGCCACGTCTGGATACGCATGGAACGCGCAGAAGAAGGCAAAGGAATAGCGTTTTCAAATCGTATAGTTCAGGAAGTTGTGCCGAAGGTTTTTATTCCTGCTGTCGAGGAAGGTGTGCGCGAAGCGCTCAGGACAGGTCCAATTGCAGGGTACCCTGTGACCGACATCGAAGTGTCCTTATTCGATGGCAGTTACCACGATATCGATTCGACAGAAGATGCATTCAAACAGGCAGCTATCATTGCGTGCAAGACTGCTCTCGCCAAGTGTGCCCCTGTTCTATTAGAGCCCATCATGTTTGTCGAGGTGACGACTCCCGAGGAAGGTGTCGGCAACGTTGTAGCAGACCTTAGTGGGCGTAGAGGGTTAATCACCGGTATGGAAGACGTAGCGTCGGGCATGCTCGTACGCGTGGAAGTGCCTTTGGTGGAAATGCTGGGTTACGCCTCCGAGTTGGCCGAGCTGACCGACGCCAAAGGCACCTCCTCGTTCAAGTTCAGTCATTACGCCAAGGCACCATCACCCCAGGGACCCGATGATGACGAGCCGGCAAGTATGGCGTTGAGAGTCGCCTAGTCCCGCGCGCACGAGTGTTCTCACACATTTCTTCTTAAGTTTCTCTGCGTCCTCTGTGTTCTCTATGGCAATAATGATTTAGATCTATGAATCAAGATGGAGATTTGGCGAAGCTGATGGCGATCTTTCCCCGGGCGGGGAAAGTGGAGTGGATCGGCATTCGTCCGGAGCGGCGAGCGCCACTGACTTCAATTACGCAGGTCGAGGCGATTGCCGGTTACGGCCTGGAGGGAGATCACTACGCGTCGAGCAACAACGGCAAGCGCCAGGTGACGCTGATCCAGGCGGAACACCTGGAAGCCGTGGCGAAGTTGCTCGGGAAATCCGAAGTGCGCGCCGAGTGGGTCCGGCGCAACATTCTTGTTTCGGGGATCAACCTCCATGCACTGCGAGACCGCCGTTTCCGCATTGGCGATACGGTGCTGGAAGGCACCGGCACCTGCGATCCGTGTTCGCGGATGGAAGAGGTGCTGGGAGCCGGGGGTTACAACGCCATGCGCGGGCACGGCGGCATCATCGCGCGCATCGTCGATGGTGGAATGATCCGGCTCGGCGATCCCGTCCAGCCGGCCGATGTCCCGCCACAAGAGCGTTGACGCAGAGGGCGCAGAAGAAGGACAAGAGAGGGCACAGAGAAAACCGGAACAAGAGTGTCGGGTCACGAGAACGCGCACATCTGCACTAGAATCGTCACTTGTTTTCTTTGCGGTCCTTTGCGTGCTTTGCGCCTTTGCGTTGAGGTTGAGGAATGAGTCAGTCCAGCCGGCCGATGGCCGGCAGCATGGAAGAGGAAGGGTTAAAGCGGAAAGAGGAAAGATGGGAACCGCAAAGCCTCATTGACGTCGTCTTTTCACTTTTCTCTTTTATCTCTCCTCTTTTCTCTGGTTTACTCCCCGACACCCAGCACAGGTGATTCTTCGCCCCTCGCTTGACCTGTCTGCAAGCTTCCCGGAGACTCATCCAAGCCGCAACCGGATGCGTATCATTTCCGCTGTACATGCCCAATAAGGAGAATTTTCATGGAAACCTACTACCACCCGCACGATTTGTCCAAATTCGCCGATATGGGCAAGGGCAACAAGGAGTTGTGGGAAAAATTCATCGGTTACTATGGTGCCGTGTTCGCCGAGGGCGCGTTGTCGGAGCGGGAGAAGGCGTTGATCGCGCTGGGCGTGGCCCATGCGGTGCAATGCCCCTATTGCATTGACGCCTATACGCAGGCCTGCCTTGAGAAGGGTTCGAACGTGGAAGAGATGACCGAGGCGGTGCACGTTGCGTGTGCCATTCGTGGCGGTTCGTCGCTGGTGCATGGTGTGCAGATGCGCAACATAGTCGACAAATTATCTATGTGAGACTGCGGACATGGGGCTCACACTCGTTTCCCGGAGGGACCCGCTGGCTTCGAGCCAGGTGCAGTTGAATCGGCTCGCGGCAGCGAAGACCTGTCCACCGTTCGCGGAAAAGCTGGCGACAGCGGGAATTCAGCCGCTTCACGCCACGGGGATCACGGTTTTTCAGATCAACGTCGGAAAATTCTGCAATCAAACCTGCCGGCATTGCCACGTCGATGCCGGTCCCGAGCGCACCGAGCAGATGACGCGCGAGACAGCCGAGTTGTGCATCAGGTCGCTGTCTCGGACCGATATTCCCACTGTCGATATCACTGGCGGCGCGCCGGAACTCAATCCCAATTTCCGCTGGCTGGTCGAGCAGGCGCGCGCGTTGGGGCGTCACGTCATCGACCGCTGCAACCTTACCGTGCTGCTGCTGAAGCCGCAGGCGGACCTCGCCGAGTTCCTGGCGAGCAATCGCGTGGAAGTGATGGCCTCGCTGCCGTATTTCCAGTCTTCGCAAACCGACGCCCAGCGCGGGGACGGAGTGTTCGAGAAATCCGTCCTGGCCATGCAGATGCTGAACCGCCTGGGTTACGGCGTGGACGGCAGCGGCCTTGCGTTGAATCTGGTGCACAACCCGGTCGGCGCCTTTCTGCCGGCGAAGCAGAATGCCGCCGAGGCGCAGTTCCGTCGCGAGCTGTCACGGCGCCACGGCGTTACTTTCAACCACCTGTACACTATTAACAACATGCCCATCAGCCGCTTCCTCGAGTTCCTGATCGAGAGCGGCAACTACGAGGGGTACATGGAGCGTCTGGCGAACGCGTTCAATCCGGCCGCGGCGGCGGGCGTGATGTGCCGCTACACGCTGTCGGTCGGCTGGGAGGGGACGCTCTACGACTGCGACTTCAACCAGATGCTCGATTTGCCGCTGGGCAACGGGGCGCCGAGGCATATTCGCGACTTCGACCCCGCGAAACTGAACAGGAGGCGGATTGTCACCGCGAATCACTGCTATGGCTGCACCGCCGGATCGGGCTCATCCTGCGGCGGCGCCGTGGCCTGAAGGCCGTGACGACGTTACGGCGTGACGGTCGCAAAAACCCCCGCTGCGCGTCGCCGCGGAGCGGGGTTGATGCGTGTGCGCCTGGTTATTGAATTCCCAGAATCGCCATTGCCTTGGCCAGCGTGTCCACCGACTCCTGGTGCTTGCCGGCCTTGTGCAAGTTCTCGCCCTCGGCCCGCAGCTTCTTCACCTCCGCGAGCTTGTCGGCAGAGATGTTCGGCTTCTTCGCCAATGCCTCGTCGATCTTCTTCATGTCCATCGGGCAGTGCATCGCGAACGCGCTACCCGCAATTGCGAACATTACGGCAGCAATCAGACCGCGCAGTTTCATAGTCGTCTCCTCGTGTGGTGTTTCTGCAGTTCCTGGCCGCACCCGTTTGACGGCGGTCAAGTGCCACCGTTCCGGGATGCCCGAAGATTCTATACCTTTGCGAGAGGGATAAAATAGAGTCCTTAAATTGCGAGCACATTGCAGACCGTTGTCTCCTTCTGACGACTTCAGACCGCCCCTTACCCGGGATTGGCTGGCGGAGCGTCTTCGCCGGCAGGGCATTTTGCCCGAGGACGCTAACTTCCCTCGTTACACCCATCCCCCGGAGCGCGAGCCGGTTCCGGCCGCGGTGCTGGTGCCGGTGGTGAACCAGCCTGCCGGGCCGACCCTGCTGTTCACCCAGCGCACCGCCCATCTGCACGACCATGCCGGGCAGATCAGCTTCCCGGGAGGACGCGTTGATGAAAGCGATCCCGACCGGATCGCCACGGCATTGCGCGAAGCCGAGGAGGAAACCGGATTGAGCCGGCAGCGCGTCGAGATCATCGGACACCTGCCTGACTACGATATCCTGACTGGATTCCGGGTGACGCCGATCGTCGGATGGGTGGAGCCTCCGTTCGACCTGAGGCCGGATCCGTTCGAGGTGGCCGACGTATTCGAAGTGCCGCTGGAATTCTTTCTCGACCCGGTGAACCATCAGCGCCACAGCGACGTGTTCAACGGGCGCACCCGCCACTTCTATTCGATGGCCTACGGCGAACGCTATATCTGGGGCGCTACCGCCGGGATGCTTTACTCGCTCTATCAGATTCTCACCGGCAGATCCTGAGCGATGGGCAGGGACAAAGTACCGGCGACGACCGCGGTGCGCGAACTGCGCGCCCACAAGGTCGAATTCACCGACCACCTGTACGAATACGAAGAGAAGGGCGGTACCGCGGTCTCCGCGCGGGAACTCGGCGTTCCCGAGCATGCAGTGGTGAAAACTCTGGTGATGGAGGACGAAGACAAGAGGCCGCTGGTGGTGCTGATGCACGGCGACCTGAAAGTGTCCACCAAGGAACTGGCACGGATCATCGGCGTGAAAACCATTTCGCAGTGCAGCCCGGAGACCGCAAACCGTCACTCCGGCTACATTGTGGGCGGCACGTCGCCCTTCGGCACGCGCAAGAAAATGCCCATATATTTGGAAGAGACCATCCTGGATCTGCCAAAGATATACATCAACGGCGGCAGGCGCGGATATCTGGTGGGCATCGCGCCGCAGGAAATGGTACGGGTTCTTGCGCCCAATATGGTGAAGGTGGGAATACGCGAAGCGTGAGGCGAGAGGCGAGGGGCGAGAGGAGTCACGACCCCAAGCGCATGCTGAAGATCGACTAGACTTTTCTAGCCTCTAGCCTCTAGCCTCTAGCCTCTAGCCTCTAGCCATTGACATCCCAATGATCGAACTCACAACACTCGCGCTATTCGTTCTGGGCGCCTGGTTCTGGACTGACAGCATGCGTGCCCGCGAAGCGGCGCTCGATGCCGGCCGCCGCGCTTGCGCCGCGGAAGGCGTGCAGTTGCTCGACTGGACGGTGATGCTGAAGCGGACGCGGCTCGGCCGTGACGACGAGGGCCGGGTGCGCGTGAAGCGGGTGTACGAGTTCGAATTCAGCGATACCGGCGACAACCGCGTCAAGGGCAGCATCACGCTGCTGGGCCGGGACCTGTTGGCGCTGAATCTTCCGGTCGCGCCACTCATTCCATCCAACGTTGTCCGGCTGCACTGAAACGACTTCCCGGCACTTCACCCAACGCCGGCGGCGCTATGAACGCCTTGCCGACAACAGCTTGTGCAGGCTGATTTTTCGGACTTCGATCTTGCTGGTCTCGATGTGAGCCCGCAGTAACCCGCTTGCGCGATCCGAGTCCTGCCGCAGCACCGCGCGCAGAATCTGCGCATGCTCCTGGTAGGTAGCGGCGATGCGGCCGGCTTCGGTGAAATCGAGCCGGCGCAGCAAGTGGATACGTTCGGTCACCTCCTGATGGCAGCGCGTCATTTCGCGATTGCCTGTGGCGGCGACCAGCGCGCAGTGAAACGCTTCATCCAGCGCGCACACCCGCTCCCCGTCGGTAAGCCTCGCTTCCGTCGGCACCAGCCAGACAGATTTCAGTTCCTCCAGTTTGGGGCGCTCGGCTTGGTCGCAGAGCTGTATGACCGCGGCGGTTTCGAGCGCGATGCGCAGGTCGTACAGATCGTCGAACTGCTTGAAATCAAGTTCGCGAACGCTCCAGCCGCTGCGAAAGTGCACTTGCAGGTAGCCGTCGCGCTCGAGACGGTAAAGCGCTTCGCGCGCCGGGGTGCGGCTGACGTTCAGCCGTGTGGCGACCTCATTCTCGGTAAAACGATCCCCGGGCAGCAGGCGGAAATCGAAGATGTCTTGCTTGATGCCCAGATACACCGACTCGGCAAGCGACGGTTTGCGTTCCTCGTCCGTCACCACCTTCGTGCGCTTGCCGGCTGTCGGTCTGGCGGTCGCCGGCCGACCGCGAAATTCGGTTCGCTTCAACGCGCGGCCTTGCTCGCGAGATATGCGCGCCAGCCGCCGAGGTGCGAGATTTCCTCGGCGCCGTTCACCGCCCAACTCTCGCACAGGAAACCCTGAATCCACTCGCCGTCATCGAGTTCGACGCGGCCGATTCCCAGCGGCGACGGAATCCCCGCTACGAACGAGCCGTATTCGGCTACGGGCACCCGCCAGACTTCGACGTCGATGACGCTGCCGTTGTCGGTATCGCGAACCATGCCGGGTTTTGGCGGCATGGTGCCAGGCAGCGCGAACAGACGGTAGCGCGCGCTGGTGCGCGCCGGTTTTTCCAATCGCGCCCCGCGCTCAGTCAGTTGATGATTGAGCGGCAGTCCCGACAGATGCGCCCCGACCACTGCCACGCGCACGCTGTCATCGCCGGCGGTGATCGGTGCGGGCGGCGGCGGCACTTCGTCCAGTGCGCCGAGCTTGAGCCCGGTGAGATGATGGAAGCGCTGCGCCAGATCCGCGAGCATGAGATCGGCCCCGGCCGGCGCGATCAGCGTGATGCCGCATGGCAGACCATCCGGCCGCATCGACCCTGGAACCGCGCAGGCGGCGAGGTCCATGAGGTTCACGAAATTGGTGTAGTGCCCGAGCCTGCGGTTGTTCAGGAACGGTTCTGCGAGCACTTCCTTGATGGTGTAGATGGTCGGTGCGGTCGGCACCACCAGCACGTCGGCCCGGTCCCAGAGTGTTGCTGCGCGCTTTTTCAGCGCTTCCAGCTTCGTCAGTCCGGAAAAAAGATCCGCGGCCGAGTATTTGGACGCCCCCTCGATGATCTTGCGCACCACCGGGTGCACCTGGTCGGGACGGCCTTCGAAGAACGGCCGGATAGCTGCCAGCCGCTCCGCGACCCAGGGTCCTTCGTAGAGCAGCGCAGCTGTTTCCAGGAATACCGAGAAATCGACGCCGATCGGTTTGCCGCCGAGGCCTTCGAGCTTGTCGACCGCGTCGTGGAACGCGTGCCTGGCGTGGTTGTCGCCATGGAACTCGAGCGGTTCGGGCAGCGCGAAAGTGAAGCGCTCGGGCAGCGGCGGGGCGGCAAGTTTCAGGGCGCGTGACCAGGGGTCCTCCGCATCCGGGCCGCGCGCGCCACCGAGTACCGCGACCGCGTCGGGCACGGTGAGCGCGAACACCGATACGCAGTCCAGCGACTGGCAGGCAGGTACCACGCCGCGTGCGCTGATCAGGCCGCGGCTGGGTTTCAAGCCGACAATATTGTTGAATGCCGCCGGTACTCGGCCCGACCCCGCCGTGTCGGTTCCAAGCGAAAAGCTCACCTGGCCGCGGGCGACAGAGACCGCGGAGCCGGAACTGGAGCCGCCGGAGATATACTCGGGCCGGAAAGCGTTGGGCACCGCCCCGTAAGGCGAGCGCGTGCCGACCAGGCCGGTGGCGAACTGGTCAAGATTGGTCTTGCCGACCAGGATGGCGCCGGCTGCCTCGAGTTTCTCCACCACTGTGGCGGAGCGCTCGGGCACGTAGGAAAAGGCGGGACAGGCTGCGGTGGTCGGCAGCCCGGCCACGTCGATGTTGTCCTTGACCGCGAACGGGATCCCGTACAAAGGCAGGCGGTCGATTGCGCGTGGGTCGTCGCGCAGCACCTGTTCGAGTTGGCTGGTGCGGCGTTTGAGCGCGTCGGGCCCGACCCTGCAGATCCAGGTACAGGCATAGGCCTCATCGTCCCCGGACTGCAGTGATTCCACCACTGCGCCGGGTGTACGCTTGCCCGACCGGTAGGCGGCGAGCAGCGAAGATATGGTCATGGACACTGCTTTCCCCCGTGTTGCATCTTGTATACTAGTGAGTATACCAAGGGAAGCTCTGACCAAGTTCCACATGCGCGACCGAGGCGATTCGGGTTGTGCCAGGATGCGGCGCCTGCGTTGTTACGCTCCTTGTTGGGGCTTCAGCCGCACCTGCAGAGCGGCGCCTAGCAGTCATCCGCACCTGGCGCAACGCGCGTCGCGGAACCTGATCAGAGCTTCCCTTGCGCAAGCGGGAGCGCAAACCGGGCGCGCGGTTCTCTCATCGGGTGCACAGGTGCCGCTCGGCAAAAAGTTGGCGGATCAGTGAGGAGGGTAAGAATGGCAACCAAGGCGATCGAGGCTGAGCCGTACGAACTGGAATTCGATCCCAAGGCCACGGCGCTGCTGATCATCGACATGCAGCGCGATTTCGTCATGCCGGGCGGATTCGGCGAGGCATTGGGCAACGACGTCACGCCGCTGCAGGCGACCATCGCCCCGACCAGGCGGGTACTGGAGGCGGCGCGCAAGAAGGGAATGCTGGTCATCCACACCCGCGAGGGCCATCGGCCGGACCTCACCGACTGCCCGCCTACCAAGCTGGTGCGGGGCAGGGGCAAGACACGCATCGGCGATCCCGGACCGATGGGGCGCATCCTGGTGCGCGGAGAAGTCGGCCACGATATCGTGCCGGAACTGTATCCCGCGCCCGGGGAACCGGTGATCGACAAGCCCGGCAAAGGCGCGTTCTACGCCACCGACCTCGAGCTCATCCTGCGCGACCGCGGCATCAAGACGCTGATCGTGTGCGGCGTCACGACCGAAGTCTGCGTAAACACCAGCGTGCGCGAAGCCAACGACCGCGGCTACGAATGCGTGGTGCTGTCCGATTGTGTCGGGTCGTATTTCCCGGAGTTCCAGAAAGCCGCGCTCGCCATGATCAAGGCCCAGGGCGGCATCTTCGGCTGGGTGTCGGACTCCCGACGCGCGCTGGCAGCCCTCGGCGCGTGAGAACAGCGACACCGTAGGGCGCGTTTCGGGCGGTTCCGTGACCGACGACGGGAAGATCCTGTTTGCAGACAGCGTCGGCGCGCGCGTGCCGCCGCGCTCGCGTGCGCAGGTACACAGTGTGTTCGTGCGCGCCTGCAACATCGAAACGGATTCCGGGGAACTGGTAACGCTCCTTGCAGCCGGTTCCGGCAATCTCCCCCACGGTATCCGCTGTGCCTCGCCGGTCGTGCCGCTATACGCGCGGCTGCGCCAAGGGCAGGCGGCGACGCTCGAAGGCGCGACATTGCGAATTCCAGATGCCGGTTTTGTGGTGGATTTGTCCCGCGCAGCAGTCTGGAACGGAACGATCGCCGCCGTATCGCTTGGTCTGTGCGGTGCGGAGGGGCATGGCGGGCTGCGGGAATTGTGCGAGACGCTGCGCGAGCACGCGCCGGATCAGGGTATCGCGCAGGTGCTGTTCTCATCCGGCAGTCCTTACTCCACGCTCGAGTGCGCGTTGGTTGCGCGCATGACGCGAACGCTGCCGATCCTGGCGCGCGCGACCGAAACGGGCGATGCCCGCGCAGTCGTTTCGGCCTTGAGCGCACTGGTGGGTCTCGGCGCCGGGCTCACGCCGGCGGGAGACGATTTCATCGCCGGTTATCTCGCGGCACTGTGGAGCCGCTCGCACCGCGAACCTGTCATCGCCGCCCTGCTGCGCGCTCTCTCGGCGACTGTCGGCCAGTTGTCGCTGCATACCAACGCGATCAGCCGCCAGATTTTGCTCGACGCGCTTCAAGGTCATTTCGCGGAGCGCCTGACCGAAGTGGCGCGTTGCGTTTGCGGTGGCGGCGACGTCCATGGCGCCACCATGCGGGCGCTGGAAGTCGGACACAGTTCGGGTGCGGACGTCTCGTGCGGGCTGCTGTTCGGATATTCGCCCACGCCGACTGCGAGGCGGATCCGGGCCTCCGCCACAGACCATCATTTCGGCGATCGCCGTGCCGCGCGCGCGGCAGCGATCGCGAGTTGATTCGGGAGAACGGGACTTGTCGGCCACATTGGTGAAAATCGTGCCCAGGGAATACCGGGACTCGGTCTCCCTGATGCAACTGTCCGCGATGCTGGGGAAGCTCCCGGGCGTCGAACAGGCCTCCGCGGTGATGGCTACCGAGAACAACCTCGCGTTGCTCGCGGAAGCAGGGCTGCGCGTGGACGCGAAAGGCGCGAGTGCGAGCGACTTGCTTATCGTGGTGCAGGGAGAAAAATCGGCGCTGCCAGCCGCCGTCGAGGAGGCGATGAAGAGGCTCACTCGGCAGACCGAGGACAACGGCGCTGAAGCGCGGGCTGCGCTACGCCCGCGCAGCATCCAGATGGCGCTGAAGACCACTCCTGAAGCCAACATGGCACTCATATCCACGCCGGGGGACTACGCGGCCGCCGAAGCGATGAAAGCGCTGCGTCTCGGGCTTAACGTGATGCTGTTCAGCAACAATGTCTCCGAGGAGGAGGAACTTCTGCTCAAGCGTTTCGCGCGCGAGGCCGATCTCATCGTCATGGGACCGGACTGCGGTACCGCGATCATCAACGGCACGCCGCTCGCCTTCGCCAACGTGGTGAAGCGCGGACTGATCGGTGTGGTGGGCGCCTCGGGCACGGGGTTGCAGCAGGTCACGGTGCTGGTGGACCGGCTTGGCTCGGGCATCTCGCAGGCGATCGGCACCGGCGGGCGCGATCTGCACCGCGAAATCGGCGCGATCTCGATGCTCAAAGGCCTGAAGGACCTGGCTGCGGACCCTGCGACCCAGGTCATCGTGCTGATTTCCAAACCGCCCGCTGCCGAAGTGGCCGAGCGCGTGCTCGCCGAGGCCGCCAAGGCCGGCAAGCCGGTGGTGGTGAACTTCCTCGGCACCGATCCGAAGCAGGTCGGACGCAAAGGCGTGCACGCAGTGAAAACGCTGGAGGATGCGGCGCGCGCCGCGGTGGCCATCGTCAAGGGTGAGAAACCGCGGGACAGTTATGCCGAACCACCGTCCGCGCCGTCGGCGCTGCCGCGTTTCGGCGATACGCAGCGCTATGTCCGCGGGCTATACAGCGGCGGCACGTTCTGCTACGAGGCCACGCTGCTGCTCGGCGAACTGCTGGGCGACGTGCACTCGAATACGCCCACGCGCGGAACCACGGAGCTTGCCGACGTCTGGCAAAGCCGGCAGCACACGCTGGTCGACCTCGGAGACGATGTCTTCACGCGTGGGCGCCCGCACCCGATGATCGATTACCGCCTGCGCACCGAGCGCATCGCCAGGGAGGCGGAGGATCCGGAGACCGCCGTGATCCTGCTCGACGTGGTGCTGGGATACGGCAGCCACATGGACCCCTCTAGCGAATTGGTGCCGGCGATCCATCGCGCGCGCGCGACTGCATCCGCGCAGGGAAGGGTCATCGTCTTCGTCGGCCAGATCTGCGGCACTGGCGCCGATCCGCAGGATTTCGCCCGTCAGGCGCGCGCGCTTTCCGATGCCGGCATGCTGTTCGCCGAAAGCAACGCACAGGCCGTGCGTCTGGCGGCCGGTATCGCGTCCTCGCTCGCCCCGTCGCAAGCGCAGCGCATGCTCAAACCGCA
Source organism: Burkholderiales bacterium (assembly GCA_036000845.1). GTDB lineage: Bacteria > Pseudomonadota > Gammaproteobacteria > Burkholderiales > JACQAP01 > JACQAP01. Next base: position 35,613 of record DASYUW010000213.1, read on the forward strand.
GCGCACGACCAAAACGCAATGAACAAGCTGTTCCAGGAAAACCAGCCGTTGATCAACATCGGATTGCAATCCTTCGCCGATTCCATCGTGGCGGCGGGGGGCAAGGCGGTGCATCTGGACTGGACTCCGCCCGCCGGGGGCAACCGCGCAGCCGGCTGGTGCCTGGCGCAGTTGCTGAACCATCCATCGCTGGAAGCCGCGAACGAGAAAGCGTACGCCGCTTTTCTCGCGGCGCAGCCGATCCTTGTCGGGGTCGGCGCTGCGCGCGAGCACTTGCCGGGCATGGGCGATCGCATGATCCTGCACGCCGGACCGCCGATCGCCTGGGACGATACGTGCGGGCCGATGCAGGGGGCGGTGATCGGCGCGATTCTTTACGAAGGTTGGGCGGCGGATGCAGGCGCGGCCTGGCGGTTGGCCGGCAGCGGCAGCATCGCCTTCGAACCCGCGCATCATCACGCCGCGGTGGGACCGATGGCCGGGGTCATCAGCCCGTCGATGCCGGTATGGATCCTCGAGAACGCGGCGGGCAGGAACCGCGCGTTCTCCAACTTGAACGAGGGTCTCGGCAAGGTGCTGCGCTTCGGCGCCAATTCTCCGGAAGTGCTCAAGCGCCTGCACTGGATGGCGCAAGTGCTGGCGCCGGCGCTCGCTGCGGCGCTTGCGAAACTCGGACCGATGGAACTCAAGCCGCTGATAGCGCAGGCGCTGCAGATGGGCGACGAAGTCCACAACCGCAACGCGGCCGCGTCGTCATTGTTCCTGAAGAAGATCGTGCCCGCGGCGCTGCACTCCGGTTTCGATGCGGCGGCGATCGCCGATGCGGTGACGTTCATCGCCGGCAACGATCACTTCTTCCTGAACCTGTCGATGGCGGCGTGCAAAACGATGCTCGACGCCGCGCACGGCGTACCGGGCAGCAGCCTGGTTACAGCGATGTCGCGCAATGGCGTTCGCTTCGGCATCCGCCTTTCGGGGACCGGCGAACAATGGTTCGAGGCACCGTCTCCCGTGGTGGACGGATTGTTCTTCCCGAGCTACGGACCGGAGCATGCGGCGCCGGACATGGGCGACAGCTCGATCACCGAGACCGCGGGCCTTGGCGGCTTCGCCATGGCCACGGCGCCCGCAATCGTCCAGTTCGTCGGCGGTACCCCGCAGGACGCAGTCGCCAATACGCGCGAAATGCGGCACATTACGTTGGGACGCAACAGCGCATTCACGCTGCCGGCGATGAATTTCAGCGGCACGCCCGCCGGCATCGATGCCCGCCGCGTGCTCGACACCAACATCACGCCGATCATCAACACCGGCATCGCGCACAAGGAAGCCGGAGTCGGCCAGATCGGCGCCGGCATCACGCGCGCGCCGCTCGAGTGCTTCACCCAGGCCGTCACCGCGCTGGCGTCGCGGATCGGCGTCGGCATGCCCGGCAGCATCCGCTCCACACCCTCATAGAGGAGATCGCAATGGCCAAGCGCAAGCACACGGCGGTCGTTGCCGTCGGCGGCAATTCGCTGATCGTGGATGATCAGCACCAGTCGATTCCCGACCAGGTGAAGGCGGCGACGACGACGTCCCATTACGTCGCCGACATGGTCGAAGCCGGCTGGACTGTGGTCCTCACGCACGGCAACGGCCCGCAGGTCGGTTTCATCCTGCGCCGCTCGGGACTCGCGAAGGGCATGGTGCCCGAGGTGCCGGTGGACTATGCCGACGCCGACACGCAGGGCGCGATCGGGTACATGTTCCAGCGCGCGCTCTTTAACGAGTTCCAGCGCCGCAAGCTCGAGCGCAAAGTGGTGGCCGTGGTCACCCAGGTGCTGGTGGATCCGGACGATGCCGCGTTTCGCAATCCGACCAAGCCGATCGGTGCGCACATGACCGAGGACGTGGCCAAGTCGCTGGCGAACGATCTCGGTTGGATTGTGAGGGAAGACGCCGGCCGGGGCTGGCGGCGCGTCGTAGCCTCGCCGATGCCGCAGCAGATCATCGAACGGGACATCATCGAGGCGCTGATCGACCTGGGCTACATCGTGATCGCCTGCGGCGGAGGCGGCATTCCGGTGCTGCGCGACGCGCAGGGCGACCTGCAGGGGCTCGAGGCGGTGATCGACAAGGACTTCGCTTCCAGCCTTCTGGCGCGAGACCTCGGCGCCGAACTGTTCGTGGTTTCCACCGGCGTGGAGAAAGTGGCGGTCGACTTCGGCAAGCCGACTCAACGCTGGCTAGAACGCGTCACACTGGCGGAGGTGCGTAAATATCTCGGCGAAGGCCAGTTCCCGAAGGGAAGCATGGGCCCGAAGATCGAGGCGATCATTTCGTTCCTGGAGGGCGGCGGCACCCGTGCGCTGATCACCAATCCGCCCAATCTCGGGCGCGCGTTATCCGGCGCCACAGGCACGCACATCGTGCCCGCCTGAACGCCGGATCGCGCGCTGCGCGGCTTCTGATCTACGCCGCCGCGGTCTGGCGCGACATCGCCAGACAGAGCGCACCGAACATCACGTAACCCAGCGACACCAGCGGCGAGACCATCCAACCCAGGGCCGGCCCGTGAATCAGGCCGACGAAAGACAGTACCGCGCCGATGAATGCCGTCACTGCGGCGTGGTTGAGCTTGCGGTCGATGATGAACGCGGCCATCGCGCCCAGCACCATGCCCGCCAACACCGACCCGCTGCCAAGCACCGCTAATCCCTGATAGACCACGCCGACCTGCCCCAGCGCAGCCATGCCGACTTTGTCGGCGCTGGTGCCAGCGGCGCCCAGCGCGCCGTCGATGTTGATCTTGGCCCACTCGGCGATGTTCGGAATGATCGCCAGCACCACCGCCGGCGCATGATTGGAAGGACTCGCCTGAAACGCCTGCGCACCGATCACCAGGCCGATGTAGAGCAGGATCGGCAGGATCGCCACCAGCGGAATCAGGTTGAGCAGCAGCGCGGTGAGGCCGAGGAAACACACCAGCGCAATCGCCACACCGGTGGCGAGTGAGTAGCCGATGCGGCCGCCCACTGATTTCCAGCCCGGATGGCCAATGTAGACTGCCGGCGGGAACGGGCTTCCCAGCATAGAGCCAACAATCGCTCCGATCCCGTCTGCGGCGAGAATCTTGCGCAGGTTGTAGTTGTCCCCTGCCGCGGAGGCGCTTTCCACGTTGTTCATCGCCTCGGTGAAGTTGTAGATTCCCAGCGGAATTGCCGTTGCCAGCAGCGGTGCGATTCCCGCCAGGCCGCGGAACACGTCTGCCGAGAACCACGGCAGGTGCAGGCCGAATTGCTCGAAGGCGTTGCCGACCTGTTCGCCCTTCATGTAGTCGCTCCAGCCGAACACCGCCGCGAGCCAGCCGATCACGACGCCGAGAATCACTGCCGCGAGGCCGCCGGGAATTCCGCCGGGCAGGCGGATGTTCGCGGTCCAGGCGATCAGCACGATGGCGAAACAGACGAAGCCGATCCATGGCACTTCCCACATCTGGAACGCCGGGCGCATCGAGATGAAGGCGATGGAGATGCCGGCCAGCGTGCCGAGCATCGCCGCGCGCGGCGTCATCTTGCGGATCCACGGCCCGACGAAGCAGCCCAGCAGCACGATCACGCCGATGATGAAGCACCACGCCAGCCCCGCCGCATAGGCGAGCATCGCATCCTTGGTGGCAAGGTAGGTGGGCAACATGACCACCAGCACCACGATGAACATGTGCGGAACGCTCGGCCCGTAAGGCATCGCCGTGACGTCGGAGCGGCCCTCCTTCTTCGCCAGTTGCCACGCGAGGTAGGCGTAGAACAGGTTGCCGATCGGCAGCGCGATGCCGAGCGCCGGCAGCACGCGCCCGTAGACCGTGTCGGGCGGAAGTTGGACCACGTACAGGCACAGAGTTGTCAGGACGATGACATTGAGCAGAACGTTGGTGAAAAGACCAAAGAATCCGTTCCAATCGCCCGGCACCCACCAGCGCGGGCTTGCAGCAGTTCCGGCAGCACTCATGGTTTCTCCCCTTCGGTGTTGGATTTGTTTGTTGTCTCCTGCCCGGCAGCACTGCGCTGCAACTTCACGGCCGCGATGATGGCGTCGTCATAGGCCATCGGCCCGTCGCCGGACAGTGCAAAAGCATGCGCCCGCAAGACCGGCAAGTCCAGACTTTCCCGGCTCGATCAGCCGCATCTTGACCAGGGCCGGAGTACCTCATCCCCCGCTTTTCTCCCCGCGGCGCGTGGAGAAGGAGCCAAGAAAAAAGGGGAAACCCCGACGCAAGACGCAAAGGCGCAAAGAAGAAGGACAAACAAACGACAGATAGTACCAAGCCATTGATAGACAGGCGGACAAGTTTTCGTCCAGGCGAAAGGACAGGAATCGTCCAACCCCATCTAGCGCTATTCTCGATCCCTGTTCGGGTTTTCTTTGCGCCTTTGCGTCTTCGCGTCGAATCTTTTGATTCTCGGAATAGACGCAACGATTCAGTCGCTGGTCCCTGCTAGATAACTTTCACGCAGCGTGCGGTCGATGAAGGCTCGCGCGTCGGCGCGATCGAAGCGCTTGCCGTCGACAAGGCTCTGCGCGTACTCGAAAAACGGCTCGAACAGGCGGCCCTGGTCGACCGGTGCCTTGAGGGTGAAGCGCGCCTCGCGCTCTGCGAGCTCGCGCCAGGCGGCGCGCACTTCGGCCCAGAAAGGCTCGGTGCGCGCGAAGTAGTGGTCTCCCGCGCCGAAATCGTAATCAATGATGCGCTGGTAGCGCGCGAATCCGTATTCGCGCGCCAGGTAGGGCATTTCGGCACGCGCCTTGCCGTTGTTGTCCAGGGCGAGCTTGAGGTTGTTCTCCTCCTGCACCCAGCCGTCCGGCGTGATGGTGTGGCGGTTGGTCCCTACCAGCACGTGATAGTCCTTGCGCACGCTCCACTCGCGGCGCGGCAACGGCCGCCAGGTCTCGTCGCTGATCCAGGTGGAGTGGCTGTCGTTGTGCTGCCAGCGTCCGCGCGCCGCATAGCGCGGGGAGTCGTCGACCTGGTACACGCTCTGCACCCAGGCGCTGTCGCGCTGCTGCGCGGGCACGGGACGTCGCGCCCAGGTGTTGGCACCTTCGTAGGCCAGCAGCACGTCGGACTGGTAACGCCATTCCTGGCGCCAATGGCGAATGACGATCGGCTTGCTGGTGCTACCGTCCTCCATTTTCACGCGCATCACCAGGATGTGTTGCAGGGCGATGAAGTCGTCGCGATGCTCGGCTACGAAGACGTATTCCGTGCCCCAGCTTTGGTATGGCGCGTCCGGCTTCAAAGCCGGATCGAATCGCAGCACTTCAAGGAAATCGAAACTGACACGATACGGACCGGCCATCGCCAGGATGGCGCGGCGGTCGCGCTCCACCGCACTCAGGCCGGGCTCGTGCAGCCGTCTCCAGGCTTCGCCGGGCGCGTGGTCGAGAACGACCGGGGCGCCGCGCGTGCTGGCACCGCGAGGCTTTAATGCGTCTTCGCCCAGCGGCCACGCGAACGTGAACCAGCTTGCGTTGGCGCCGCCGGCCTCGCCAGGTTCGTAGGCTTGCGCGGCAAGGGGCAACAGAGCGAGGAGTAAGAAGACTGATGTTTGTCGTAGCATGACGATAACTTCCGGAAGACACGCAGATTGTAGACGAATGAGGACGGGCAACAGCCGGCGTTGCCAAACGTGCATACTTGCGTAAGCATTCGAGGCTCAAACCCGGAACCGCGACCGTAAATGCAGACTGACCAAGGAGAGTGTCTATGGCTGGCGAGAACAAGACCAAAGTGACCATCCTGACCGGAACCTACCGGATCAAGGGGCACATCGAATTGACGCTGGGAGCGCGGGTAACCGACTACCTGGTCGAGTCGAAAGAATTCATTGCCGTCACCGATGCGGAAGTCTGGGAGATCGCGGGCCGGCATGTCATGAACACGTCGTTTCTCAACGTGAGCCGCATTCATATCGAGATCGTCATCCCAGGACATTGATCCGAACGGATGTTGCATTCGCCGCTGCACAATACGCGTATCTGCATCAGATACTCGTAGATGCCGTAACCAATCCACAGTGTTCCTGTCGCGAGCAGCAGGTGGCTGTGCACGAGTTTGAAGCAGGCCACGATCAGCAGGCCGAACAATACGGCCAGCAGCGGAATTCCGATCAGCGTCAGCAAGCAATCCCCCCGGATCATGCACGACGACGTGTCCCGGCCGTTTATAGCGCCCCGCGCCCAAGCACTCAAGAGCAATCCCGCAGCGATTTGTGGCTCTCCGAAAAGTCTTGTGGCATCATGGAGTTAACATGACGGGGAGAGTGCCATGACCAGCGACCAGCACGCGCAGGAAATCCGGATGCTGCGTTCCGAAATCGAA
>DASYUW010000214.1:0-12250 GCA_036000845.1 Burkholderiales bacterium
AAGACCCGGGCACCACCGAAATCTACATCAGCCACCGCGGCGCGTACCAGGTTGTCGTCGGCGAACGCCAGAGCGAGCAGGTGAAATGGCAGATGCGGCCCACCGACCCGGAGCTCGAGGCGGAGATGTTGTCGCGGTTGATGCGCAGGCTCGGTGCAACGGAAGAGCAGGTCCAGGTGCAAGCACCGGTGGCCGCCCCGCGGGCGCAACTGGCGAAGAATGGTGAGATCCCGGAAGCATTGATGCTGGCCGACGGTTTCGATCGCGCCTGGCGGCGGGTGGGCCTGGCGCTTGACCGAGTTGGATTCACGGTCGAAGATCGCGACCGGTCGAAAGGCCTCTACTACGTGCGCTACCTGGATCCGGACATCGACGGCAAGGGCAAGTCCGGCTGGTCCCGGCTGGCGTTCTGGCGCAGCGACACCGGCGAAAAGGATGAGCAGTTCCGGATCAGCGTGGCGGATGCGGACAATGGCAGCGAGGTGAGGGTGCAGAACGCAGAAGGCGCCAGTGCGAAATCCCCAACCGCAGGGCGCATCCTGGCGCTGCTGCAGGAAGAGTTGAAGTAAACCCGACGCGATGATGACGCCGGCGACGCCGAAGTGAGCGGCAAGATGCGCTTCGCATCGCTGGGCAGCGGCAGTCGGGGCAATGCCCTGGTCGTCGAGGCCGGTTCCACCCGGATTCTGCTCGATTGCGGATTCGGGCTCGGCGAGACGACCTCCCGTCTCGGCCGCCTCGGCCTCACTCCCGAAGATCTGTCGGCTGTCGTCGTTACCCACGAGCACGACGACCATATCGGCGGTGTCGCACGGCTGGCGCGCCGCTATTCGATTCCGGTATGGCTCACCCACGGGACCCTGACCGGGCTCGAGGCGCTGTTTGCCGGCATCGGCAACCTGCATGCAATCGACAATTACCGCAGCTTTGCTGTCGGCGACCTTCAGGTCGAACCGTTTCCGGTACCGCACGATGCACGCGAGCCGGCGCAGTACGTATTCGGCGACGGCTCGCGCCGACTCGGGGTGCTCACGGATACGGGTTGTTCCACGCGGCACATCGAGACCGTGCTGTCGGGCTGCGACGCCCTGGTGCTGGAATGCAATCACGATCCCGAAATGTTGCGTGTGAGCAGCTATCCACAGAAGCTGCGCGAACGCATAGCCGGGCGTTACGGCCATCTCGACAACGGGGCGGCGGCGGAGCTGCTGGCGCGCCTGGATACGACTCGCCTCAAGCATCTGGTAGCCGCGCACCTGAGCCAGGAAAACAACCGGCCGGAGCTGGCGCGCGCCGCGCTGGCCGGCGCGATCGGCTGCGATCCTGGATGGATTGAAGTCGCCGATCAGGACAACGGGTTGGGGTGGCGCGTGATCCGTTGACACCGCTGGCGCGAAACTGCCGCTGAAATGAAAAAAGCCGGTCGGAGACCGGCTTTTTTTCCGCCGCAACGGCGGGATTACTTCTTCTCTTCTTTAACCGGTTCTGCCGTAGCCGAAGACGTGGTGGGGCCGGCGGACGAATTGGCGGCTGCGGCAGCAGGGGCGGGTTCGGCGACAGCGGCAGCCGGCGCGGATTCTTCTTTCTTGCCGCAAGCGGCAAGCACGATGGCCAGAAGAGCGGAAATCAAAAGCGTGCGTTTCATTTTTCTGCGGTCCTTGAAAAAGTAAAGATGAACAGGATGAACCTCGAAAGCGGCCGAGCCGCGCTCGAATTTCGGGCGCGATTGTACATAAACGGGCGTCGAATTGCTACGAAATGTAACCGCTACGAAAACAGGGGGCTTACAAACCGATAGTGGTGGGGGAAATCGTGGGCGAGGATGCTTCCCAGATTTCGTCGAAGCGCTCGGCAAGCGCGTGGGTGCCGATCGGGTCATCCAGCGCGAGCAGGCCGCGCATCTCGTCGAAGTGGAAGCGATGCACGAAGCTGTGGTCGTCTACCACGATAAAGGGGTCGTAGACCGACTTTGCGTTCGTGTGCGTTTCGTGGAGGCTGATTGCATGGCTGTGCAGGCGCAACAGATTCAGGATGCGCGGGCAATTGCGGTCGATCGCCTGCGGCTCGTGCACCACGATCTGCAGGCGGTTGCGCCGGCTGGCCAGCAGAAACCGGCGCAGCAGATCGAAGCGCTGCGGCGAATTGTATCCCCGGCCCAGCGTGTGCTCGAAGATGCGGATGGAGTGCTGCGCCTTCGCCAGCGCCTTGTCCAGGGCGGCTTCGTATTCGGCGTTGCCGAGCAAGGGGGTGTGTTGCGGGGTCGCGTTTTCCGCCATGTGCATGCTCAGGTTGCGATCGCGCGGGTCGCCGGCGAAATATAGCCGCTGCGATACCACCGGTAAAGTGCCTCCGCGGCCGTGCCCGATCGCGGAACCTTGGGGCCCGCCAGCCGCCGCGCGTCGGCGAGCGCGCGCAAGGGCCGCGCCTCGCTGGCGTTGATCGCCAGCGACTCTCCGTTGATGAACAGCCTGGAGCCGCTGTAGAGCATCTGCGCAGGCAATGCCAGTTCCAGCCCGCGCTTGCGTGCACTGCGCTGGAACGCTTTCAGCGCAAGCGGGTTGCGGGGCGGCGAGAACAGCACCTGCGGCTTGGGCTCGGTAAGGTAGGCGCCGAGGAATTCTGCAACATCGCCACGGTTCCAACGGATGCTACCGAGCGTGCGCTGCACCTGCGCGATCATCTCCGAACCGATCCGCGCCGGGTGGACCTGCGTTGCCAGGTCCGGATCCTCGTAGCGGCCCGATGGATTCAGCCGTTCTTCCAGGAAGACCAGGAACTGCGACACCAGTTCCTGATGAGACGGCGCGCGAAACCCGATCGAACAGGTGTAGCAGGCATCGACCGCAACGCCGTCATGGGCGAACCCGGGCGGCAGATAGAGCATGTCTCCCGGCCCGACCACGCACGCGCCCTGCGGCACGAAACTCCTGAGGATCTTGAGCGGCGCGCCGTCCACCAGCGTCAGGTCGTTCTGCCAGCCAACCTTCCAGCGTCGCTGGCCCGGACCTTGCAACAGGAAAACGTCGTAAGAGTCGAGATGCGGCCCGACTCCTCCGCCGGGAGGCGCATAGCTCACCATGAGATCATCCAGCCGGCTATAGGGAATGAAATCGAAGCGGGATAGAAGGTGCCGTGCCGCGGGCAGGAAGAGATTCACTCCCTGCACCAGCAGCGTCCAGTTACGCTGCGGCAGACGCAACAGGTACCGGCTGGCGAACGGGCCGCGTTCGACGGCCCAGCGCCGGCCGGAGCGCAACAAAAGCCGCGATTCGCAATCGTCGCGACCGGCGAGTTCGACCATGGCGCGGAAATCGACAATGCCGTCGAATCCCGGAATTGCCTCGCGTATAAGCAACGGATTCTTCTGCCAATGGCGGCGCAAGAAGGACGAGGCGGACAATCCGCCAAGCAAAGGGATTTTCACGACGGGATTCTATCGTTGTCGGTGAAATTCCGGGTCGACATAGACAATCGTATTTTTGAAATCGGTTAGAATCCGACCAGTGTTTCATCGGAGTTGCTCATGCTGAAAGTAGGTCAACCCGCACCCGCCTTCGATCTGCCCGACGCCGATTTGAATGTGGTAAGCCTCGATGGCTACAAGGGCGCGAACAACGTAGTTCTGTATTTCTACCCGAAGGACGACACGCCGGGGTGCACCATCGAGGCCATCGATTTCAGCGAACTGCAGGATGCATTCCTGGGCCTGGATACCGTGGTCCTGGGAGTGAGTATGGACGATTGCATGAGCCACGGCTCCTTTCGCGACAAACACGGACTGGCGGTACAGTTGCTGGCGGATGCAGAGGGCGAAGTCTGCGCGAAGTACGGCGTGCTGCAGGAGAAGGAACTGGACGGCAAGGGCAAGAAGCGCTGCATCGTCCGCTCCACCTTCGTGATCGACAAAAAAGGTTTCGTGCGCCATGCGCTTTACGGCGTCAATGCGCGCGGTCACGCTGACGAAGTCCTCAACCTCGTCAAGGAGTTGCATTGAGCATGCAGATTGCCAAGGACACCGTCGTGTCCATCGATTACGAACTGTTCGATGCTGCGGGTACGCTGGTCGAAAAAACCCAGTCGCCGATCACGTATCTGCACGGGGGCTACGACGGCATTTTCCCGATGGTGGAGAGCGCGCTGCAGGGCAAGGGCGTCGGCGACACCTGCCAGGTCCGCCTCGAGCCGGATGATGCGTTTGGCGAGTATGAAGCGGATATGATTCGCGTCGAACCGCGAAAACTGTTCCCGGAAAACGTCGTGGTGGGCATGCAGTTCGAGGGCGCCGTGGAAGGCTCCGACCAGTACAAACTCTATACCGTCACCGAGATCGCCGACGACAAAGTGGTAGTGGACGGCAACCATCCGCTGGCGGGCCAGACTCTGGTATTTTCCTGCACCGTGATCGATGTGCGTGCCGCGACCGACGAAGAACTGCACCACGGTCACGTGCACGGCCCAGAAGGCCATCACCACTAAAAAATCAATTTGCCACAGAGAACACAGAGGGCACCCCCCTCACCCCATCCCTCGCCCCCCAACAACCGGGTGGAGAGGGTGAGGGAAACGCGCTGACCCGCAATCGTGTAGTTTTTCGGCACCCTCTCTAGCTTGCTGGAGAGGGCGGGGGGTGAGGTGATTTTCTCTGTGTCTTCTGTGGCAAAAGCGGTTTGGTGTCTTTAGTTCCCGCGTTTGCCGGTGAGGATATGGATCATCGGCTCGTAAGCGCTCTCCTGTGAGAAGCGCCAACTGGCTATGATCAGCGCTGCCAGCGTGAAGCCCCACAGCACTGCAAGATCTATCGTTAGCGGGAAATCCGCTCCCATGCCGGAAGGCAGAACGCCGAGCGTAGCGTGCTTGAGCAGGTCTACGCCGTAAGTGTAGGGGTTCGCCAGCGCCACCGCCTTGAGCAGCGCGGGCAACTGGTTCACCGGGTAAAGCGAGCCCGACAGGAAGAACACTGGGAAGATCACGAAGTTCATGATTGCCGCGAAGTTGTCGAGTGTGCGGGTGAACGCGGCCACCAGCATGCCGATTCCCGCGCAGGCCAGCGACGTTGCGATCAACCCGGTCACCAGTATTCCGAGCCGCGTTTCCTGCCCCACATATCCCAACAGCGCGAGCACGATCAGCAGCAACAACGCCTGAAGGATCGCCGCCAGCGCCGCAGCCAGCATCTTGCCGATGACGATCCAGTAGTGGGCAAAGGGCGCAACGATCAGCATGCGCATCACGCCGGATTCCTTGTCGTAGACCACTGTAAGCGCCGCCAGCATCGCCCCGAACAGCATGGTCATGCCCAGCACGCCCGGGATGAGGAACTGTTGGTAGCTCAGGCCGCTCGCTTGGCCGAGCACCGCGCCGAAACCGGCGCCGATCACGAACAGCCAGATGAGCGGTCGCACCATGGCCGCAACCAGTCTGGTGCGTTGACGGAACATGCGCACCACCTCGCGTTCCAGCACTGCGTAGACAGGCCGCCAGGGAATCGTCATATCTTCCCTTCCGCGATCCACAGGAACACGTCGTTCAGATTCGGTCGGCGCCAGCGCAGCGCCTTGATCTGTGCGCCCAGTTCGCCGTGAAGCCGTGCCAGCGGCGTCACGTCCTCTTCGGCGTAGCGAAACTGCGCGACATCGCCATCCATGAGGCAGGGACCGAGTTTCGAGGCGAGCCGTTGCGAAAGCGCGTCGATATCCCGGCTTTCGATTTCCACGATATGCCTGCCCAGACTTTCCACCAGCTGCCGCGGCGGGCCGGATTGCACCAGTTTGCCGCTCTTGATGAAGGCCACCCGGTCGCAACTATCGGCTTCTTCCAGATAGTGCGTGGTGAGCAATACGGTCATCCCGGTGCGGACTCGCAGCCTCTCGATGAAGCGCCAGATGTTGCGCCGGTTGGGCAGGTCAAGCCCGATGGTGGGTTCGTCCAGGAACAGGATTTTGGGGTGGTGGATCATTCCACGCACGATGTCGAGCGCGCGGCGCATGCCGCCGGATAGCGACCCCACTGGGCGATTGCTTTTGTCGGCGAGTCCGAACAAATCGAGCAGCTCCGCGGAGCGCTCGCGGATAACGACCGGGGTCAGGTTGTAGAGCAGGCCGGCGAAGCGCAGATTCTCGGCAACGGTGAGCGAGCGATCCAACGCCGAGTCCTGGAAGACCAGTCCGATCACGCCGCGCACTTTCACCGCCTCGTCCACCACGTCGTGGCCGGCGACCCGGGCCGAACCGCCGCTGGGGCGAATCAGCGTGGCCAGCATGTGGATGGTGGAAGTCTTGCCTGAGCCGTTCGGACCGAGCAATCCGAAAAACTGGCCGGAGGGAATCTCAAGGTCGAGGCCGTCTACCGCAGCCAGCTGGCCGTAACGCTTCACAAGCCCGCTGGCACGCACGGCGAGCAGCGAGTCAGCCGCCTGATTCATGAAACGGGAGTTTCTACCAGGCCGGCGTTTTGCTCAAGGCACGCGAATTCTTGTCGTCGCGGAACAGGATCGGCTTGACCTCGACCGCAGGCGCCGGTTTCTGCGCCTTGTCCACTGCGTCGGTCACCAGATGATGATGAGGGGACAAGTCGCAAACCGGGTCGGCATTCGTGGCATCGCCGGTGAGCATATAGGCCTGGCAGCGGCAGCCGCCGAAATCCTTGACCTTGTCCGGACAGGTTCGGCACGGCTCCTTCATCCATGCATCGCCGCGGTAGGCGTTGAAGCCGGGCGAGTCGTACCAGATCGAGCGCAGATCTTGATCGCGCACGTTGGGGAAAGTGAGGCCGGGAAGCTGGCGTGCTTCGTGGCAAGGCAGCGCCAGGCCATCGGCGGTAATGGTGAGGAACACCGAGCCCCAGCCGTTCATGCATGCTTTCGGGCGGTTCTCGTAGTAATCGGGAACCACGAAGAAAATCCGCATGCTGTTGCCGACGCGTTCGCGGAACTTATTGGTGACTTCCTCGGCCCGCTGCAACTGTTCGCGAGTCGGAAGCAGTTGATCCCGGTTCAAGTAGGCCCAGCCATAGTACTGCGTGTTGGCAAGTTCCACGTACTCCGCTTCCATGGCCTCTGCCATTTCCAGGATCTGCTGCACGTGGTCGATGTTGTGCTGGTGCAGCACGCAGTTCAGCACCATCGGATACTCGTGTTTTTTGATCAGCTTCGCCACCTTCTGCTTGAGATCGAAGGTGCGGGTGCTCGACAGAAAGTCGTTCAGTTCTTTGGTCGAGTCCTGGAAGGAAAGCTGGATGTGATTCAGGCCACCTTCCTTAAAAGCGCTGATGCGCTTTTCATTGAGCCCCACGCCGGAGGTGATCAGGTTGGAGTAATAGCCGAGCTTGCTCGCTTCTGCGACCAGGATCTCGAGGTCGTCGCGCACCAGCGGCTCACCGCCGGAAAAGCCCAATTGCGCAGCGCCGATCTCGCGGCCCTGGCGCAGCACGCGCAACCAGTCCTCGGTCGACAGCTCCTGGCCGTAAGACGTGTAGTCCACCGGGTTGTAGCAGAACACGCAGTGCAACGGGCACTTGTACGTGATCTCCGCCAGCAGCCAGAGCGGGTTACCCGGTTTGTTTGGGACGGATCCAGCCTTTTCCATGTACGTGCTCCAGAAAGCCGATGACGTCCCCTCTCAGGTCCGCACCGGGAAATGTGTTTTGCAAATCCTCGACGATTGCGCGTACGTTGGATTTGCCGTCGATTCGCTTCATGATTTCTCCGGAGCTGCCTGGCAGTTTGACCATGCCTTCCGGATAGAGCAGAACGAAACCCTGTTGTGCCGGCTCCCACTGGAAGCGGAAGTGTCGCTGCAGTTCGAACACGGTATCGTCCGTGAATGTCGCGGCGTCAGACATACCGGGTTTCGCCGATCCCGTAGTTGATCTGCATCGAGTCGAGCATGCTCCACAGCACGTCGAGCTTGAACTGCAGGATACCCAGTGCCCTTTCCTGCTCTTCTCGGGTCTTGAAAAAATCGAGCGTGACCTTGAGCCCGTGTTCGACGTCGCGGCGCGCTTCCGACAGGCGCTTGCGGAAGTAGGAATACCCTCCGGTTTCGATCCACGGATAGTGCTGCGGCCAGTTCTCCAGGCGCTTCTTGTGGATCTCGGGCGCAAACAATTCCGTCAGCGACGAACACGCGGCCTCCTGCCAAGGCGCGCGCCGGGCGAAGTTGACGTAGGCGTCCACCGCGAAGCGCACGCCGGGCAGCACCTGCTTGAGTGAAGTGATCTCTTCGCGCTTCAACCCGCATGCCTCGCCCAGACGCAGCCACGCCTCGATGCCGCCCTCCTGCCCCTCGACGCCGTCGTGGTCGATGATGCGCTGGATCCATTTGCGGCGCTGGTCGCGGTCCGGCATGTTGGCGAGAACTGCTGCGTCCTTGATCGGGATGCTGATCTGGTAGTAGTAGCGGTTATAGACCCAGCCCTGCACCTGCTCGCGGGTGCACTTGCCGCTGTTCATCGCGACGTGGAACGGGTGATAAATGTGGTAGCGCTTGCCCTTGGCGCGCAACTGGTTCTCGAATTCCTCTTTGCTCCACGGCAGATTTTCGGCTGCGCCCATGCGCGCTCCTGTTCAGGGTGTTACATCCATTCCGTCGTACGCGACCTCAATGCCGTGGGAGTCCAGTTCCTTGCGCTCCTTCGAGTCTTCGTCGAGGATGGGATTGGTGTTGTTGATGTGGATCAGTATCTTGCGCGACGCCTCGAGCGGTTTAAGCACCTCGATCATGCCCCCGGGACCCGACTGCGGCAGGTGGCCGATGTCGCGCGCGCGCTTTTTCGAGATACCCAGCGTGATCATCTCGTCATCGGTCCAGAACGTGCCGTCCACCATCAGGCAGTCGGCTTCCTCGAGGAAAGGCTTCAGATGCGGCTCGATTGCGCCGAGCCCGGGCGCGTAAAACAGTACCTTGCCGGAGCTCTTGTCCCTTATGCGCATGCCGATATTGTCGCCCTCATGCGGATTGTCGCGGTGTGGCGAATAGGGCGGCGCCTTGCTGCTTAGAGGTACGGCAGTAAAAATCAACTCTTCCGCGCCGATTACCGGGAACCCGTTGCCGGCCCCGGTGGGCACCTGGTGCCAGTGTACGCCGCAGTAGTGTTCGAGGATATTGAATAGCGGGTTGCCGGTGGTCAGGTCCTCGCGCGCCGTGCCGGTGCAGTAGATTTCCAGGGGCTTGCCCTCACGCAGCATCAGCAATCCGGTGGTGTGGTCGATCTGCGCGTCCATCAGCACGATCGAGCGGATCGCAGTGTCCCGGATCGCCCGCGCCGGCTGCAAATCCGGGAAGGCCTTGAGTTGGGCCAACACGTCCGGCGAAGCGTTGAACAGTACCCAGTTGATGTTGTCGGCACTGACGGCGATGGACGATTGGGTGCGGGCCTTGGCCCGCACGGTGCCCTTGCGCACGCCGTCGCACAGGCGGCAATTGCAGTTCCACTGCGGAAATCCGCCGCCGGCAGCGGCACCGAGAACCCTTATTCGCATTGTCAGTCAAAGACAATTTTATGGCGTGCATAAAAACGAAAGCCCCGCGAAGGGGCTTTCGTCCAAGCCCAACCCGGTTCAGCGGTTGGCAATATACATCGTGACTTCAAAACCGAAACGCATTTCGGTGTACTCAGGCTTGCTCCACATAGGCTTCTCCAGAAGTTGAGATCGAAGTGTGCGGGACTGGCCCGCTCGTTGCCGAATCCCCGGACGCCAGCCACGCCAACGACTGCCGCGTGATCCTTTGCCCAGTGAGTCCCTGAGCATTGTCCGCGAAGGCGGCGCGACCCCGCACACGAAAATCAGCATTTGGTTCTCATGATTTTCATGAGTTTTGCGGCGAAACTTTACTTACCTCAAGGCCTTGCACTACGCTTCGGGCATGTCTGACGCCGTGCTCGACAGAAGGTTTTATTACTCGTCGTCAATGACCGATTGGTACCGCGAGCGACCCTTCAAGGTCGCCTTCGCGGTGTCGCTGCTCATCCACGCGGCGCTGATCGCGCTCGTCCCCGGCTTTCGTGCCGTGGTGATCGAGCCGCCCAAGGTGCTCAATGTCGAGATCGTCCTGCCCGAGGAATCGCGGGTCCCAATGCCGTTGCGGGAAGTGGTGCCGCCGGCGCCGGTGACGACCCCGGCACCGCCGCAGCGAACTGTCGAGGAAACGGAAGTTCGGCCGGAACCGCAGATCGAGCCGCGCCCTGAGCAGGTAATTCGGCAACCGGAGCCGGAGCCGCCGCCGATTCCGCGCGCCGAGATCGTGCCGCCATTGCCACGTCCCGAGCCGCGCCCCGAACCCATGGTGATGCCAAAGCCGGAACCCCGGCCGGAGCCTCGTATCGAGCCCAAAATCGTAGCCAAGCCCGAACCCAGAATCGAACCGCGACCCGAGCCGCAGCCGGTTAGCCGCGTAGAGCCACGGCCCGAACCTCGCCCGGTGCCCGTGGTGGAACCTCGTCCCGAACAGCGGCCCGAACCTCCAACAGAAGTGCGGCCCGAGCCGCAAGCGGTTGCGCGGGTGGAGCCGCCCCCGGTCCCGCGGCCGCGGATCGAGCCGGTGACGCCACCGGTCCAGCCGCCCGCGCCAGCTGTCGCGGCGGCAACGGTCCAGCCTGCGCCGGTCGCCGTGCCGGTGCCGCCCCCCGCACCTCCGCAGCAGGTGGCGCTGAAGAAGGAGCCGGGTGTGCCGGCTGTGGAGCCGCGCCTGTTGCAGATATACGGCCAGTCGATCTCCAAGGAAATCAAGCGCTATCAGAAGTATCCGCCGCTGGCGCAACGCCGCGGCTGGGAGGGCACGGCGGAAGTGCTTCTGCAGATCGCCGCCGATGGCAAAGTTACCAGTATCACGCTGGGCAAGAGCAGCGGTCGATCGGTTCTCGACGATGAAGCGCTCAACATGGTGCGCAGGGCCTCACCCCTGCCGCAGGCGCCGCAGAACCTGCGCGGCCGCGAACTGACGGTGACCGTGCCGATCGTCTTCAAGCTGCAAGAATCCTGATTTTTTCGTCCGCCGGGCATGGTCGTGGATCAGAACCAAGCCAGCGGCGAAGTCCTTTATCCTGCAATTGAACCCTACCGCAAGGATTGGCTTGCTGTCGGTGGCGGTCATCAAGTCTATTTCGAGGAAAGCGGCAATCCGGAGGGATTTCCAGTGTTGTTCGTCCACGGCGGACCGGGAAGCCGCACGCGCCCGCCGCACCGCCGTTTTTTCGACCCCGCCTTCTACCGCATCGTGTTGTTCGATCAGCGTGGTTGCGGGCAGAGTGCGCCGGCGGGCTCGATTTTCGAGAACACCACTTCGCACCTGGTGGCCGACATCGAGCAATTGCGCCATCATCTGGGCGTGGATCGATGGCTTCTGTTCGGAGGCTCCTGGGGAAGTACGCTGTGCCTGGCGTATGCAACTGCTCATGCGGATCGGGTCGCCGGGATGGTGTTGCGCGGCGTGTTTCTCGGCAGCGCGACGGAAGTCGAGTGGTATGTTTCGGGAATTCGGCGCTTCGTTCCCGAGGCCTGGGCGGACTTTGCCGGGGATGCGGGCGAGTCCGTCATCGAGCACTATCGGCAACGCATCGATCATCCCGAGACTTCAGTCGCGCTGGCGGCGGCCCGGCGCTGGAGCAACTATGAGACAAGGATCATGGCGATCGGGGAGATGTCCAATGGCGGTGATGACGGACGCAACGGTGCGACGGATGAGGAAATGCTGGCAGGCGCCAGAATCCAGCTCCATTTTCTGGCACACCAGTGTTTCCTGCGCCCGAACCAGTTGCTTGATGATCTATGGCGGATCGGCAACAAACCGGTAACCCTGGTGCAGGGCAGAATGGACATGGTGTGCCCACCAATCAGTGCATTTGAGGTCTCGCGGCGACTGGCCGGCGCGGACCTGCGCCTGGTACCCAACGGTGGCCACTCTGCCATGCAGCCGGCGGTCGCCGCGGAACTGTGCGCGGCGACCGCGCGCATGCGCGATCTGCTGGGTAACTCCCGATGATGAAGAAATTCGGTCTGCGCTTCCGCATCAATTTCGTGATTACGCTGGTCATCGTGATTTTTGCGTTGGCCGCATCCGATGTTTTGATCGAGGAAATGCGCCGCTCCATCCGGGAAGAGGTCGAGGCGGGTACCAAGGTCACCGTGCAATTGATGGAAACCGTGATCGTCAACACCCGGGCCGACGCGCAAAGCGGTCCGTACAATCAGGCGTTGCTGTCGTTCCTGCGCCACCTCGGTCGTGTACGTGCCAACGAAATCAGGATGTACGAC
>DASYUW010000215.1:0-4221 GCA_036000845.1 Burkholderiales bacterium
CAGGACCAAATCGACTTCCACCGCTTCGTGCTCTTCGTCGGGCATCAATTCACCGACCGCATTCGCTTCTTCTCCGAGCTCGAAGTCGAGCATTCTCTCGTCGGTGATACCTGGCCCGCTGATGGCAGCAAGAAGCCCGGAGAAGTCGAACTGGAACAGGCATACCTTGAGTTCAGCCTCACTGATCGTATTCAGAGCAAGGTCGGCTTGTTCCTCCTGCCGATCGGCATCCTGAACGAAACGCACGAGCCGCCGACCTTTTTCGGCGTGGAGCGCAACATCGTGGAGACCAACGTCATTCCGACCACCTGGTGGGAGGGCGGTGCAGGTGTACGTGCTGACTTCGGGGCCGGCTTCAGCACGGATGTGGCCGTTCATTCCGGGCTCAAAGTCGCCACCAGCGGAAGTGGCGCGTTCCTGACTCGCGGCGGGCGCCAGAAGGTGGCCAACGCGGTAGCGGAAGATCCCGCAGTGACCGGCCGAATCAAGTGGACCGGCATGCCGGGAGTGGAACTCGCGCTCTCGGCGCAGTATCAGGACGACCTGACGCAAGGCGCCCAACCCACCGAGGCCGTGCTGATCGAGACCCACGCCAGTATCCGCCGCGGTCCCTGGTGGCTGCGAGCGCTCTACGCGCGCTGGGATCTGAACAGCGATCAGGCCCAGGCGATCGGCCGTGACGAGCAGTACGGCTGGTACGTCGAGCCCGCCTACATTTTCACCACCGGCAAGGGCGACGTGGGCGTGTTTGCGCGCTATTCGGAAACAGACAACACCGCGGGCGATTCGACCGACTCGAAGCTGAGACAGACCGACGTCGGCGTGAACTACTGGCCGCATCCGCAGGTGGTGCTCAAGGCCGATTACCAGATCCAGGATGCGCCGCCGGGACAGGTCGACGACGACCGCGTTAATCTCGGCGTGGGCTTCATGTTCTGAGGATCGGGGCAGGTGCGGGCCGCAGGCAATCCCCGCATGCAAAGGGCATGATGGACTGCATGAGATCGAAACTGCGCTTCGCGGCGCTCGCCCTGGCGATGGTTTCTTCGCCGGGGCTGGGCGCCGAAGTCTATCTTGCGCCGGAGAAGTTCCTCGCCGAAAGCTTCGGCGGAAATGCGCCGAGGCCATCGGTCCTGTGGATCGCCGGCGACACGCGCGACGCGGTGGAGAAGATTCTCGGCCACAGCGCAGGCGCGCTGCGCGTGCGTTACTGGTCGCAGGAGGGGCGCACAGCCTGGATTCTGGAGGAGATCGGCAAGACCGAGCCGATCACAACGGGCATCGTGGTGGACAAGGGGGCCATCGCGCGCGTCAACGTTCTCATGTACCGCGAGAGCCGGGGCTGGGAAGTGCGCTACCCGTTCTTCACCGACCAGTTCAAGGGCGCCACGTTGACCGCGATGCGTGAACTCGACCGCAATATCGACGGCATTTCGGGAGCGACGCTGTCGGTCCGCGCGCTGACGCGCCTGGCGCGCGTTGCGCTTCTGCTTGATGCAGAGGTCAGGGAGGCAAAAACATCCAGATGAACGACGTGCGCTTCGCGCCCACGAAGGAGCAGAAAAACGGGCGCCTCAACACCCTGGGCAGCCGCAACGGCATGCAGGGACTGATCGTCTGGCATCGACGACTCGGCCTTGTCACCGCTGTCATTGTGCTCCTATTGGCGGTGACCGGAATTCTGCTCAACCATGCGCATCGGTTTGGGCTCGATCAGGTGCAGGTCACGGCGAACTGGCTGCTGCGCTGGTACGGCTTTCCACCCGTCGAGAAGCCGTTGAGCTATCGAGTCGGCGACTACTGGGTTTCCTGGACGGGCTCCCGCCTGTACTTGGAAGACAAACCGGTCATGCGGACGAACACTGCGCCAGTTGGCGCTGCTGCGGCGGGCGAGATGCTGTCGGTGGCCTTTCCCGACATGCTCGTCGTGGTCGGACCAAACAGCGAACTGGTGGAGCGTATGGGCGCGGAATCCCTACCCGGCAAACTCGAGCGCATCGGAATCACCGACCGCGGTGTGCTGGTAGTCGCGACGGCGCAAGGTTCCTTCACGGCCGATGCGAATTTCATCGCATGGCAGCCGGCATCCACGCAAGCGGAGTGGTCAAGATCAGAGGAAGCGCCGGCCGCGCTACTTGAACGCCTGTCGACGGCAGAGCGCGGCCGTGGATTGTCTGTCGAGCGCCTGCTGCAGGATCTGCACAGCGGGCGCATCGTTGGCTCCTGGGGTCCGTGGTTTATGGATGCCGCCGCAATCGTGTTCGTGATTCTGGCAATCACGGGAATCATCTATTGGTGGACCCGACGCGGGCGTATGCCGGTGTCGCCGAAGCCAAACGGCGACCGGAGGAAGGACGAGTGACCGAGCGGGGCTCGATTCCCAGGAGGATCAACCGCCGACGGTTTCTGCAGATTTCAGCAACTGCGGCCGCCAGCACGGTGCTCCCTGCCCTCGCCGCCGTATCGCGCCCGCGGCTGCACGTACGACGGGGTGTTCTGCTCGGTGCTGAGACGGAGCTCCAGCTCTATCACCCCAACGTGCAGACAGCACGCACGGCACTCGATGCGTGTTTTTCCGAGGTGCGCCGGCTGGAAGCCATATTCAGCCTTCAGCGGCCGGACTCGGCGCTGTCGCGTCTAAACCGTGCCGGCTGTCTCAGTAACCCACCGGTGGAGCTGGTCGCGCTGCTCGACACTGCTGCCGGCTTCAGTCGCGCCACCGGCGGCGCGTTCGACGTGACGGTGCAGCCCCTGTGGGAACTCTACGCGCACCACTTCGCCGCAGTCACCGCGGACCCAAACGGGCCGGCCCTGTCCGATATCCAGCGCGCGCTAGCCTGCGTCGATTACCGTCAAATGGAGGTGAGCCACACGCTCGTCGCCTTCAATCAGCTCGGTATGGCCGTCACTCTCAATGGCATCGCACAGGGTTTCATCACCGATCGTGTCACTGAAATGCTGCGCGACCGAGGCTTCGAGCATGTGCTGGTGAATATGGGTGAGATGCGCGCACTGCGCGGCCATCCCGATGGAACTCCTTGGCGCGTCGGAATCGCAGATCCGGAACAACCTTGGCGCAGCCTGCACACGCTGCCCTTGATCGACCGGGCTATCGCCACCTCGGGCGGCTACGGCACGCTCTTCGATGCCGACGGTCGCCACCATCACCTGTTCGATCCGCACACGGGCACCAGTCCTCACTATTACCGCAGCGTGTCAGTGATCGCGCCCGATGCCACGACGGCCGATGCGCTATCGACCGGGCTTTCCGCCCTAGCACCCGAAGCCGCGCTGCATGTAGTGAACGCCCACCGGGAGGTCAGTGCCATTTTGATCGGGACCGACGGCAAGACATGGACATAGGAATGTCGCTCCCGTGCCTTCCGGATTGCATTAATGGCATCGCCGACTGAGCCACGCTCTTCTGGACACCCTGAAGATAAGTGCAGTCGGGGGTGATCGCCTGATCTGTGCAAAAATGATTATGATTCGCGTTTTTCGATACCACTAATGCCTTCCAAATGACTGCCTTTATTTTCAGAGCCTTATTTGGAGCACTCGCTGCACTGTTGACTGTTGGGGCGCTTGCGGACCCCCTCCCGGTGCAAAGCGCCCAACAAGTGCTCCACCTCCTCGATTACGTCGCGGTCGAGTATCCCCAGTTCGTCAAGTCCGGTAAAGTCATCAACGCGGACGAGTACGCCGAGCAAGTCGAGTTCTCTGCTCAAGTCGCAGACGCCGTCAGGAATTTCCCGCCACATCCGGAAAAGGACGCACTGGTGGCGTCGGCGGTAATCTTAGCCAGGCTGATCGCCGACAAAGGGGACAGCGCCAAGGTCTCGCAGGGTGCGCGCGATTTGCAGCGTGGCCTGATCAAGGCTTACGGAATTCGAATCGCGCCCGTGCGCGCGCCTGACTTGAGCAATGCGGCTACGCTCTACCAGTCGAACTGCGCGGCCTGCCACGGCGCCGCGGGCGACGGCAACGGTCCGCAAGCTGACGCGTTCGAGCCGCGGCCGACGAATTTTCAGGATCATGCCCGCCAGTTCGAGCGCAGCGTGTACGGTCTGTACAACACCGTCAGCCTCGGCGTCGAGGGCACTTCGATGCCGGCCTTCGGCAATCTGCGCGCAGATGAGCGCTGGGCACTGGCGTTCTACGTAAGTCAGTTCGTCTCCACTGAGGAGGAACGCGACCAGGGCAGGCAACTCTGGGAGCGCC
>DASYUW010000216.1:0-4902 GCA_036000845.1 Burkholderiales bacterium
TCAGGTCACTTACCGTCTTGGCCGCGACCCGGAGCCTGGCAGGCAACAAGTCGATCAGGTTCGGAAGCGAATAGTGACGTCCGCCCATCAGCGCGGCCAGGGCGCCGAGATAGGAACGCCAGAGAAAGAGAAATTGCGCTACCTCGTCGCTCCAGCGTAGCGGAGCGTAGAAAAAGTACCGGCCGACCACGTTGGTGAAGACCACGGCTACGATGACGAAAAGCAATCCGGCGCACAGATATTCGAGGCTGCGGCGAAGCAGAACTGACATGTCTCCCTCCGGCTCTGGAAAGCTGTGGCGGAAGCGAAACGGCCTGGCCGCCCCGGCGGCCAAGTCGTTCTCGATGATCAATTACTTGATTTCGCGAATCGCCTTCAGCTGCGCGGCGAACTTCTCCGCATGCTTCGCATAGACCGGCTCGACCGCCTTGCGGAACGCCTGCTCATCGGCTTCGATAACTGTCATTCCTGCTTTCCTGAGCGAGGCCATGAGCGCCGCGGAAACCTGTGAATAGAGCGAGCCCGCCCAATCCTGTGTCTCGCGCGCGGTGGTCATGACGATTTCCTGGTATTCGCGAGGAAGCGCATCGAACTTGGCCTTGTTCATGACGACCACGACCGGCGTGCGGAAGTGGTTAGTGACGGAGAAGTACTTGGCGACTTCGTGATGCTTGGCGTACCAGATCGCGTCGGGAGCGTTTTCCGCCCCGTCCACCACGCCGGACTTGAGGCCGAGGTAAAGATCGCCGAAACCCATCGGCGTTGCGCTCGCCCCAAGGGCGTTGATCGTGTCGACCATCACCGGGCTGGCGATCGTGCGGATTTTCATGCCCTTGAGATCATTCGGCGTTCGCACCTGCTTCGACGTCGTGTAGAAGCTGCGCGTGCCCTGTTCCATCCAGAACAGGATCTTGACGTTACGGGCTTCGAGCTTGGCCGCGAGATCCTGTCCCACCTTGCTCTTCACGGTGGCCATCATGTGGTTGAGATCGCGAAAGACATAAGGCAGGTCGAACACGCCGAATTCGGGGACCATCGCAGAAATGACGCCGGTCGATGTCTTGCAGATATCCAGGTTGCCGAGAACGACGGCATCCAGCATCTGCCGCTCATTACCTGCCTGTTCGGAGGGGAACGTCTGGATCTGGAGATTCTCCCCGGTGCGCTCGGCCACTCGATTGACGAACCTCTCAATGGCGCGGCCGTGCGGATACTGCTTGACGGTGTTGTAACCCGCCTTGAGCGCGAGTGGCTTTCCCTCGATCCACGCCGCGGAATCCCATTTGTCCTGACTCTGCGCGACGTTTGCGCAGAAGCCTGTCGCGCAAAATGATGCGGCAGCGATGGCTTTGAAAAAATGCCTATTCATGACGTTCTCCATCCATTAGGTTGGTGACGGGTTGTTTCCGGGCTTTTCCTTCTTGGGGAGGTAATCGAAGCCCAGGAAGCGCAAGGCATGCACCGCCTGTCCTTCGTGCATCGGGCGCCCACCTTGGGTACGACAACCGCGCGCTCGCGCGGCACGGCAAAGCGGCGTCGGTTCCGGCGTATTGATGATGTCCACGACGATGCTGCCAGGCTGGATCCGATCAGGATCCACGGGCATGGCATCGTCCGCGTTCATGCCTAGAGCCGTGGCATTGATCACGATTTCGAAATCGTGCGGATCGGGCGCACCGAACAGCGTTCTGCAGTTGGTTGCGGCGGCCACGGACTTGACGAGGTCGCAAGCGCGACGCTCGTCGATATCGAATATGGTGAGTGTCCTGGCGCCCGCCGATGCGACCGCAAATGCGATTGCTCTGCCAGCGCCACCGGCGCCAACGAGAAGGACGGATTTGTTCGCGGGATCGTTGCCTTCCCACTTCATTCCAAGCACGCAACCCAAGCCATCGAACATGGCGCCGACCCAGCGCCCGTCGTCATCGCGGCGAATGACGTTGAGCGCGCCAACCTGGCGGGCAGTCGGGTGCTGTTCGTCGACAAAGTCCAGCATCCGTTGCTTATGAGGCATCGTGACGAGCAAGCCGGAGAGATTTCCCATCGCCCGGGCACCCGCGACGAATGCGGGCAGGTCTTCCGCCTTGACCACAAAAGGGACGCAAACCGCGTCGGCCCTCAGCTCGACGAAAAGCTGGTTCAACAGCTCAGGGGACTTTGCTGCTTTCAATGGTTCGCCCACTAACCCATAAAGTCGCGTTGTCCCTGTGATCCGCGGCGCTGGATGCACTTCTTCGTCTGAACTACAATATTTTGGAACAACGTTCCATTTCTTTTGGGAATTCTGGGCGTCATGCTCGGGGGATGTCAAGGCTATCTCGGCTATATTTCAGAACATAGTTCCAGTATGGAGGTTTGCATGGCAACGGGCGACATGATGGAGCGCATGCTGGACATCCTCACGCTTCTGGCCGATCAGCCTCAAGGTCTGCCGATCAGCGAAATTTCACGGCAGCTGGACTTGCCCAAGAGCGGCGTGCACCGGCTGCTCTCTGTCCTGGTGAGACGGGGGCTGGCGGCGCAGGACGAGTACAGTCAGCGCTACCGGATGACAGTAAAGCTGGCCGCCATCGGCTTTCGTTTCCTGGCGGCGAGCGGCATCACGGAAATTTGCCAACCGTCCCTGGACCGGCTGGCTTCGCGCACCGGCGAATTGGTGCGCCTCGCATTGGTGGAAGGCGACGCGCTGATCTGGATTGCGAAGGCCCAAGGCGCGCTTTCCGGCCTGCGTTACGACCCCGATATGGGACAAGCCGTGGTGCTGCACGCCACGTCGACCGGCAAAGCCTGGCTCGCGACCATGGATGACGCGAAGGCCGTGGCCCTGGTGAAGGCGCGCGGCTTCGTTGTGCCCGCGCGGTTCGGCCGGCCCATCGTGCGCGACGAAAGCAGCCTGCTTGCCGAACTTGCGCTCACGCGCAAGCGCGGCTATGGCACTTCGATCGAGGAAGGCGAGCCCGGCACGTGCGCGGTGGGCTGCGCCATTCTGGACCCTCAAAGCCGGCGCGCGATCGGCACCGTCAGTGTGGCCGGTCCCGTCGCACGCCTTACGCCGGACCGTATCGCCGCCATCGCGCCTGACGTGCAGGCCACTGCGGCGGAGATCGCCGATCTGTGGCCCAGCCGCAAGGTGATGGAGGCGACGATGGGGCTGACGCCGCTGAAGGTGTCCAACGCCTAGAGGGTCGGCGGAGGCGCACCGGGGTGACAGGCGACGCCAAACGCATAAACGCATGAACGCATGAACGAAAGCATGCAGCGCCACTTGGCGCGCGAGCTCGCCGTCGCCCGCCGCACCAATGGGGTCGTGGCCGCCCGAGGTCTCGAGGAGCTGAATAACTTCGCCGACGCCTATCGCCTGCAGGAGGGCGTGCGAGTCGAACTCGGCGCCACGGTCGTGGGCTGGAAGCTCGCGCAGCCGCAGGCGGCCGAGGTGATTTCGGCCCCTTTATTCGACATCGGGTGTATGGGTTCCGATGCCTTTCTCGCGGACGCCGCCCTGCTGCGCGACGGCGTCGAATGCGAACTGGCCTTGCGCATAGACCATTCCTTGCCGATTGGCGCATGCACGCGCGACGACGTGATGGCAGCCATAGGCGCGGTCATGCCAGCTTTCGAGTTGCTGTGCAGCCGGCTGCCGGCCAAGTTCGCATCGCCGCGCGAGCATATCGTGGCGGATGGCATGGGTCATGGCGCAGTGGTGCTCGGTGCGCCGTGCGCCGACTGGCGCGGCCTGGACTTCGCCGAAATGCGCGTGACGCTATGGGCCGACGACGCGCCCGTGGTTGAGAAGCAAGGCGGCAATCCGTTCGGGGACCCGGTGCACGCGGTTGCCCTGCTCGCTAACCATCTGTCGGGCCGCGGCCAAACCCTCGCGGCGGGGACTTTCGTGCTCGCCGGTTCGCATACCGGCGTCCATCGCGCGCGGCCCGGCGAGCGGCTGCGCTGTGTTTTCGAGGGGATCGGCCGAGTGGCGCTCAATGTACGGGAACTCGATCCCGCCATATCGAAGGAGCATGGCCATGCTGGCAGGTGAAGGGGCGGTGGCGATTTGGAACGATATCGCCGACGCCGGGCGAGCGCAGTTTTACGACTGGCATCTGCACGAGCACATGCCTGAACGCGTGGGCATTCCGGGCTTTGTGCGCGGGCGCCGCTATCGCGCTGCCGACGCGGCGACGCAGCCGGAGTTCTTTACCCTGTACGAAACCTCGAGCTTCCAGGTTCTCCAGGGCAGCGACTATCTGGCGCGCTTGAACGACCCCACGGATTGGACGCGTGCGGCGACCGCGCATTTCCGAACGACCACTCGATCGCTCACGCGCGTCGTGGCCAGCCACGGCGTGGGCCCGGGGGGCGCGCTCCTGACCGTGCGGTTCGATATCGCGGACGACGCTGTGCACGATGTGGTACCGCGCATCACCTCGGCGCTGGAAGCAGCCGCGCGGCTGCCGCGCGTCAGCGGTGCGCACCTCCTGAGCGCCGATGCTCGCATGTCGCGCCAGTCCACTGCAGAAAGCAAGGATCGCAAGGACCTGCTCCAGCCGGCTCGCTGGGTGCTGTTGCTGGAGGCCTGCGACGCCGAGGCCTTTGGCCCCGCCCTGACGCTCCTGCGCGATGCCACCGAACTGGGCGAAGCGACCATGGGCCGCTACCTGCATGAACACACACGGCTGAAGACCGCCTGGCAAGCAGGATGATGTCGATCTACTCGAGGCGCAGGTCTTTTCGAATCCCGGTGTCCATCAAGCCGGCGGGCGCGAATCGGCGGAGCAATCGCAGGCGGCGCGCGAGAGCACCTGCCGCATATCGGAGTTTCGGGCTCGGCGCGCTGGCGGCTTCCAGCACAACGTCGGCCACGACTCCGGGCTCTTCTGCGGCCGCCAGCACCTTCTTCATGTG
>DASYUW010000217.1:0-35046 GCA_036000845.1 Burkholderiales bacterium
TGGACGGCGGTGAGCTCGACGTGTTCGCAAACCAGAACGCCATGCGCTACTACGGCCGCATCGGCTACGACCGCGAGTACGGCGGCGTTGCGCTGGACAACGCCGAGGGCGATCGCATCTGCAACGCGCTCGGCGACAACGAGGTGGTCTTCATGCAGCATCACGGCGTCGTCGTCTGCGGCGATAACGTCGCTTACGCCTTCGACGATCTCTATTATCTCGAGCGCTCCTGCATGGTGCAGATGCTGGCGCAAGGCAGCGGTGGAAAACTCAAGCGCGTGCCGGAAAAAATGGTTGCCGAAGCGGCAAGGCAGATTGCCGGCGAACGTCAGCAGTCCGTCCTGCACTTCGAAGCGCTGAAACGCCTGCTCGATCGCGACGAGCCTGGCTGGTCACGGTTGAACTGATAGATCTACCCCCGGCAACGCCCGACGATGTTGCGCACCCGGCTGTGTGAACTGCTCGGCATCGAGCATCCGATCGTCTGCGCGCCGATGGGCTGGATCACCGGACCCGAACTGACCGCTGCCGTGAGCGGGGCCGGGGGTCTGGGAATTCTCGGCGCCGGCGCCAGTCCACCCGAATTGCTGCGGCAAAAAATTCGCCGTGTGCGCGAACTCAGCGACCGGCCCTTCGGCGTCAACCTGATCCTGTCCCGCCCCGCAGAGGAACGTTTTCAGGTCTGCATCGAGGAACGCGTACCGGTGCTGTCTCTCTTCTGGGGCGATCCCGCCCCTTTCGTCGAGCGCGCCCACGCTGCCGGGATGAAAGTGCTCCTGCAGGTCGGCGACGTCGGCAGCGCGATCGATGCGAAGGCCAAGGGCGTGGACGCGATCATTGCACAAGGCGTGGAGGCCGGCGGCCACGTCGCCGGCGAACTCTCGACCATGGCACTGGTGCCGCGCGTGGTGGATGCGGTGGCGCCGGTTCCGGTCATCGCCGCGGGCGGCATTGCCGACGCACGTGGCCTGGTTGCCGCGCTCGCACTCGGCGCACAGGCCGCAGTTCTCGGCACCCGCTTCATCGCCACTCCCGAAGCCGATGCGCATCCCGATTACAAGCATCGCATTCTGACTGCGAGCGGCGACGATACCGTGCGCACCACATTGTTTGGCGGCGGCTGGCCGAACGCGCCGCACCGGGTGCTGCGCACCGATTTCGTGGAGCAATGGCTGTCGAAGCCCGAACGGGGCAGTGAGAACCGCGCCGACGAACCGGTGGTTGCCGAAAGCCGGCTCGGCGGTGAAGTTTTCCCGATCCGCCGCTTCATGGTGTTCCCACCAAATCGAGATACCACCGGCGCGGTGGAAACCATGGCGTTATACGCCGGGCAGAGCGCAGGCATGGTGCGCGAACAAATGCCCGCGGCGAAAATCGTAGCTGAACTGATGCAACAGGCGACGGAGCTGATAAACGATCTGTCCGGCCGCCGCCGCTGATCCGTAACGCCAGCCCCGGCGACCCGGCAAAACCTGCGACCCCTCCGCAGGGCCTGTTCGAAAGCCCTATTACTTTCGCTCTATTCCGGCCAGCGGCCGGAATCCCTACATTTGGCGTCACACGCGAGGCGAATTTCCCTCCGACACCTGCGAACCAGCCGTTTCCGGGTTCAAAAGGCAAAGGCCGGAAAGGTCGCCCAGTCGAGCAGCACGAACAGTCGATGCGGTCACAACAAAGGCCGCCACGTGCAAGCAGGAGCTGCCGCATTCGCGACGACTCTCTTTGAACGAAACATTTTTTGTGAAGGAGCAGATCATGAAACAGCAACGTCAACCGCGCATCTCCATCAGCTGGCTGGTCGCTACGGCGATCGTGCTGGCATCCGCCGGCAGCTTTGCCGAGGGCATTGGTAACGTGCAAAGCGGCGGCGGTTCGGTGAACGAGATCTATGGCCGCGCTTCCGCGGCGATCCCCGGAGCGAATCCGGTGCGCTCGATCTCCAGCAAAGTGAACGTCAGCGAGGTATTCGGTCGCGGCAGCGGCGTCAAGGCGGATGGTATCGGCGCGACAGTCGCAACCGGCAAGGCAGGCGTCAACGACGTCCTCGGACGTTCATCCGGCGGCCCTACGTTCGCGGCAGCCAAATCGCCGAGCGACAACCAGACTGCGGCGCTGCACAAGTAACGGAGCATCGTGTAAGTCACCCGCAGTACGGTCCGGTTTTCCGACCGGCAGAGGAGTTGATGCGCATCGTTCCCGAAGGCTTTGGGTGCAAAACACCCAGGGCCTTCGTCGTTTCTGCCGGCGCGTCGCGGTCGGCGGTTGCCACCGCGCAGGGAAACGTGGTAACAAGTCCGGTCTGGGAGTCATGGCACTACCTTAAGCCACTCATCCCCTCATAAGCTCCTTCCCCCGCCGGCGGGGACAACACGCGGCGAAGCGGCTTGTTGCGGCGGACACTAACCTTTAGGTTACGTGGGAGCCAAAGGTTGGGATGGGGGCATGCTTGCCGTGCATTTACAAGATTCACCCCCGCCCTAGCCCTCCCCCGCAAGCAGGGGAGGGAATCAGATTTTCTTAAGGTAATGCCCTGGCGGTCTGGGGAGGATTTCGTGAAGATCCTGGTTGCATCGCCGCAGGGACGGGCCACTGAGGCTCTGTGTGGCTTGCTCGCCAAGCTCGACTCCGGCTGCGAAGTCGAGGTGGTTCACGACATTCCGTCTCTGCTGTCGCTGCCGCCGGCGACGCCTTCCGGGACACCGGATCTGGTGCTGGTGGATGTGGACGCCGCTTCGGCCGATTCCGTCGCAGTAATCCGAGGCTTCCTGCAGAAATTTCCAGTTGCACGCATTCTCGCGCTGGGTTCGCGCCTCGATGATGCCTACGTCGAAATGGCACTCGAGGCCGGCGCCCTCGGCTACCTTCCGAAGTCGCATTCAGAGACGGTCGCCCTCTGTGTTCTCCGGTTGGTCTTGAGCGGCGGAGCGTACCGCCCCTACCTCCCCCCGAATGCAGACGCGACGGTGCAGCCGAACGCTTCTGGTGCGATTGACAAGGCCGCGACGCGAAGTGCCCCGGAACCGCTCAGCGAGTACGGCCTGTCGAAACGCCAGATTGAAGTGCTGTCGCTCGCGGCCCAGGGCAAATCGAACCTGGCGATCGCCAAGCATCTCGGTATCGCGGAGGGCACGGTGAAGCTGCACATGAGCGCAATCTTCAAGGCCCTCAACGTGCAGAACCGCAGCGAGGCGGTACTGCTCGCCTCCCGATTGCAGAGCGTCAACTTCCGGCAGATCAAGGAAGCCGAAGGGGGCGCGATGGATCTCGACTGGCTGCTGCCGCACATGACTCACCGGCGCCTGCCCAAGGACACAATCGTCTTTCGCAAAGGCGATGCCGGCGAGGAACTCCTCTACCTGCAACGCGGAACCATCCGGCTGGAGGAAATCGGCGCCGAGATCACGTCCGGCACCATGTTCGGAGAGATCGGCATCTTTTCCCCGTTCCATGAACGTACGTCCACCGCGGTGTGCACAAGCGAAGTCGATCTTTTCACGCTGACCTCGAATCAGGTCAAGCGCTTGTACCTGCTCAATCCACAGTTCGCGCTTTTCGTCGTCCTTCTGATCGCCAAGCGGTTGATGGCCGATCGGGCGCGCACGATCTGACCCCCAGATGGCGCGCCCGCCACTTCTCCGCGACCTCCGCATGGAGGGGGCATGAGGAAGCCTTGGGCCATGCTGGCCGTCGCGCTGGTTGTCGCGACCATCAGTGCGGCAATCTGCTGGACACCGGCGTCCGGGTTCTTCGAGCGAAACGTTGGTCTTGGCTGGCTATTTCGTTTGCGTGGTCCCATAGAGCCGCCCGGCGAAGTCGTTCTGGTGACGATCAGCCCGAGCGTGGCGGCAACAATTTCTCTGCCGAATGATGCGCACCGGTTTCATCGCTGCGAAGACATCAGAGTTGGAGTCCGTCCTTCCACGCACCTCGGCCTGCCATCGATGCCTTCGCGCTGGCCGCGATGCCTGCATGCTGTGCTGATCGACAAGCTAGCCAAGGCGGGCGCAAGAACCATCGTGTTCGACGTGCTGTTCCGCCCCCGCCCGCCTCTGCCGGGGTTCACGCGCGATCCCAACGCCGATCAGGACGCACAGCTGGGCGCTGCGATGGCGCGCTCGCGCCGGGTATTGATCGCCCAGAAGCTGGAGTCTTCGGGCGCTGGACGCGACCCTGAAACGGACCGACTGATCGAGCTGAGCGCTGCGATCGACGATGCCGCGCTGGGCGCGGCGCCCTTTCTGGTCATCGGCGACTCGGAGAAACGGTTTGACCGCTTTCTCGCATTCAGGGACTCGGGGTGGGCCACCCCGAGTCTGGCGAGCCTTGCGGTGCAGGCCTACACGCTCGATAGCTACCCCTGGTTTCGGGGCGTGCTTCAAAGAGTCGTTCCGGATGCGGCGCAATGGTTGCCCGCCGATGCCGGGGAAATCCGCCGCACCGGCCGCCTCCAGGCAAGCATGCTACTGATGAGGCAGATTTTCACCGGCGAGCGTGAACTTGCCACCCGCATGCGCGCCGCGCTGGGGGCAGATTATTCTGTTGCGCCGGATCCCACAACCCGCGCGCAGATCGAGGCGCTCATTGGGCTCTACGCTGGAGAGAGCATGCGGCTGCTCAACTTCTTCGGCCCTGCCGGCACCATTCCGGCGCTCGGTTTCGACGCGGCGCTGGCGATGAATGACGCAGAGGCTTCCCGTGCCTTTCAGGGCAAGGCGGTGATCGTCGGCTACGCGGAGTTTGCGCAGTCCGAGCAGGTCGAGCACTTCAACACCGTATTCTCGACGGCAGCCGGACTGGAGTTGAGCGGCATGGAGATTGCCGCAACCGCGTTCGCCAATCTTCTGCACGGCGATACGATCAGACCCACGGGCAGGACGACCTGGACGTTGGTCGCGCTGCTCGCGGGACTGATCTGCACGGCTCTGTGCCTGTGGCTACCGAACCGCCTCGCCTTCCCGACGGTAGCCGCACTGGTTCTCGGATATGGGGCGATTGCCTTCCTGTTATTTGCGAAGCATTCCCTTTGGTTGCCGGTGGTCATCCCGATGTTCGTCGCCGCCCCGCTGGGGCTTGGAGCCGGAACCTTGTGGAAGTACGAGATGACGCGCCGGCAGCGCAACCGGATTCGCGAAGCATTTACGCAGTTCGTTCCGAAGGAAGTGGTGGCAATGCTGGAGCAAAACGCGGAGCACATCGGTAAGACACGAGAATCGGTGGAGTGTGCCTGCGTTGCGACAGACGCGGCGAACTTCACCGCACTTGCCGAAACCATGTCGCCCGAGCAACTCGCCGACTTCCTGAACGTTTACTACGAAGCCCTGTTCCGTCCAATCCCTAAGCATGGCGGGTTTGTTTCCGATGTCGTCGGCGACGCGATGCTAGCAATCTGGCCGAATCGCAGACCCGACACGCGGCGTCACGTCTGCGCCGCCCTGCTGGAGATGCGTGAAGCCGCCGGTCAATTCAACCAGCGACTCGCCTCCAGCCGGCTGACCACACGGTTCGGGGTGGACTGGGGGCGGGTGGTGCTCACCACGGTCGGCGCGCACCGCCATTACGAGTATCGGGCGGTCGGCGACCCCGTCAACACCGCGAACCGAATTCAGGACCTGAACAAGAAACTCGGCACCCGGGTACTGGTTTCGGAGCCGGCGCTGGAAGGCATGGATGACTTCCTGCTGCGCGACATCGGCCACTTTCTGCTGCGGGGCAAGGCGCTCCCCGTACACGCATTCGAGTTGATCGGGACACGGGAATCCGCTGGCCCGAACGATCTGGAATTGTGCGAGCGCTTTTCAGGCGCATTGACCCAGTTACAGGGAGGCGCACTGGGAGAAGCTCTCAAGGCTTTCCGGGCCCTGGCTGCCGACTTTCCCGACGACGGTCCGGCGGCGTTCTACGTGCGCGTGCTGGAATCCGGAGCGATGCTTCGCGATGGTGCACTGAAGGTGGACTGACCCTCATGGCACTACCTTAAGGAACTAGATTCCCTCCCCTGCTTGCGGGGGAGGGCCCGGCCGACACGGCGTTCGCGTAGCGATCCGGGGCGGGAGGCCGGGCTAAGACGCGCTTCCCGCAAGCGGCCGACTTCATCGGTAACGTGTCCGCGCGTCAGGTGGGGGTGAATCCTACAATGCGCGGCCGGCGCTTGCATTTGTCATGCCCTGAGGCGCCACAGCCAAATTCATATTGCGCTCCCCCGAAGAAGGGTCTATTTTTAAGAGGCAGTCGATCGCCGTACCTAAAGTCTTTTAGCCCGGGAGGGGGGGTAGAAGATGCAAAGGTTCCGTTGGATCGCGCTGCAGGGGAGTTCCCGGGGGTTTTTGCCCCCCCTGCTGCTGTTTTATTTTATAACGACAAGCGGGATACCCGCTTTTGCTGCAGACGTTTCGGCCGCCTGCAGTTCTCCTGTTGCCCGCGTCGTTTCGATCCAGGGCTCGATAGAAGTACTCCCCGCCCACCAGAAAGACTGGTCCAAGGTCACCCGCCTGGATACCCCGCTTTGCGAGGGCGACCGTTTGCGCACCGGCGCGCTCAGCCGCGCGGCGCTGTTCATCCAAGCGGAAACCCTGGTCCGGGTGGACCAGAACACCAGCATTTCGGTCAGCCAGACTGCGGAGGAAACCCTGGTCGAGTTCACCCAGGAGGAAGTGCTGCCGGCGGCTGCCGGCGCATATTCCTGCGGCGCCGGCTATTTCATAACTCGGTTTCCACGCAAGTTCAAGGTCAACACACCGCACCTCAACGCCGCGGTCGAGGGCACCGAGTTCCAGGTGGCGATGCGCTGCGAGAGCACCGAGCTTTCGGTATTCGAAGGCAAGGTCCTGGCGGAGGGCGCCGCAGCCAATGTATTCCCGGCCCAATCGATCTCCAGCGGCCAGGTCCTCACGATCGGCGGTAGCGAACCCCCGGCAATAAAACTCCTGGTTAAGCCTGCCGACGCGGTGCAATGGGTGCTGTACTACCCGCCACTGAGCGACGCAACGGCGGAGGCCGACTTACCCCCGACCGAGCAATGCCGAAGCCTGCCCACGCCTCTGAATCAGACCTGCCTGACGCAACGGGCGGAAGTACTCCTGCGCCTGGGACGGGTAGAAGAAGCGCAGCGTGACGTGGACGAAGCGGTGGCACTCGACCCCGTGCTTGGGGACGGGAACGCGTTGCGCGCCATCATCAACATCGCCAGGAATGACAAGGCCAGTGCGATCGAAGCGGGGACAGCGGCAACCACCGCTTCGCCGAATTCCTTCCGTGCCTGGCTCGCGCTTTCCTACGCTCAGCAGGCCTCGTTCGAACTCGAAAAATCGCTTGAGAGCGCCCGAAAGGCCCAAGCTCTCGAACCAAACAGCTCGGTCACCAATGCACGTGTCGCCGAACTCTTGATGTCTCTTGGTCGTATCAAGGAGGCGGAAGTGGCGGCGCGCGCAGCGGTTGACGCCAACCCATCAGAAAGTCGCGCCCACACGGTATTGGGATTCGTACGCTTGGCGCAACTCAAGACCAGCGATGCACGCACCGACTTCCTCAACGCAATCGAGCGCGATTCGTCCGACCCCCTTCCCCGACTGGGACTGGGTCTGGCGATCATCCGCGACGGCAATCTCGCGGATGGTCGGGAACAACTTGAGATTGCCGTCGCCCTCGATCCGACAAATTCTCTGCTGCGCAGCTACGTCGGCAAGGCTTATTACGAAGAGAACAGCAAGGAGCGCGACCAACTCGCCGCGACCCAGTTCGAGCTTGCAAAGCAACTCGATCCCAACGACCCGACGCCGTGGCTGTATGACGCAATCCTAGAACAGAGCCAGAACCGACCGGTGGAAGCGCTTGAGGAGTTGCAACGCTCTATCGTGCTCAACGACAACAGAGCGATATACCGATCCCGCTTGCTACTTGACGAGGACCGTGGTGCCAGAGGCGCTAGCTTGGCGCGCATCTATCAGGATCTCGGCTTTGACCAACTCGCTGTCGTTGAAGCGGCTAAGTCGCTTGCTGTTGACCCGGGCAATTATTCTGCTCACCTTTTCCTCGCGGATGCCTACGTACAGTACCCCCGAACGCAAATTGCCCGGGAAAGCGAATATCTTCAATCTCAACTCAGAGAGCCATTGAGTTTCATACCGCTGCCGCCGCTTCGTTCCGAGAGCAATCCACTATCGACCTCACTACCATCCGGCGTTGCACGTGCGATGGGCGTCACCGGTACCACCTTAAACGACTTCAGTTCACTGTTTGACCGTCAAGGAATGTTGTTTTCCTTCGACGGCATCGTCGCTGAGGAAGGAACTAACGCTCAGCAGTTCGTGGTTTCAGCGCTCGGTGATCGCTTAGCGGTTCAGCTTGGGGGGGGGCGCTTTGAGACGAATGGCTTTTCAGAAAACCGCGATTTTACTCAGGATGCCTATGACGTGCTTGTTCGAGCCCACCTGTCCACGACGTTGAGCGTGCAGGCGGAACAACGATGGTCGCAAATAGAGCGCGGGGGTGCTTTCTTCGCATACGACCCAGGAATGGTCAGCCCTTTTCGATTGCGGGAAATTGGGCAAACGACGAGACTGGGTCTCAGATATCGCGTCGACGAGAAATCCGATTTCGTGCTGTCTGTGATTAGGCAGACTTATGACTTCAACTTCGACAACGGCGCCGAGTTGACAAGCGCTGCAGATATCGGTGAAGTTCAGCATATGCGGTCCGGCGCATCGTGGACCGTAGTCGCGGGCGTGGGTTTTTTGGATGGGAATCGCGCGGGCGTTGACGGCGACCCTCTGCCGGGCTCTTACTACAAGAATGGGTACCTTTACGGGTATCTTCGCGATGCGTCTAGTCGCCTGCAGCTACAGCTCGGCGCAAGCTTCGATTCTTATAGCCAAGAGGACGTCGGAGACTACGGCATCGTTTGCCCGAAGTTGGGCGTTATATGGACCCCCGCGGCGAGTACGACAATCCGGACTGCCGTCTTTCGTAACGCAAAACCCGCCTTCATCGTAGGTCATACGATCGAACCAACTCAGGTGGCAGGCTTCAACCAGTTCTTTGACGATGCCGATGGCGCTATCTCTTGGCGTTATGGTGTGGGGCTGGATCAGCAGCTACCTCTTGGTATTCGAGTCGGTGGTGAGTACAGCGAGCGGTATATCGAGACACCGGCATTGCTCAACTATTACAACTGGCTTGAGCGGCAGGGGCGTCTATATTTCTACTGGCCGATTAAGCGGCTGTTCGGCCCTGATTCCATCTTCAAATTGTCCGGGGCCCTCACCGCCGAATACCAACAGGAACTGCTGCAGCGCCCTGAAGACAACACAGGCTTTGAGGGAATCGTCTCACTTCGCACACAGTACGTGCCGATAGGCTTTGCAGTGTTCCCCGGTGGCGGAACATCGCTGCAGATCAGGGCAACGTATGTAATACAGCAGGGACAGCTCCAACAGGGCGTTGGAACAACCCTCTTCCCCGTGGAAGGCCACTTCTGGGTCACCGATATCGCGTTTGCGTATCGCTTCGGTAGCGTGCGTGGAGTACAGCTTTCAGTCGGAGTAAGCAATCTGTTCGATCGCCAGCTACCTTATGTGGATCCGGCGGCTGCTAGCCCCCGCTTAACTCGTGAACGAGTGGGATTCGCGCGGCTAGCGCTGCAATTTTAATTACGGGCAGCTCTGACGATGCCCACGGAAATACGTCGATTCCAATTTCTTTTATAAAGGAGATGTCATGCCATTACGAATCCCCACTGCTTTAGCAGCGTGCCTGCCTGCAGTCTCGTTTCTCTTTGCATCGCAGGAGTGCAGCGCACTTCTTGACCAGGCTTTACAACCGGGTCATGTACTCTTTGCAGTGGAAGGCACTGTCGCACGCGTCGATAATTTCTTCGATGCATACGGTATCGAATATGCCAAAGGCGGTCAGCTTAATGACTCATGCGGTCCCGTGAATAAAATATATCAGGAGGCGGTCTATTACGTTGTATTCGTCTGTAACCCAGACCCAGCGGCATTCCCAGTAGTGCGTGCTGTATTCGATGGTGTCAAACCTCCTGGCGACTCCAACAGTGAGTTGTTAAGCATAACTATGACCAATACGCTAGTCAGTCGGAATCCAGATTGCACTACAAAGCGTTGCACGTATGAAGGCGCAACTTGCACATACTATCAATGCCCGGTCGCACCTTGGTGCTACCACACTGGTACGACGTATATGTGCAAAACCACACACAAATGCCCCTAGCGCGCCATACGCAATAACGTGCGACTGTCATTGTCCCAAAAAAGTCGAAGGACGAAATTCAGCCAGCAACTCTATATCGTCCTGGCTAACCTTATGAGCACTGAGAAAGAGGAAGAACGATTATGCTAAACAAGACCATGATTAAGACACTCGGCCCACTTTTCGCGCTGCTGTCTTTGACGAGCGAAGGAAATGCGCAAGGCTTTGTTCCAGGCGATTCAGCGATTGTTATCAGTGGCGATGCTCCGCTAGTCGATCGGTTCGAGGCGGAGTTGAAACTTCCGGCGTTCTGTCGTTACGAGCGATTTGACGACACTTCGGACGTCGTATACGGCAAGCAAGGAGGATCGCTCGTTGCATGTAAATCCAAGGATGCGGCGAGCGGCTATACAGCAGTTGGCGAAGCCTTCCTCAAAGCCACGCATAAAGAAGCGAAACGTCGCTTGGGCTTGGCACACACGTTTGTGCAGACATGTCCGGACATGCAACAGCAAAAGTGCCAAACGTACCCGTGCCCTCTGCGCCCCACTAAAGATAAAAAAGACGTACTTCCAGATTACTACTTTGGCTGCTTTCAGGCTGGAAATGCCTGCGAGCAAGATTACGCGTGTACAAAAAAATAGGTAAATCCTAGACCAACCGGACCAGATATAGACTGGTCTGGCGATAAAGCACAACAGACGGGGTCAGGTCTTGCTTTTTGCCTTCCTCCTGTGTAGTCTGCGCTCATGGCACGCCCTCTTCGCATCGAATTCCCCGGCGCGGTGTGCGCAACCCAGTGCGCGCAACGATGGTGCGAAAAGCCGAAAACTATCGCTGGTCCACCGAGCGCGCAAATTTGTTGCTTCAAGGTATTGGCGGGAAGTGCTTGACTTACTACTGACTCACCACTAACCGCGTGCTTTTCGGTTCGCTGCTTTTTTCTTTGTGAGGGGTTTAGAAGGAGCATTTAGCATTGTGCGTAGTAACGTATCTCCTCCAGCCATAGAGCGCTTCTGTGGCTTCATCGCTACATAATCTTCTTCAGCTACTTTGGCGGCAATCCGCGTATTCTTCAATTCCGGCAATTCCAATACCTCCAGGATTCTCGGGGCGGGAACACACATTCCCATATCATCCCCGACAATTACGTTCTTCTCTGTCGTTTCCCAACTTCCGCTCCATAGCCCAAGGAACCATACCGAACCATATGCCCATGTGCGAGGCGTGCCGACAGTGGTTTCAATAGATCTCCTTACAAAAACGGGCGAACCGCTAGATTCCGGGAGGGTAGTTGCCTGAACGAAGTATCCATTTACTTCAACATAGGCGCTCTTTTTCGCGCCAATACTCCAGTCTCGAATGAGAGCAGTTTCTCCATACCCCATTGAAGCAATATGCCCCGTATGGACGAATGGCTCATTTTTCTCTTTGCCGCGCATCTTATTAAAGATGCCGACGATGTAAGCCAAATCACCGGAGCCGAAATCCTTAGTGGTAACTTTGAATTCACTAGCAATCCATTTTGACTTCAACGATTCTGCACGTGCCCATCGCGGTACTTCAATAGGCATTACAGCAACATCTACCTTAGTATTTGGATGAAAATACCAGTTGGTCTCATCGAAATGCTCAATCCCGCCTAAGCCGCCCTCCTGCTTATTCAGGCGAATATCCATTGGACCATCAACAAAATCTACCGCGACATGGGCGGCAGTCACCAGATAGACGGTTTCCTCATGAGCCAGTAAAAACCCTGTGCCATGCGTATCAATGCCGCGATCCGTCCCCGGCCGGGCAACGCCAATATATGCAATCGACCTAAGATAACTATCATTTAAACGCACAAGAACACCGCTCCCCTCTGGCCTCTCCACGATACGCGGAGGGCATAGTTCAGTGGGCAATTCTACGCTTTGTTCTTAGTACGTCACGTATACAAGTCCGTTTTACTTTGGGCACAGCTTGACTCCAGGTCGTTGCTTTCAGCGACGAGAAACTGCCCTTCAAATCCGTGCGGTACCGTTCTGTGCGTCGTGTTTCGCTTCTGCGTATCGGCGGGTGGATGAGACGGGGAAATCCCCGTGGCACTTTATTTTCGTGCAGGTTACATTCACAGCGATCGTGTCGCGAATCGATGTGGAGTCGGTTTGGTTGATTGCAGGCTGCAACCACGAATACCCGATCGCTGCCGAGACCGAGCTGGCAAGAACAAAATTAACGATTGCATCCATTTTGGAACCTCCACTCACTGTATCGAGAGGTTGGGTTCAAAGCGTCCGATTTCTGTGCCTGCAACCCTTCCCAATGAGATGAACGCAGGATAGTGAAGTTTGGCGTCCTGGTCTCGTGCGCAATGCGTAGCCGTCGTGTGATTCATTCACGCGGCTACGTTGACAATCTAAGTGTTCTTGCCGAGTCGCAGATCGTCGAGCCGCGATGTACTGCAGTCGCAACTTCCTCACCTGATTCCTGCTGCGACCAATCACCTTAGACTATCGTTGGATCGACAATATAGGGTGTTACGGTAAATCGGTCGACCCCGCCGACCGTAGCTTCATAAACGATCCCAACCCATTTGACCCGGCTGTCTAGCAGCATCGCGTCCACCACATTGGCCACATCGGTTCGCGGGACGCTTGATTGAGGCGACGGCGGTTGAAGTGCCATGTGATCGCTCCTTTATTGTATTGCTTCGATCAGTTCCACGACCATGAGCTGCCGGAGTCCCGCATAGTCACCGGTCAGGAAGTCGGCGATGGCAATCTCACCGCCTTTCTTTTCCAGCCAGGTTTCCAGCTTTTGCTGATTCGTACCCTGCTTGATCCATGGTCGTATCCGTGCGCAGTTCTCATCGCATCCCAGGTATTCGATTGTCTTTCCGGCCGCCGGACTATGGCCTTCGAGCAAGCTCAGCGTTGGAACCGGCGCGGCACACTTGCCGTTCGCCCCAATCGCGTAATCCGAGGCCAGATAACCAATAACCAATGGACGACGAAATGTCTCGACAAGAGACACGGAGCGGCTGGTGGCCATCGCCAGTTTGACCGTTCCGCCTACTGCAGGCGGCTGGGGTGCGCCTGCACCTGCCGGTGCACCTGCGTCCCTTGGTGCGGGTGAGGTCGCGTCGGACAGGATGTCGTTCACGGCGGCGAACTGCTTCGCGGCCTCGGTCGCGTTGGCGATATTTAATAGTTGGACAGGCTGCGGCACCCCCGCCGAACCGCCTACCCCGAAGCCACGGTTACTGAACAGGGACACGTCAACGGTTTTGACCAGATACACGCGGTTGATCACCCTCAGATAGAATTTGTTCGCCGCGTGCTTCCCGTCTGTCGTGGATTCGGCGGGCTCGTATTGGCTGAGGTAGTCTGCGTTGTCGCGACACCACTGGTGAATGGCGTCGAACATTGTGCGTGCAGGGAGCGCATAGGTAAATGCATCCTTCAGGGTAATCGTGCCGTTGGCCGAAGCGCTGTCCAGCAGATTCAGCCCGACCGGGACGCTCTGGACGGGAATCGCCACGTTCAGGCCCCCGCTCCGGCTGACCGAGAAGTTATACGTCGGGAATGCCGCGAGTGGCGCACGGGAGAAATCCGAATCCGGCGACTCGTCCTTGGGAAATTGCCAGGGGCGGGGTGGGGCCTTGTCTCCATCCGCTACGTGCGGCCAGCCACGATAGAAACGGGCGTACCCGGCAGGGGAAAGGCGTGTGACCAGGTTCTCAAGCGGCAAGAAACCCTTCGCCAGATACACCTTCACCTGATCTTCGACCGGAGTCTGTACGAGGAAGACGTCCCCGGGTTGGAGGTCCTCGGTCAGCGGGTAGACCGGGATAACCTGGCTCGCGCGGATGCTGAGCGACCAGTCCTTGGCGACCCGTGCCAACTGATCGCCACTCATCTTCTGCGTCGCACAACCGCACAGCATGCCTACCGCGAGCAGCAAGAACTGAACTCTCGATATCATTTCGCCTCCGCTACGTGGGCAATCGCAGCTCGCTCTCGATTTGAGCCGTAGAGCCCAGCCAACAAAATCCCTGAAGCACTCTAAGCTGCGCAACAGTCGCGCGTATACCAAGAGCATAGTCCAATAGGTTCGGTGTGTCACCGGCTGCCGATGTGCTCAGTGGGTAAGCGATCCCCTTCCTTTGAAACGGCGGCCGAACAAAGTTCTCGCCTTCCAAGGTTTGCAGGTTGTCCCGGCAAACATCGGAACAGGGCACCGGGTTGCGCAACAGAGTGGCCCTGTGCGGGAGTTATGCGATCCGCGCGAAAAGAACCGACTCTGTAAGCGATCTGTATCTCCGGGTGGACTAAATTGCTGTCGTGGAAGCCTCACAGGGATATCAGGAAGCAGTTTCGGGAGCGTGAACAGCGGTGGCGATTGGACAGAGCCGCGGTGTTTAACGGATGGGCTGACCTGATGATGTGGGGACGAACAGCGGAGGGGCCGAACGTCCCTCATTCATCCGACTCACTGACATTGAGGAGTTAAACATGACACATCACTACAGGAAGCTACTGACCGGTTCGATCCTTGCAGCGTTCGGAATCACGCTGGCCGGCCTCGCACTTGCCGACGTGACCACGCGCAGCACCGAAGACATGAACGCGGACCTGATGCGAACCTACAAGAGCTATGGCGGGCCTCCCGCGGGCGGAGTGGGTACGCGTTCGGAGGAGGGCAACTACAGGGAGCTGATGCGCGACTGGGACGGAAACCTGACCAACAAGCCCGGGACGATCGTCGGGGCCGCGAGCACCGATCCTCTGATTATCAGGGGCGGATCGAGAACGCTGAAAGACGTTGAGTTTGGCCGTCGCTGAGCGCGGCGGGTGACCGACGCCTGCCTTGCCCTTGGGTGTTTTGCCGGCGGTACCTGGCGTCACCGGTTCCGCGGGGAGGCGGTTTCACGCCCGGCAAGGCAGGCTGAACGGTCAGGGATTGCCGGGACGTCGTATGCGTCAGCGATGAATCAGCGCCTCTGCGCGCACGAGCGCAAGGTCTGCGTCCCGCTCGCGCTTCAGCGACGAAAGCGCGCGCGACAGCGCAAACCATGACGCTGAGTTCGTGGCGTCCGACGCGGTCCATTCCTGGGCGACGCCCAGCAATGCCTTCCAATCCCGGTCCGCCTCGAGAGATGCAGCGCGCAGGAAAAGCGGCTGGGCGTGGCGAGCGCGCTCCCAAAACGCCGTTTTGTGGCTGGCGCCATCAGGTACGTTTGCCTGTCGAGTGAACACTTCTCCGTTGCTGCCGTCGAACGCCAGCGCGAAGTGAAAGTCGCCTCCGGACACGGTTTTGAAAGCCGTGATGCCAACAAGGCGACCCATACTGTTGAAGAGCGCCCCGCCGCTCTGGCCTTGATCGAACGGTGCCGAGACCTGGAGGACGCGAACGGCGCCATAGCGGTGCAGCGCCTTGAGTCTTCCTTTACTCAGCGCGAGCTTGCCGCCCCTGGGATAGCCGACCGCAAGAACTTCGTCGCCAACCTTCAGGTCGCCCGGTATCGCGATTTCAGCTGGCACTGACTCCAGCAGATCAGGCGCGGAAAGCACGCACAGATCGTGCTCAATGTCGACGAAGTCCGGTTTCGCCGTCAACCTGGCGTCACCGCGATGCACCTGAAGCGACTCGGCATCCCGGGCAACATGGCACGTCGTTAACAGTTTCCCGGGGGCGATCAGGACGGCGGAGCCGACCTTCACCTTGCCCGTTCCGTCCAGGGCGCTCAGCTTGAACACGGCCGCACCCAGGTCGGCGGGCGCAAGCGAAACCAATTCGGACGCCTCGATGCTCGCCGCTGCGAGTCCGAAAAGCACCGCGAACAGATCCAAGAAACGCGGATTCATACCCGTTTACGTCCACGCAAAGTTTCGTTTTTGTACCAGAACTCCTCGATTTCGCCAAA
The DNA here is from genome assembly GCA_036000845.1 of Burkholderiales bacterium. Classification (GTDB taxonomy): domain Bacteria; phylum Pseudomonadota; class Gammaproteobacteria; order Burkholderiales; family JACQAP01; genus JACQAP01. The sequence goes on from DASYUW010000217.1 coordinate 16,115, forward strand.
TTTTCTCCCGGTCGTACCGGCGATGCAAGGGGTTCAGCTTCGCACAACATGCGGTTTTCAAGGTCCCCTTGCGGCGTATTTTTTACGTCTTCTCGCCCTGCGCTCCGACACCTGCTGGTCACTATGACCTTCGTTATACAGACTGGTAGGTGTTTCCTTCCCACAATTCGCTTTAAGGTGTGGCGGAACGTTTTTCTTCATGCCCCAGGCATCGAGCCTGCTAACAGGCCGGACAGCAGGCTGGCTCCGCGAACCCGAAACAAGTTGCTGGAGGGAGCACCATGTACGGGACGCAATCGGACATCAATTCGAAGGCCTTCCCTGGAAGGTCGACGGATAGGTTTGCCCGCCCCGGCGCGGCAAACTCCGGTGCGGAGGGTAACGCCAACAGGATCGGAAGCGGTGTGCCGATTCGGATCTACATGCTCGGACGATTCAGTGTCGCAATCCAGGGGCAGCCGGTCTGCGTCAACGGCAATGGAAAATCAAATGGCAAGGCGAAACAACGACCGCTCGCTCTGCTGAAAGCGTTGATCGCTTTCGGTGGCCGGGGTGTCGCGTCCAGCCAGATTTGGGAATGTCTGTGGCCGGATTCCGAAGGCGATCTCGGGACCAGGAATTTGACCGTTACCTTGCACAGGCTGCGCCACTTGCTGCGGGCTCCTGCTGCCGTTCTTCAGCATGACGGCAAGCTCACGCTGAACGAGGGTGTTTGCTGGGTGGATATGTGGAGCTTCGAGCGCTCGGTCAACGACGGCCTGCGCCGGCTCAATGAAACTGCGAGCGGCGATGCCGCGGAGCTGCACCTGCGCGCGGCTTTCAGCCTCTATTCCGGGCACTTTCTTTCACGCGAGTCCGAAGAGTCGTGGATGCTGACGCCGCGACTGCGATTGAAGACCAAGTTCGAGCGCCTGGTCGCGGCGCTGTCCATGCACCTCGAAAACCAGGATCGGTTTGCCGACGCCATCGATCTTTGCCTCCACGCCCTCGAGTTCGATCCGTTGAACGAGCTGCTGTACCGCAGATTGATGAGCTGTTACCTGAAAGAGGGCGAAGTTGCAGGGGTCGTGCGTACATACCTGCGGTGCCGGGAAGCACTAGCCAAAGGTCTCGCCGCGACGCCATCGATCGAAACCGAGCGCCTGTACCTCGAAGGCATGCGGGCCGCTACCGAACCGAGCGCAGCGAAGGCCACAGGGCAATCGCATCCGTTCGGGACTGATCCGCGAACCGCGATGAAACGTTCCCTGGACTGAACCGTGCTTTGGGTTGTTCATGGCAGCGAAGGCGCGACCGCGAGCCCCCAGTAACTGCAGAGCCTCATCAATGGCGGAGCGGCGTATGCACTGCATCCGGACCACATCCGCCACGCGGGATCGGGCCTCCCACGTCATGAAACCAATGATTCTTGGTAAACCTACTGCACCGCCGCCTGGGCATAAGATGCCCTGGGCTGTTTGGGACCAACAAAAAATAAGGCCGACACGATATGTGTCGGCCCGTTTTGACTGTATCTAACTCCGCTACAGTCTTCTACCGCCCGCCCCGGCCAGTCTTCATTGCCACCGGGCTACGTGCCCACATGGGCGTAGCGGCCGGGGTCGGTAGCCTTTTCTTGCTGCAGTTGCTTACTCCTCGATCGCACGGCCCTGAGCATCAACCTTCTTGTTGCCTGTCTTGACTTCGTCGATCGCACGGCCCTGGGCATCAACCTTCTTGTTGCCCGCCTTGACTTCGTCGATCGCACGGCCCGAATCAGACACCTTCTTGCCACCGGCCTTCACTTCGTCGATCGTCCGGCCCTGGGCGTCAACCTTCTTGCCACCGGCCTTCACTTCGTCGATCGCACGGCCTTGGGCATCAACCTTCTTCTTGCCTGTCTTGACTTCGTCGATCGCACGGCCCTGGGCATCAACCTTCTTCTTGCCCGTCTTGACTTCGTCGATCGCACGGCCCTGGGCGTCAACCTTCTTGTTGCCCGCTTTGACTTCGTCGATCGCACGTCCTTGGGCGTCAACCTTCTTGTTACCCGTCTTGACTTCGTCGATTGCACGGCCCTGTGCGTCAACCTTCTTGTTACCCGTCTTGACTTCGTCGATCGCACGGCCCTGGGCGTCAACCTTCTTCTTGCCGGCGGTCACCGATTCATCGGCGATCGCAGCATAAGAAACCGCGGCAAACAGAGCGGCCACAGCAGAAGCAAGCACCTTCGCCTTGAATGCACTTTTCATATTCGTTCCCTCTCGAAAGAAAAACCGTGAGCAAATGCTCACAATGACACACTGCCGATGCACACCCGCAAACACGCGTACAAATTACCAAATCAAAACGTGAAAATTCACAAAGCCCTGCCACGACGGCCCAATGCACCCGGAGACCGCAATTTCCGGCCAGACCATGAAGCTGGCCGCGGCCCGCGCACTAGTTGCTGCACGAAACAAGATCTGTGTTCAAAAGCCCCGCAGCCGCCTGCCGACCTACCGAAAATGGCCAAGGACCCTCTTCCTGATCATGAGGCGGCCGTTTTCAGCGCGCAGGATGCGCGCCTCGGGGCGACATTGGCAATTCCTAATCCGAGGCAGGTTCCATCACTTTAGTGATACCGGGTCCGGCGAACTGGCGTTACACGGCCACCCCAGGGTCGGCCCCTGGGGTCTCGGGAAAGCCCGGCAGTATGCGCCGAAGCCGGGATTTCACAGAATGCCTACGTTATGGACGCTTAAACCATCCGACCGGGGCGGCGAAAAGCCGAGCCGGGGGGCGCATGGCCGGGTTCAAGGCAGTAGACTATCGCCAGGGGTAGAGCCGGGCAGGGACGGCTCCGATTCATTCCCCAAATTACGCGGAGGTTGAACATGACGCGCTCACCAGCCCGCAGGCTGCGGGTCCTTGTTGTGTCGGCGGCGTTAATTGGCATCGCGCTGGCGCTCCTCATGCGCACGCACGACGCGTCGCCCCAAAACACACAGGTGCCGGGCGTACCCGCGTCGAAAACGGCAAACTTCGAGTTCGACGCGAAAGAAACAGGGTGGCTGGCAGCGCATCCGATCATAAGGGTCGGCGCGGAAACGAGTTATGCGCCCTACGAGTTCGTCGATAGCCGGGGCAAGTTTGCCGGGGTCGTAGCCGACTACCTGGAAATCATCAAACAACGTCTTGGAGTCGAGTTTCAGGTCTTTCAGCTGCTGAATTTCGCGGCGGTTCAGGACAAGCTGCAAAAGAGGGAGCTGGACGTCGTGCTTGCGGTTACGCGCACGCAGGAACGCCAGCCCTTCCTCGCCTTCACCAAACCCTACCTGCACTACGTAAACGTCATCGTCACCCGTGACGACTACGGTTTCGTAAGCGGATTGCGCGATTTCGCGCCCGAACGGGTCGCCGTCGTGCAAGGGCACTCGTCCCAGTCGCTCATGGTGAGGGCATATCCCAATCAGCTTGTACCTGCCTACCCAGACATCCTCGAGGGCCTGATAGCAGTGTCCACAGGAAAAGTGGACGGCCTGGTGGACGACATATTCCCCATTGTATTCAACATCAGGCAACGCCAGATCAGCAACCTGAAGATCGCCACGCCGGTCGAGAGGGCCCTTCAGCCGCAAGGCTTCTCGGTGGGTGTTCGCAACGACTGGCCCGAGTTGGTCGGCATCCTCGATAAGGTGCTGGACGCGATCAGCGACGAGGAACAGCGGGCAATTTCGCAGAAATGGCTGTCGGTCAGGTATGAAAGCAAGGTCGATTACCGGGCCATCTGGACATCGCTGGCGGTGTTCTCCGTCATCCTCGTGGCAGGCGTGCTGTATATCCGTCTGCTCAGCGCGCAACGACGGGCCCTGATGGCCGCGCGCGCGGAGCTCGAAGCGGCAAGCCGTGCCAAGGACCAGTTCCTCGCAAACATGAGCCACGAGCTGCGTACCCCGCTGCATGCGATCCTCGGGTACGCGGAACTCGTGCGTGAGCGTCCGTTGGCAGACCCCGGCCGCCAGGAGGCATTGGCGACGATTGCGCGAAGCGGCCGTCACCTGCTCGATCTCATCAATGATTTGCTGGATCTCTCGAGGATCCGGTCTGGCCGTCTCGATTTGCACCTGTCTCCCGTGCCCCTGCCAGCCCTCATCGAGGAAATTGCGGCGATGGTGCGCGTTGACGCCGAAAGGAAAGGGCTGGAGTTCATTCTCGAAGCATCGGGTGACCTTCCGGCGCAGGTGAATGCGGACGGCAAGCGCCTGCGGCAGATCCTGCTGAATTTGCTTGGTAACGCCATCAAGTTCACCACCACTGGGCGGGTTACCCTGACCGTGCAGACGTTTCCGCTCGGCAGCGAGCTCGTCGAACTGCGGGTCTGGGTGCACGACACCGGCATCGGTATCGCGCCGGAGGATACCGCCCGCATCTTTGCGCCCTTCGAGCAGGCTGAGCCAGGGCGCAAACGCGAGTCCGGTGTCGGCCTCGGGCTGGCAATCAGTCAGGAGCTTGCACACCTTATGGGCGGGGACATCGAGGTCGAAAGCCGTCCGAACGGCGGCAGCACTTTCCGGTTCGCGATGGCATTGCCGTTGGTCAAGGAGCCGCAGGCTATCCTGCCCGCGCACCGGCGCATTGTCGGCTACCAGGGAACATCCCAATGCATCGTGGTCGCCGATGATCAGGAAGAGAACCGCGAGTTGCTTCAGCAGATACTCGAGCCCTTGGGATTTGAAGTGGTCGCCGCCGCAGGTGGCCAGGCAGCAGTTGCTGCAGCGCGACGGCGGTTTCCGGCCCTGATCGTGATGGATCTACGCATGCCGGAAATGTCCGGCTTTCAGGCTGCTCACTCCATTCGCCAGTCGCCCGAACTGGCTAAGGTGCCGATCGTGGCAGCATCCGCAAGCACCGCTGACCTCGAACGAGCGGAAGCAGATTCGCTCACTTTCGCGGCCTGCCTGCGCAAGCCGTTCGAGAGCATGGAGCTGCTTGACATCATCGGGCATCTGCTCGACCTGACCTGGCGCTACGAAGAGACCGAGACTCACGGGAGCGCTCCGATGCAGGAGCAGACGGATGCGCAGCTAGTCGCGCCTTCCGGTGCCACGCTCGACGAATTGCTTGAACTGGCGCGGCTGGGCAAGCTGGTACGCGTCGAGCAGATCGCGTTGGAGCTGGAGCGGGGCGAAGCGCGATATCGCGCTTTCGGACGCCGCTTGTACACTCTCGCCCGCGATCTCGACGAGGAGCGACTCATCACGCTGTTGCAGGACTGCGCGGAAACCCATCGCGATGTCGCTCCCAACTGAGTTGCGCGGAGCGACCGTGCTGATCGTCGACGACAAGCCGCAGAACTTGCGTCTGATCTCGGATTTCCTGGCTGAGCAGGGATTTGATCTGATGCTTACCCGCAGCGGCGCGGACGCGCTCGAAAAAGCGCGCCTGGCCAGGCCGGATCTGGTGCTGCTGGACGTGCGCATGCCGGAAACGGACGGCTTCGAGGTTTGCCGGCGCATGAAATCCGATCCGCGGACCGCCGAGGTCCCTGTGATCTTCATGACCGCAGTGGACGACACCGCCCACAAAGTCGAGGGATTTCGTCTCGGAGCGGTGGACTACGTAACCAAGCCGATTCAGCGCGAGGAACTGCTGGCGCGCATCCAGCACCACCTGCAGTTGAACCGCCTCCAGAAGGAGTTGACCGCCAAGACACAGGATCTGGCACAGAAGAATGCCGAGTTGGAAGCTTATGCGCACACCATCGCACACAGCCTCAAGACCCCACTCGCCGCCGCCAGCCGCTTCCTCGAGATTCTTTGCAAGTTCAAATCGGACGATCTGTCCGGTGAACAGCGACATCTGGCGCAGCAGGCGCACAACGCGCTGGCCATGACCGGAGAGGTCGTTGACGCCCTGCTTCTGCTTTCCACAGTCGCACAGCAGCACGTCGAACTGAAACCGCTCGACACGAGCAGTCTCGTCAGCCAGGCTTTGAGCCAGTTAGGTGAGATGTTGGCGCGTCAGCACGCCGACGTGAAGTTGCCGCAAACCTGGCCGCAAGCATTGGGCTACGCGCCCTGGGTAGGAGAGGTATGGCTGAACTTGCTCAGTAACGCACTCAAGTACGGCGGCGCTCCTCCACGTCTCGAGATCGCCGGCGCGTCGGATGGCCCGCACGTGCGTTTCAGTGTGCGGGACAATGGCCAGCCGCTTTCGGAGGACGAGCGCAGGCGCGTCTTTACGCCATTCACTCGCCTGCACAAGGAGCGGGCCGCCGGTCACGGCCTTGGCCTCGCCACGGTGCAGCGCATAGTGTCGAAACTCGGGGGTACGGTGGGTGTGACCGTTCGATCGGCTGAGGGCAACGAGTTCTTCTTCACTTTGCCGGCGATGCCGGCACGCGCGCAGGACTGAAATTCCGTTTATGGCCCCGCGTTCGACCGTAACGCGAATGCCAGCCCGCGCTCTCTCAAAACAGACCGCTGGAACGTCGCCATGAAGATCCTGCACGCCGACGACCATCCCATGTTCAGGGAGGGATTGCGGTTCTTCCTGCAGCTTCTGGGCACGCAGGTGACGGTGCTCGAGGCGGGCAACTTGCGGGCGGCGCTGGACAAGCTTGCCCTGGAGTGGCCTGTGGACCTGCTGCTGCTCGACCTGCAGATGCCGGGAATGGGCGAGATCGAGGGCTTTCTCGCCATTCGCCGGGCTTACCCTGCCCTGCCGGTTGTAATCGTGTCCGGAGTGAACGATCCGCAGATCATCCGTACTCTCCTCGACGGCGGGGCGCGCGGATACATTCCGAAATTTACCGGCAGCGAGCAACTGATGGCTGCATTGCGTCGTGTGTTGAACGGGGGCGTTTACGTGCCCGATGCAGTGTTTCTGCCCCCTTCGCAACCCACAGGCAACGGCGAGTCTGCGCCGCTGACCTCCAGGCAGTTGCAGATTCTTCCCCTGCTTGCCGAAGGCATGCCCAACAAACGCATCGCGGACGTGCTGGGGCTGACAGAGGGAACCGTCAAGCAGCACCTGAAGGATCTGTTCAGACGCCTCAACGCCAACAATCGCACCCAGGCCGTCAGGGAGGCCAGGCGCCACGGGCTGCTGCCAAAATAGCCTGCAGTAACCAGCACTACTGCCGGGGCGGCACCGCGAGATTTCCTAAACGGACCTGACGGCCGGTTTACCACGCACGCGGCGGGTTCTTGGCAATGATGATCCGTTCGCCGTCCATCCTCAGATAGCCACCGATTCGCAGGTCCTTGAGGATACGGCTGATCATTTCGCGTGAACATCCCACGCGGTTCGCCATGTCCTGCTGGGTCAAGCGTTCACTGATGACCATTTCACCGCCTTCCTCGGCCGCCAGTTCCAGCAGCAGCCGGGCAACGCGCCCATAGACGTCGAGCAGTGCGAGATTCCCGACCGTCTTGGTCAGTTCGCGCACGCGGTGGATCAGGCTCATGACCAGTTCCGGTCCTGCGTCCGGATGTTCGGTCAGAAAGTTCTTGAACTGATCGGTCGTAATGACGGAGAACTTCGAGGGCTCGAGCGTCATCACCGACGCCGAGCGCGGACCCTGGTCGAGGATCATCTCACCGAAGTATTCGCCTGGCCCCTGCGTGCTGAGCAGCACCTCCTTGCCTTCCTCGTCAGCGAGGTATGCCTTTACCTTTCCCGAAAGGATGATGAAAAGCGTATCGCTGCGATCGCCCTCGTTGACGATCACCGTGTTCTTCGGATAAGCCTTGATAGTGCCCCGCTCCGAGAGTGCCTTCAGATGCTTCGCCGACAAATTCCAGAGCGGCGTGCTCTCGCTCGATGATGCCGTCACTAAATCTCCCCTTGGTTCTGTTTGGGCTGTCGCGACGAAAAGTCTGCACTCAACACCCTGTCATGACAAGGTATCCTTCGCTGCCTGTGGCCGATCCTGCGGGTTCGGCGAGCTTTACCGGATACACCGGGTTCGCTTCGAAGGCGCACACAAACAAAAGGCCCGCCACAGCGGCGGGCCAAATCTCGAGGAGAATTGGAAATTCAAATTGCTGCGGAGGCAACAAGCCGTACCGGCGCGCGCATCTTTGCCGGCGCACAGAAAACCTTGTTGTCGACCAATACGCAGGCGGTGTTGCCATGCTGGGTGAGTTCCACCGGGTGGCCACCGTTTTCGGTCGTGACCTGAGCCCTTTCGCAAGCGGTCACGGCAAAGCAGAACAACGCGGCCGCGATGAACAGCTTGTTAAGAGTCGTAGTCATGATCTGGGTCCTCCTTGAAGCATTTCATGTCGGGACCACTGTACGTCGGAGAGGCCGCGACTCGTCAGGAACTCTTGCGCGTTGCGGGCGTGTGAAATTCACGTCTTGACCGGTTGGGGCGGCGGGCGCTAGCCTCACTGCGACTTGATTCGGGTCCAGGAACAGGGTCATGCAGTGCCCGAGCTGCCACCCTGAAAACCCACCGACCTGAAGGTCTGCGGCGAGTGAGGCGCCAAACTTGGTCCGAAAATCGTAACGGCCCGGCGTTCGTCTTCCAATTCCTGCAATTCCAGACACCTTGCGGCGAAGATCCGCGCTTCCAGGAAAGAATTACGAGTCCGATACTAGGGCCACGCCGTCGCAAGCAGGCCGACGAAAACAAGGCAATGCACTGATTACTGCCTGAATGGATTTGCGCGACTTTTTGGTGCTGTAAATCGACCGAGGACGGAAAGTGCACCGACACGACGGTTGCGACGTTGTGACGTGCCTAGAGTACGAACCACTCTTACCCGTGCAGAGATGGCGGAAATTGTGTGAATCAGTTCACTGACGTGTCCGTCATCCTTCGACAGCCTACGCGCTAAGGCCCCTGCCAGGCCTGTGGCCGGTAGGGGCGTGAATTTCTCACACTTCGACTGCGCAATAGTTCAGTTCGCACGGCATCCCTCCCTCCGTACAGTGTCTGCAACACGAAACACTTTGAGGAGGGACCAGACCATGACCACCGCCAATTTCCTGACCGGCCTGCTGATTGCTACCGTGTTGTCTTGCTCCGTTGTCTTCGCACAAGACAATCTTCGCGTGACCATGGAGAACGGGCAGCAGCGCGTGGAGTTTGCCCTGCATGGTAAGACCAGTTGCGTGATGGTCGACGACAAGATCTTTTGCGCGCCTGGTGTCACGCGCGCTCCGATCAAGCTGGCTTCCACCGTCTCCAACTAATCTCTCAACTCTCCCGTGGACTTCGCCCGCCGTATGGCGGGCTTTTTTTTTGGGGGGAATTGGTCCGCCGCCTCCGATTGCTTATCGTCCGCACCTGGCGGGCCAAGCAGATTGAACCTTTAGGAGACGCAATTGCCAGGGCTGCCGCCTGGCGCGCATGCTATTACGGACTCAGTCCAGTGCGAATCGCGGTTTCCTCGACCGTGCCGCGTTTGAGGTTGAGTTCGAAGGATTGGCCGGCCCGGACGAAGCCGCGGAAACCGGCGGTGGCGGCATCGGGCAACGGGCCCGGCGGGTAGCCGTAGAGCCAGGTCTTGGCACGGACGGCGGCGGGCAGCTGAACCAGTTCGTCGTAATTAGGATGTACTCCGGTCCTTGCCGGGCCGGTTTCGCAGTCGTGAAAGATGAGGTCGGCACTCGCGTAGCAGGCGGCCAGGCGACCCGGAGTAAACTGCGTGTCAGTTGTGAGGAACGTTCGATGGCCGTCGCGCTCGATCAACAGGCCGTAGCTGTGAACCGTCGCGCGCGGGCTGGAAACATGCACTGCGGGGACGGGTTGAAGGCGGGCCCCTTCCCATTCGAACGGCCGATTCGCGGTGACGATGCGCACATCGAAGAAGGTATCCAATTCAGTCTCGGTGCCGGAAATGACGCCCATGCCTCCGCGTAGCGCGCGGTTCCAGAGCGGCGCGGCAAGAGACTCTTCGACAAAGAGACGGGGACGCTCGCAACGCGGGTCGAAATGCGTCTGGAAGCCGACATACTCGAGCCCGCCGATGTGATCCGCATGCAGATGGCTGATATAAATGTCAGTGACATCCAAGTGGGAAAGGCCCTGTTTAGCCAGCGACCAGCGAACGTCCGAACCGCAGTCGATCAGCAGACGCCGCCCGCTGTCGGCGATCAGCATCATGTTCGACTGGAAATTGTCGGCGCCCACCGTATGCGCGGAGCCCGAACCGAGGAAGAAGAGTTGCATGCCTGAAGTCTACAAGCCGTATGCGGGCTTCGCTATGAACTGCTTCACAGGTGCAGGTCGAAAACCGTGACCGACGCGCTGATCGACAGCCTGTCGCGGGTGTGGCTCTTCAACGCACTCGCAAAGGACGATCTTGTCCGTCTGTCGAATCTGGCAAATACCAGGGTGTACAAGCCGAGAGAAACGATCGTCGCCAAGGGGGATCCGGCCACCGAGTTCTTCGTACTGCTGCGCGGCCGCGCGAAAGTCAGTGCGCAGGGCGCCGACGGGGCCGACACCGCGATCAACGTCTTGGGTCCCGGAGAAGTCTTCGGCGAGATCGGCATACTCGACGGCCAACCTCGCTCCGCCACCGTAACCACGCTGGAGGAATGCGAGATGGCGGTGGTGGACAAACGGGCATTTCATGGCCTGCTCGCAGCCTCGCCGCCAGTCTCGATCAAGCTTCTCGCCGTGCTCGCGGGCCGTATTAGGGAACTCACGATCCGCGTCGAGGATCGCGCCTTTCTGGACGTTCCCGCCAGGCTGGCAAAGCAACTGCTATGGCTGGCGGGAAATCACGGGACCGGGAGCGGTGCCCGGGTGAGGATAGAACTCAAGTTGTCGCAGCAGGAACTGGGCGATTTTATCGGCGCGACGCGTGAAAGCGTTAATAAGAACCTGCGCGCCTGGTCTCGAAGCGGCTTCATCAGACACGAGCGCGATTGCCTCGAAATTCTGGACCTACCCGCGCTGCGCGATATTGCGGAAAATCGTTAGCCCGGTCTCAAGTCGCCTGGAACATACCAGCAAGCGATTTTTCCGCCCGCAATTCTTCCATCTTCGCTTTTGCGTAGCGATAGCCCACATCTGCGATCTCGTCGAGCGACTCGAACTGGAGCACGCCGTAGGCGTCGATCGGCGGTCGGAGGCAAACATCGGCGTTTCTCTTGACGTCGCGCGTCTTCTGACTGCTGCTGACATCGGTCGTGCGGATCAGCACGTCGACGATGTGCGGGACTTCGATTCGCGTTGCGAACGGCAGGATGCGGCTGCGAAGAAACTGCCAGGGCGAAGGAAACTCGGGTAGCTTGAAGGTGAATTCGTGCTCCAATCCCACGTCGACCACGATCAGCGTCCGGCATACTCGTTCGCGCATGACGTCCCCGGGCAGGTTGTTGACCAGCCCTCCATCAACCAGGATGTTGCCGTCGCTCAGGACCGGCACGAACACTCCGGGAAGCGATGCGCTGGCGCGGATGGCCTTCCACAACCGTCCACGCTCGTGGATCACCGCGGCGGCGGTGGAGAGGTTGCAGGAGACGCAGAAGAAGCTGATCCACAGGTCTTCGATCTCGAATTCGCCCCAGATTCTTTTCGCCATGCTATCCAGCCTCCGGCTGCGGATCAGCGAGATGAACGGCAGCGAATATTCCTTATGCGGCTTATTGCGTAGCCACGCCTCCCGGTTGGTCTCCAGCATCTGATCCCAGTCCTGGTCCATCGCTACCAGCGAAGCCATTACCGCTCCCATGCTGGTACCGCCGATCATGTCGATCGGCACTCCCGCTTCACGCAGAGCGCGAACCACGCCGATATGCGCCAGGCCACGCGCGCCGCCGCCGCCGAGAACAAGTCCGATTGCCGCATCTCCCAGGCAGCGCGCCACGCGCGTGAAGTCGTTTTCTGTGTCGAGACGGATGTGGAAATTGCGCTGGACATTGCGGTTCGCGAACCAACGCGAAGTTCCTGACGGCATTCGGCTGCCGTCGGGATGCAACAAAACCAGACTTTGCCGGGCCTTCGAGATGCCGTTCTTGGTACCCAGAAGGGTCTTCTCCACAGAACCGGGCGCGGGGTCCGAACCGGCGTCTGCTACCAGCAGAATTTCATCCGCCTGACGCAGGCAACGCCGTGTCCAGAGGGAGGGTGTGCCATCGGTCTCGTAGATGAGGAACTGGTGATGCGATTCCTGTTCGTCCAGCCATGCTGTCAGGCGGATGCCGGCCGCATCCTCCTCTTCGGCCGTGGCAATTCCGGGCCGATTGAGCAGCGCGTCCAGCCGCTGCGCCGAAAGGTGTAGGGTAGGACCGATACGTTCGAGCGCCGTTACCAGTCGCGCGGTAAAGGCCGCGGTCGCATTCCCGGCGCCCGCCGCGAGCACCGCAATGCACTTTCCTGTTCTTGCAGTGGCGCCTACCTGCTCCTTCGCCCTCAGACGCTGCACCACAATACGGGCGATGGTCTGCATGACCGCCGGATACTTCGAGACGATTTCGTCGAACGCCCGCCGCGACACGCGCACCAGGTCGCTGTCGCGGACGGCAACTACGCTCGCGGTGCGCGGCTCTCCGGTCAGCAATGCGATCTCGCCGATGCTTTCGCCCCGGGTCATTTCGTTGAGCACCCGGCCGTCAGCGCTCACTGCGCGCAGGCGCCCGCCGAGCACAAAGAAGAGATCCTCGCCCTTGTCCCCCTCGGCAAACAGCGTGTCACCGGCGTGCAGTCTGATCCACTCCACTCGCTCCTCGACGAACTGGAGCATGGTTTCGTCGAGCGGCCCGAATAACTTCGGCAGGCCGATGGCGAGCTGGTCGCGCGCAAGACGCCGGCGTATGCCCCCGGCCATCTCATGGATGGCCTTTGGTGCCGACTTCGCGATCCTTTCAAAGGCCTCGCGCGGCACCCGGACGAGTACGGCATCTTCAGCCGCGGAGACCGTGGCGCTGTAAACGCCGCCGCCTGCCAGGATCGCCATTTCGCCGGCCATCTCGCCAGGCCCGAACTCCGAAAGGGTAAGTTCGCCGCCACGGTCCTGGATGATCGTGGCGCGCAGCAATCCGGCGACGACCACGTACAGCGCATTCGCCTTCTCACCCCTGAGCAGGAGCACCTCGCCCGCCGCCAGTTCCACTCGTTCGAGGTCTGTCGCCCGCTCGAGCAACGCCTGCCGGAACGCCGGCAGCCTGTCCGCAAGGCATTCGAGCAGTTTGGAATAGTCTGGCGCCCGGTCGGTCATGGCAAATGCGTTTGCCCGAGAATCAAAGAATTCGACGCATAGACGCGAAGGCGCAAAGAAAGGCAAAAACGAACGGTGCTACGAAGCCCATGATGGACGGGCCGACACGTTTTCGTCCAAGGGAACAAACGGGGATCGCCCGACCCGATCTCCCGTCATCCTCGATCCTTTTTCAGGGTTTCTTTGCGCCGTCGCGTCTTTGCGTCAAGATTTTTTCGTTAGGGATGGTTACCAGCACAAGCCACACATTCAGCGCGGATGCATCTTCGTCGGCTCCTCCTTATGTAGGCCGGCTACCGGCGTCCTCGCCGTCTTGCCCTCGACCCGAATCGCCTCGGTCGCGCATGTGGAACCTGGTCAGAGCTTCCCTAGCCAGCGCCGGAAGCGGCTGCCGGCGCGCGGCAGGCGTCTTCCTTCAGCCTGACGTAGTTTACCTTTCCCGTCCCCAGAAGCGGGATTTCCAGCACATTGAGAATTTCCCTGGGTACGGCAATCTCCGACGAACCCAGCATGTGCGCAGCCTGCTGCAGGCGCTCACGGGTCAACGCAGGATCGGTGGTGAATAGCACGATCGCCTCGCCGCGGCGTTCGTCCGGTCGTGAAGAAGCCGCATGCTGGAAGCCCGGCGACGCGGCCACGGCGATTTTTTCGACGACTTCGAGCGAAATCATCTCGCCCGCGACCTTGGCAAAACGCTTGACGCGTCCGAGGATGTGAATAAATCCGTCGTCGTCGATATCCACTATGTCGCCTGTTTCATGCCAGCCCGGGCCCAGCTCCGAGTGCGGCGGCACCAACACCCCGGGATTCTCGTAATACAAATAGCCCAGCATCACGTTGGGGCCGCGCACGTGCAACACGCCGCCGCGGTCGATGCCGGACACCGGCACGAGCCGGGCCTCCATTCCGGGGAGCAGTTGGCCAACGCTCCCGATGCGGGTCGCCATCGGAGAGTTGACCGAGATGACCGGCGACGTCTCCGTCACTCCGTACCCTTCGTAGACGCGTACCCCGAACTTCTCGCTCCACAGATCGCGCACAGACTGCGACAGCTTCTCGGCGCCGGCAACCACGTAGCGCACCCGGTAGAAATCGTAGGGATGCGCGAACTTGGCATAGTTGTTCAGGAAGGTGCTGGTGCCGAAAAGAATGGTGCAGCTGCGGTCGTAGATGATTTCTGGAATCAGGCGATAGTGCAGCGGCGAGGGATAGAGAAACAGCTTGATGCCTGTCAGGATCGGCAGTAGCCCGCCTGCGACCAGCCCGAACGAGTGAAAGACCGGCAACGCATTGAAAATCCGGTCTTCCACCGAGAAGTCGGTAATGGCGCGGATCTGCGCGATGTTCGATAGTATGGCGCGGTGCGAAAGCACCACGCCCTTGGGCCGGCCCTCGGACCCGGAGGTAAAAAGCACCACCGCCGGCGACTCCGGATCGACGCCTCTGCCGAGCAGCCGGGGAAAGATCAGGTGGGCTACGGCCCAAAGTTTGACCGCGAGGTTGACGGTGGGCTGCAGGTCCTCGAGATAAACGAGGCTGACGTTGCGCAGTGCGTCCACCTGTACCTGAAGCCGCGCCGTTTCCAGGAATTTGCGCGACGTGACGATGGTGGAAATCTTCGCTGCCACGCAGGCACTCTGGATGCCGTCGGTTCCCGCCGTGTAATTGAGCATCGCCGGTACGCGGCGAAATGCGGTCGCCCCGATCACCATGCACAGCGTGGCTGCAAGGTTCGGCATAAGAATCCCGACCGTATCGCCGCGCCCGCTCATGCGTCTCACCAGGAATCCAAGCACCAACGTCATCTTCAGCAGCGCGTTGTAGGAGAACTCGGTCTGCCGCATGTCCTCGACCATTTTCCTGCCGCGGCCGTAGATTTGCATGGCATCGATCAACGCCGTGTACAGGGTCTGATCCGGACGCGAACGGAAGATCATCTCCTGCATGATCTTGCGCATGCCCTCCCCGGCTTTTCTGCGGCGCATCCGGCCGTTGCCGCCCTTCGGCATGACGATCGAGGCGGGGGGCTGGATCGATACCGTGATCCTCGGCAACAGCTCGCGCGGGTTGCTTCCCGACAGCCTGCTGAAAAACGAGCGCGCGGCGCCGTCCAGCCGCACCGGTGCGATGACCGCCTGCGTCCTGGCGGCGACAAATGCGGGACCGTCGTAGACTTTCATCAGGCTCCCGGTAATGGTGATGCGCCCTTCCGGGAAAATCACCACCGGGCGTCCGGATTCGATCAGCCGCACCACGCGCTTCATCGCCATCGGGTTGGTGGGATCCACCGCCAGGTAATCGCTAAGGCGCAACACCAGCCGGAAAAACCAGTTGCGGGTCACCTCGGTGTGCACCACGAATACCGGATCGACCGGGAGGAATGCCCCCAGAATCAGGCCGTCGAGGAAGGACTGATGGTTGGCAATGATGAGCAGCCGCGACTGGGAAAAGTGGTTCGTGTCGCCTTCGACGTGAACGCGAAACAGGACCTTCAGCAGCGCTCGAACGATGGATTTGAGCATGGCCGATATCTCTCCGGACGTCGCGACTCCAATTAAAAACCAGGCATTGCGCCCTGCTTACTTCCGGCCTTACTTCCGACCGACTCCCCGATCACGTGCGCCTGCCGCAAGGCGATAGACTCAGGGCACGCGTTCCAGTTGCGCTTTGAGCTCGCGCAGAAGCGCCAGCGTCGCCGGATGCTTCACCCGGCCGATTGCCCCTTCGATCTTGGAGTGCAGGTCCACCGCCCCGAGCCGCAACGCGGCACGATACTCGCTGGGATGACCATCTTTCCGATATTGCTGCGCGACATCGGAAAGAGGCGAATTTGCAGCCCGCTGGTTTTGGCTCGACACATGCCGGGCTTGCAGGCTCAGCGGGCCGGAAGTATCGGCATTGCGCATGTCGATCGCGTTCGAGGCCTCCGGATCGTTCTCTGTACCGGTTGCCACGAGCAGCAGCAGGACATAATTGCGCTGCAGATTGCGGCGGTACAGTTCGATGACCGGGGCAGGTGCCTCCAGTTCACGGAACAGTCCGTCATTCAGGTCGTAGAGCATGTCGATGCCGGTATAGCCTTTCGCGGCGGGGTCCAGCTCCCGCGACTCTGCCATGCGCTCGAACACGCCTGTACTGATGAGCCTGCGCAGCAACTGCACGTTGGATCCCTGCAGCGCATCGGCGCCTCCGTAAGGCGCCATGCGATAGAGGACCTCGCGGTCCAGCAGCGCGGTCGGGGTGGCAAAGGCGCGATCGACCAGGAACTTCACCGCGGCGCGCTGTCGCGCCGCCGGAACCGGCAGGAACGGCGGCGCAGAGCCGCGCCCGGCCTGATAACGCGTTTCCTCAACGCCACCCACCAGTTTGACTACCGCAAGCAGTTCGCGATGGCGCTGCGTGATCAATGTTTCGTACAACTCCGCCATTCGTGCATAGCTACCGCCCAGTTGCGTCGTGCCCGGAATCAACATCGGCATCACCAGGTCGATATTCCGCAGGCCCAGGTCGGCCGCCTCGATCGGGTCGCTGCCGACCACGTGCATGCCGACCTGCGGGTCCACGGCAGCGGCTTCGTCCTCGCCGCCGAAGCGCAGCATCGGATTGGTTACCTGTTGCGCCGCCAGTTGATCCAGGCGGCCCCATTCGGTGTCGCTGCTCATCACCTTGCTGACCCTCTTGCCGTCAACGACCGCGATCTGTGTGAACTCCCGATAACCCCAGTCGATGGCAAAGTAATCATAGGGGCCGAACTTTGGCAGCAGGTAGGCGTTGTCGCCGGGCTGAGCAACGTAGTTGAGTCGCGAATAATCCATGATGGAAGCCGAGTTACCCCACTTTTCGGTCCATTCACGGCTGCGCAGTTGTGCGACGGAATAGGCCGAGTGCCCCTTGAAGTTGTGACGCAGCCCCAGCGCATGGCCCATCTCGTGCGTGACGATGTAGCGTAGCAGCTCCCCGGTGAGTTCCGTCGGCAGCGGGAGTTTTCGCGCACGCGGGTCGAGCGGCCCGACCTGGGTGAAGTACCACGTTTCCACCAGCCGCAACACGTCGTGCCAGAAGATCGCGTGTGACGAGATCACCTCGCCGCTGCGCGGGTCGATCACCGCCGGGCCCATCGCGTTCTGTCGGCCGCTGGGGGTCCAGCGCACCACGTTGTAGCGCACGTCCTCCGGGTCCCAGTTCGGGTCCTCCTGCGCCGTCGGCGCATCGCGCGCAATGATGGCGTTGCGGAATCCGGCGCTCTCGAACACCTTCTGCCAATCCTCGATGCCACGCTTGATGTACGGACGCCACTGGTCCGGCACTTCCCGGC
This sequence comes from Burkholderiales bacterium, assembly GCA_036000845.1. Classification (GTDB taxonomy): domain Bacteria; phylum Pseudomonadota; class Gammaproteobacteria; order Burkholderiales; family JACQAP01; genus JACQAP01. The sequence continues at coordinate 33,572 of DASYUW010000217.1, forward strand.
TCATGTAGAACACGATCGGCTTCACGGGTTCGGAGAGTTCCGCCGAAGGGTCTTTTTTCTCCAGCCGGTAGCGCTGGATATATGCGCGGCGCACCCGGCCGTGCTCGCCGGTGCCGTAGTCGTCGAAAGGCACGGTGAAATAGCCCACGCGGTCATCCGCATAGCGCCCGCGCATCGGCGTCTGCGGCAGTGCCAGGATGCTGGCGTGAAAAATGAAACCGAGGGTAGGCGGGCGCTCTTCATCGTCGGTCGCCCTGCGCAGTTCCGTGGGATCCGCCATCCAGGTCTGATAGAAGCGTACGTCGACGCTCCCGGGGAAAACCTTGACGGTCTGGACGTAAGAGCGCTTCGGATCGACCGCGCGCATGTGGAAGTGGCGCATCAGATCGAGCGCGAAGCCGGCCGGCACCTCGCTGATGAATATGTTGGTCACGTCGATCTGCGGCGCTCCGCTGGAACCCTCGCCGATGATGTCGAAGACCCTGATCACGGTGCGCAGCGAGGCCGCCTCGACGCCGCGCTGAATATTGGGCTGTTCGCGCGCCAGAATCTCGTAGCGCACGTCCTCGAGAAAGATCTTGTTGCCCAGCCTGATCAGCCTGACAACGCGGTTATCCACGACGGAGCCCGGTGCAACGAAATCGCTGCCGGTGGAAAGCGCCGCAAACTCGGTGTTAACGAGCAGGTCGCGGTTAAGCCCGTGGGGCGGGATTTCGAATATCACGCGATCGCAGATCACGTGCACGGTCAGCATCCCCACCAGCGTCTGCCTGGTCGGCTCCTTGCCGGGCGCGCAGGACGAGACAACCGCCGTTGTGGCGCCGGACGCGCCCCGGCAGAACAGTGCCGCAAGGAACATGCTGAGAAGTACGATTCTTCGCATATCTAATGCACCCCCTGGACGCTTGAATTCGGGATCTTGGTGATCCTTGGAATCATAGTCGTGGATGATGTGGTGTGCACGCCTGCGAGCAACGGGCGCCGTGGGATGAATGTGTGCAGATCTTGGCGATGACTTGCTTTGGCTCCCCCGCGACCTGACCACTCTAGCCAATGGTTCCGAGCCGGTTGGCTGAGTGCCGGCGGTGAGTGGTCGGATCGGACCTCCAGTCGGTCACCACGAGCAAGAGCGGTGACCTACTTTAGTTCCGGCATCCGCCGGAGGCATACGGGGCGGTGACCTACTTTAGTTCCGACGTAACCTCCGCCCGAGGCGGAGGTTAGTCTGCACTGAAACACGCCTTGTGAGAGGGTTGAGCATGGGGCCGCCTTGGGAATCCGATGCAATGGTTCAGACAGCCGGAAGGCGTGTTTTCGTTCCGAAAGCAGGCGCCCCGCGAAGAGCCTAAAAAAACAAACCCCCAGGGGTGAACCCCGGGGGTTGTTTTTTGGGGCGCCTGGCGGTGACCTACTTTCGCGCGGGCAATCCGCACTAGCATCGGCGCTGAGGCGTTTCACCGTCCTGTTCGGGATGG